>NZ_JBWKLQ010000008.1:49538-76351 GCF_056429965.1 Streptomyces sp. NPDC046122 | reverse complement strand
GGAGCCCGAGGCCGAGCCCGCCCCGGCCGCCGAGGCTGAGCCGGTCGTGGAGCCCGAGCCCGAGCCCGCCCCGGCCGCCGAGGCTGAGCCGGTCGTGGAGCCCGAGCCCGAGCCGGTCGAGGCTGAGGCCGACCCCGAGCCGGCCGTCGAGCCCGAGCCCCAGGCGGCAGCCGACCCCGAGCCGCAGCCGGCAGCCGACCCCGAGCCGGTAGCCGCCGAGGCCGAGCCGCAGGCAGAAGCCGAGGCAGAGCCCGTTGCCGACCCCGAGCCGGCAGCCGCCGAGGCCGAGCCGCAGCCGGCCGCCGCCGGTGGTGCCGCCGTGGCGGCGGCGGATGTCGCGTCGCGGGCGCCCGGCCTGGCCGCGCACTACAAGGCCGCCGGCACCGCCCTCGCCGACCGACGGCTGGACGGCGCGCGGGCGGACGTCTACCTCGTGCTCGACCGGTCCGGGTCCATGCGCGGCTTCTACAAGGACGGCAGCGCCCAGGACCTCGCGGACCGGACGCTGGCCCTCGCCGCCCACCTCGACGAGAAGGCCGCCGTGCACGTCGTCTTCTTCTCGACCGACATCGACGGCACCGTCGACGTCGGCCTGGACGCGTACGACGGCATCGTGGACGAGACGCACGCCGCCATCGGGCACATGGGGCGTACGAGCTACCACCGCGCCGTCGAAGAGGTCGTCGTGCACCACGAGAAGTCCGGCAGCGGCCGCCCCGCCCTGGTCGTCTTCCAGACCGACGGCCCCCCGGACGCCAAGGGCCCGGCCAAGCAGGCCCTGGCCGACGTCGCCGGCAAGCCGCTGTTCTGGCAGTTCGTCGCGTTCGGCGAGCACGACGCCAAGGGCTTCGACTTCCTGCGGAAGCTCGACGTACCCAACGCCGCGTTCTTCCACGCGGGCCCCGCCCCGCGCGAGGTCCCGGACGCCGAGCTGTACGCACAGCTGGTGACCGGCCTCAAGGCGTAGGCAGCGGCAGCAGCGACAGACCAAGGCGGCGCCGGTCCTCCGGGACCGGCGCCGCCTTCGCCGTCTCACCCCTGGTTAAGCGGGTGAGGGGAGCACCTTGGGGCCGTTAGGATTTCGCCCATGGCGGCCACTGGATCCGAGAAGCAGGGGACGAACGAAGGCGCGAAGGCCTTCTACGTATCGACCCCCATTTACTACGTCAACGACGCTCCTCACCTGGGCCACGCCTACACGACCGTTGCAGGGGACGTGCTCACGCGCTGGCACCGTCAGCGCGGCGAGAAGGTGTGGTACCTCACCGGCACGGACGAGCACGGTCAGAAGATCATGCGCACTGCCGAGGCGAACGGGGTCTCGCCCCAGGAGTGGTGCGACAAGCTCGTCGAGGAGGCGTGGAAGCCCCTCTGGGAGCACCTGAACATCGCGAACGACGACTTCATCCGCACGACGGAGAAGCGGCACACGGACCGTGTGCAGGAGTTCGTGCAGGACCTCTTCGACAAGGGCGAGATCTACAAGGGCGGATACGAGGGCCCGTACTGCGTCGGCTGCGAGGAGTACAAGCTCCCCGGTGACCTCGTCGAGGCCGAGGACGGCACGAAGCTGTGTCCGGTCCACAAGAAGCCGGTGGAGATCCTCAAGGAGGAGAACTACTTCTTCAAGCTGAGCGAGTACGGCCCGAAGCTGCTGGAGTTCTACGAGGCGAACCCCGGTTTCATCCAGCCGGAGTCGGCCCGCAACGAGGTCGTGAACTTCGTCAAGCAGGGCCTGGAGGACCTGTCGATCTCCCGCTCGACGTTCGACTGGGGCGTCCCGGTCCCGTGGGACGACAAGCACGTGATCTACGTGTGGATCGACGCGCTCCTGAACTACGCCACGGCGGTCGGCTACGGCTCCGACCAGGGGAAGTTCGACGAGACGTTCCCGGCGAACGTGCACCTCATCGGCAAGGACATCCTGCGCTTCCACGCGGTGATCTGGCCGGCGATGCTGATGGCGCAGGGCCTGCCCGTGCCCGGCAGGGTCGCGGCGAACGGCTGGCTGATGGTCGGCGGCGAGAAGATGTCGAAGTCGAACCTCACCGGCATCAAGCCGCAGGACCTGACCTCGCACTTCGGGGTGGACGCGTACCGCTGGTACTTCCTGCGCGCGATCGCGTTCGGCCAGGACGGCTCCTTCTCGTGGGAGGACTTCACCGCCCGCTACACGAGCGAGCTCGCGAACGACTACGGCAACCTCGCCTCCCGCGTGGCCGCGATGGTCGGCAAGTACTTCGAGGGCGTCCTGCCGGAGGCCACGGCGAACGGCCCGGCCGAGGCCGCCATCCACGAGGGCCTCGCCAAGGCGGTCGCCGAGGCCGACCGGAAGATCGGCGAGGAGCTGGACTTCCAGGGCGGCATCCTGGCGATCTTCGACTTCGTGAAGCAGGTCAACGGGTACATCACGGAGCAGGAGCCGTGGAAGGTGGCCAAGGACGAGTCGCCGGAGGGCCGGGCCCGCCTCGCGACGATCCTCTACACGGCGGCCGAGTCGCTGCGCGCCATGGCCGTCCTGCTGAACCCGGTCATGCCCGAGACGTCGCAGAAACTGTGGGACTCGCTGGGCGCGGAGGCGCCCCTGGGCGCCCTGGCCGACCAGCCCCTCCCGGGGGCCGCCGACTGGGGCCGGCTGCCGGCGGGCGCGACGGTCACCAAGGGCGCGGTGCTGTTCCCGCGCCTGGAGGACCCGAAGAAGGCGTAAGCGGAACACGATGTGCTGCGCGGCGGGACCGGTCCGGGGACGCTCTCCCGGACCGGTTCCGCCGCGTTGTCCGCTCACATGTGCGGACAACGCGCCCCGGTGGGATCAAATGAACGGGCATTTGCCGCATCTGCGGTGATTGTTGTCACGGCGCGTTGCGACGACGGCCGTGCACCGCATACCGTCAGCCGCCGAGCCCCCTCGCCGCTGTCCCCCCAATACGCGCGCGCGAGGTAACGGCACCCCCCAGAACGGCTTCCCGGCCGATCGCCCCTCCCCGCCAGGAGTTCATTCACCGTGCTCGCCGCCGGACTCATATCCCGCCGTGTGAAGCAGCTCGCCGCGCTGCTCACGCTGTTCGCCGCGTTCACCGCTCAGCTCGTCGGCGCCCTGCTGGCCCAGGTGCCGGTGTTCGTCACCGGCGCGGCCGCGGGCCTCGCCCTCGACCTGTACCTGCGGTACCGGCAGCCCCGCCTGCTCTCGATGCTGAGCAGAGTCCGCTTCGACGTCACCGTCCGGCAGCTGCTGCGCGACATGATCATCCTGCTCGGCCTGCTGCGCGTGGAGGGTGTCCACCCGCTGCACGAGCAGGCCCCGCTGACCGTGGCGCTGCTCCTCGTGTACGCCCTGCACTTCCTCTGCCAGGCGATCGCCGTACTGGTCCGCCGCAGCCGCACGCTGCCGGTCGTGACGCGCAACATCGACGCCTCGCCGCTGAAGCTGTGCGCCGCTCCCCCGCGCATCCTGGCCCGCCGCCCGGGCCACCGCCTGCTGGCCTTCTCGGTGCCCGCCACCACGGGCCTGCTGGTCACCGCGGTGACCGGGAGCGCGTACCCCGGCGCCGTGGGAGCCGGTGTCTCCGTGCTGCTGATGGCGGCGGGCGTCTGCCGCCTCGCCACGTGGCTGCTGCCGGCCAAGCGTCCCGCGACCGCCGAGCAGACGCTGGAGTGGCTGGACGGCTGGCTCGCGGAGTACAAGCCGACCGTGGCGATGTACTTCTCCGGCGGCACCTCGTCGGCGTACCAGGCGAACATGTGGCTCTCCACGCTCTCCGCGCTGGACGGCAAGCCGCTGATCGTGCTGCGTGAGCGGTTCATGGTCCAGAAGATCCAGGCCACCGACGTGCCGATCCTCTGCATCCCCCGGGTCGCGCACATGTTCGCGCTGGAGAACTCGACGCTGAAGATGATGCTCCACCCGGCGAACTCCGGGAAGACCTCGCAGGTCCTGCGCATCCCCTCGATCAAGCACGCCTTCACCAACCACGGCGAGAGCGACAAGCTCTCCAGCTGCAACCCGTACGCCAAGGCGTACGACGAGGTGTGGGTGGCCGGACCTGCGGCCCGCGAGCGCTACCGGCAGGCGGAGATCGGCGTCGACGACAAGGACGTCGTGGAGGTGGGCCGCCCGCAGCTGGCCCCGATCCAGCCCTGGACGGGCGCTCCGGAGGGCACGTACACCACGGTGCTGTACGCCCCCACCTGGGAGGGCTGGGACGGCAACCCGGGCAACACCTCGGTCGTCCTGGCCGGTGAGAACCTGGTCCGCGCGCTCCTCGAGGACGAGGGCGTACGGCTGCTCTACAAGCCGCACCCGATGACCGGCTCCGTCGACCCCGAGGCAGGCGCGGCGGACCGGCGCATCCGCGCCATGATCACCGAGGCCGCCGCCCGGCGCTCCGGCCCCCGCCCCGGCCTGGAGGCCGTGGCCGAGCTCGCCCGCTGCCAGGCCGAGCTGGACCGGCTCACCAGCACCGACTTCCGCCCCGGCGCGGACGAGCTGGAGCGGATGATGCTGCAGAGCACGCCCGAGGAGGGCCGCGCGGCGCTCGTCGCCGAGGCCGCGGCGGCGTGGGAGGACGCGTACTGGGCGTCGTTCCCCGAGTGGGAGCACCAGATCGTCGTCACGCCGCGGCTGGGCATCTACAGCTGCTTCAACCAGGCCGACCTGCTGATCAGCGACGTGTCGAGCGTCGTCTCGGACTACCTGCACAGCGAGAAGCCGTACGCCGTGGCCAACACCAGCGGCATGACGGAGGAGGACTTCCGCGCCGCGTTCCCGACCGTGCGCGCCGCCACCGTCCTCACCCCGGACGCGTCGGGCGTGCACGAGCTCCTGGAGGCCGTGCGCCACCCGGAGAAGGACCTCCACAAGGCGGCCCGCGCCGAGCTGAAGGCCCACTTGCTCGGCCCGTCCGACCCGCCCTCCCTGGTCCGCTTCAACGCGGCGGCCGTCGCCCTGTGCGCGGCGGCCGACGAACGCCGCGCGCTGATGACGGCCCACCTCACCGGGGCCATCCCGACCCAGCGCGGCCCCGGCTCCCCGGCCGGCCCGCAGGACGCGGAGCCGGGTACGGAGGACTCGCAGGAGCCGGTCACGGCCTAGTGCGGCGGGTCACCTCCGCAGCGACGCCTCGTCTCCCATGACCACCACGGGCTTCTTCGCGGGGTCCAGCGTGCGCAGCAGATGCTTCATCACCGGCCGGGTGAAAGAGACGCATCCCTGCGTGGGCCCGTGGTGGTCGACGTGCAGCCAGATGCCGCCGCCCCTGGACACGCCGAGAGGGCGCGTCCAGTCCAGCGGGGTCGTGCCGGGCGTGCGGTTGTAGTCGATGGCGATGACGTAGTCGAAGGACCCCGCCAGCGGTTCGCCCTCGGTGCCCGTGCCGTGGGCGGTGAAGGCCGGGCCGCTGTCGTACGACAGCTTCGTGCCCGGGTCGGGCAGCAGGCCGCCCGCGTCCGTCAGGGTGAAGACGCCGACCGGTGAGCGCAGGTCTCCGTGGACGTGCCGGTCCGTCCAGCCGCGCACCGCGTTGTGGACGGGCCACGTGGGGCCCGGCCGCCACGCGGCGCCGGGGCGCTCGCGCTCGTACAGGACGGCGGCGCCCCGGTTCTCGTCGCGGCCCTCGCCCCTGACGACGAGTGCCTGGCGGGTGTCGACGGGAACCTGGGCGAGGGTCCTGGGGCCCAGCCCCGGCAGGCGCAGGAGCGGCGCGGGCGACCCCGGGGGGCCCGGTGCCGCCTTGCCGGCCGTGCCGCCGGCCGGGGAGTGCACGGGGGCGGCCGGCCCGCGAGCGGCGGCGCGCTGGTCGTGGGGCGCGGCGGTGGCGCCGCAGCCCGTCGCCAGGAGCGCCGCGGTCGTCAGGAGCGCGGCCAGCGGAGCCACGGTTCGGTTCCGGCGCTTCATTTCATCCCTTTCGTCTTCTTATTGCCGAACGTAAGGGAGCCCGGGGCTCGCGGCACCTCCTCGACACGTTCCCCGTCCGCGTCCGTACAGCCGCCCCGCCGGCCGCCCGCGGCATGACGGAGGGGCCCGGAACCGACCGGTTCCGGGCCCCTCGTCGCCGCTACCGCACTACTTGTCGGAAACGGGCTTCCGCAGCTGGATGTTGAGCTCCCGCAGACGGGTCTCTTCCAGCGTCGTCGGCGCGCCCATCATCAGGTCCTGCGCGTTGCCGTTGAGCGGGAAGGCGATCGTCTCGCGGATGTTCGGCTCGTCGGCCAGCAGCATGACGATGCGGTCGATGCCGGGGGCGATGCCGCCGTGCGGCGGGGCGCCGAACTGGAAGGCGCGGAGCATGCCCGCGAACTCGCGCTCGACGGTCTCCTTGGAGTAACCCGCGATCTCGAACGCCTTGAACATCAGCTCGGGCTCGTGATTGCGGATCGCGCCGGAGGACAGCTCCACGCCGTTGCAGACGATGTCGTACTGCCAGCCCAGGATGTCCAGCGGGTCCTGCGTCTCCAGGGCCTCCAGACCGCCCTGCGGCATCGAGAAGGGGTTGTGCGAGAAGTCGATCTTGCCGGTCTCCTCGTCCTTCTCGTACATCGGGAAGTCGACGATCCAGCAGAACCGGAACACGCCCTCCTCGAAGTGGCCGGCGCGCTTGGCGGCCTCGACCCGGACCGCCGACATGATCTTGGAGACCTCGTCGAACTCGCCCGCGCCGAAGAAGATCGCGTGGCCGGGGGCCAGCGACAGGCGCTCGGTGAGGACCTTGACGTTCTCCTCAGTGAGGAACTTGGCGATCGGGCCGCTCAGCGAACCGTCCTCGCCGACCCGCACCCAGGCCAGGCCCTTCGCGCCGTGCTCGACGGCGTAGTCGCCGAGCCCGTCGAAGAACTTGCGCGACTGACCCGCCGTGTCCGGCACCGGCAGCGCGCGGACGTGCTTGCCGGCGAACGCCTTGAACTCCGAGCCCGCGAAGACGTCGGAGATGTCGACGAGCTCCAGCTTGGCGCGCAGGTCGGGCTTGTCGTTGCCGTACTTCAGCATCGACTCGCGGAACGGGATCCGCGGGAACGGCGACGTGACGTGGCGGCCGCCTCCGAACTCCTCGAAGAGCTCGGTCATCAGCTTCTCGATCGGCTGGAAGACGTCCTCCTGCTCGACGAAGGACATCTCCACGTCGAGCTGGTAGAACTCGCCCGGCGAGCGGTCGGCGCGGGCGTCCTCGTCGCGGAAGCACGGCGCGATCTGGAAGTAGCGGTCGAAGCCCGAGATCATCAGCAGCTGCTTGAACTGCTGCGGGGCCTGCGGCAGCGCGTAGAACTTGCCGGGGTTCAGGCGGGACGGGACGACGAAGTCGCGGGCGCCCTCCGGGGAGGTCGCCGTGAGGATCGGCGTGGCCATCTCGTTGAAGCCCAGCGCCGTCATCTTGTGGCGGATGGACGAGATGACGGCCGTACGCAGCATGATGTTGCGGTGCATGCGCTCGCGGCGCAGGTCGAGGAAGCGGTACTCGAGGCGGCGCTCCTCACCCACCCCGTCGTCCGTGTTGATCTGGAACGGCAGCTGCTGCGAGGCGCCCAGCAGCTCGACCTCCGCCACCTCGACCTCGACCTCGCCGGTCGGCAGCTCCGGGTTGATGTTGTCGGCGCCGCGCGAGACGACCCGGCCGTCGACGCGGACGACCGACTCCTTGCTCACCTTGTCGAGCGCCTCGTAGGCGGGGGTGCCGGGGCGGGCGACGAGCTGCGTGATGCCGTAGTGATCGCGCAGATCGATGAAGAGGATGCCGCCCAGGTCTCGACGATTGTGCAGCCAGCCGCTCAGCCGGACGTCCGTGTCGACGTCAGAGGCGCGGAGCTCGCCGCAGGTGTGGGACCTGTACCGATGCATCGTCGTTCATCCAGCCTTCGGGATTCGGGGTAGTCGAGCACCCAAGGTTACCGCCCGGCGCATCCCCTTTTATTTGACGTGCGCGACCCGGTCCGACGGGGCTCGGACAGCCGGTCCGGCCGCGACCTGTAAGGATGAGGCAATGCGCACCGAGGACATCCTGGCCGCCGTCGCGACCGGCCTGTGGCGCTGGGACAACGCGTCAGGGGTCGTCACCCTCGACGCGGAGGCCGCCCGGCTCCTCGGGCTGCCCGCCGAGCCGGTGGCGCTGCCCGAGGCCGCCGTACGCTCCCGGTTCCATCCGGTGGACTGGAACGAGATCAACGGCGTCGTGAACCTCGCCGTCGCCGAGGGCACCCTGGCCGAGGCCCGGCTCCGGATCATGGATGTGGACGGGCGGCTGCTGAGGACCGTGCGCAGCCGCTCCCGGCCGGTGGTCGAGGGCGGGGACTACCTGCTCCTCGGAACCCTCCAGGAGGTCGCCGAGCCGCGTCCGGGCGACGCCGCCCACACCCCCGTCACCGGCGACTGGCGCCGCTCCCGCGAGGCGTTCCTGCTGGACGCTGGCCGGGCCCTCGCGGAGGCCCGCTCCACGACCGAGGTGCTGCGGGTCGCCGCCTCCCTCTCGATGCCCGGGTTCTCGCCGGACAGCCTCGCCGTCTTCGGTTCCTCGGGCAGCCGCATCACGGTCCTGGGACACCACGGGTACGGGCCGCAGGACGACCTCCCCTTCACCGACATGCTGCTGGACACGGACCATCCGGCGTCCGAGGTCGTACGGACAGGCCGGGCCATCTACCTCTCGTCCCCCGAGGAGTACAGCCGCCGCTACCCGGCCGGCCGGCCGCTCGCCCGGCGCTCCGAGCGCCGCTCCTGGGCCTTCGTGCCGCTGACGGTGGCCGGCCGCACCATGGGCGCCTGGATGGCGGGCTTCGCGCACCCCGTGGCGTTCACCCCCGACGAGCGCTCCGTGCTGACCACGGTCGCCAGGATGATCGCGCAGGCGCTGGAGCGGGCCTCGGTGGCCGAGAGCGAGCGGGAGCTGTCCCTCGGCCTCCAGCGCTCGATGATGCCGACGCTGGGGCCCGAGATCCCCGGCATGACGGTGGCCGCACGGTACGTGCCGACCGGCGGCGGGCTCCAGGTCGGCGGCGACTGGTACGACATGATCCCGCTGCCCAGCGGACGCATAGCCCTGGTGATCGGCGACGTACAGGGGCACGACGTACGGGCGGCCGGCCTCATGGGCCAGCTGCGGATCGCCCTGCGCGCGTACGCCTCCGAGGGCCACCGGCCCGACGCGGTCCTCTCCCGCGCGTCCCGCTTCCTGCACGGCATCACGGACACCTACGGCCCCGACGACCACTCCAGCCCCCGGTTCGCCACCTGCCTCTACATCGAGGCCGACCCGGCCACCGGCACCCTCGACATCGCCCGCGCGGGCCACCCCGAGCCCGCGGTGCTTCTGGGCGACGGCACGGTGCTGGTCCGCCCCACGGCCGGCGGCCTGCCGCTGGGCATCGTCCCGGACACGGACTACCCGACGACGCGTCTCGTCCTCGAACCGGGCGAGACGATCATGATCTGTACGGACGGCCTCATCGAGACCGGCGGCCACGACCTGGACACCGGCTGGGCCAGGCTCCGCACGATCCTGGAGGAGCACACCGGCGACAGCCTGGAGAAGCTCGCCGACGCCCTCGTGTCGGCCGTCCACGGCCCCACCTCGCACTACACGACCGGCCCGCTCGTGGACCGCCGCGAGGACGACATCGCCGTACTGCTCCTGTGCCGGGAGGGCGGCGCCTGCTGCGGGTCCGGCGCGACGACGCAGATCTCCCCGGTCCGGCGCACCGCGCTGACCGTGGCCCAGGCCGAACCGGAGCGCATCGCCGCCGCCCGGCAGCAGCTGCGGGACCTGCTGCACGACTGGGCGGACGCGGAGCAGCTCGACGCGGCCGTGCTGATGGTCTCGGAGATGGTCACCAACGTCCTGGTGCACACGGACGGCGACGCGCTGCTGACCGCCGAGGCGAAGGGCGATCCGGGCGTACGGCGGCTGCGGGTCGAGGTGTCGGACTCCAGCGACGAACTGCCGCACAAGCGCCGCCCGGGGGAGATGGCGTCCAGCGGCCGCGGGCTGGTCCTGATGGAGATGCTGGCGCACGAGTGGGGCGTGGACCCGAAGGGCGAGGGCAAGTCGATCTGGTTCGAACTCCAGGAGGACAAGGAGCCCCGCCCCTTCTGACGGAATGCCGTGCGCGCCGCCCCCGCCCCAGCGCGCCGCACCCCGCCCTGGCGGCGCAAAATGGTCGAAAAGGGAGAACCACCGCCGGGGGGGACCACGGAGATCCGCCATGAGCATGAGCACTCAGAGAATCGGCCGCGACGTCACCGTACTGGCGGACTGCCTGGAGGTGCCGGGCATCGGCTTCCTCCCGGTCAACGCCTTCGTCCTGCTGGCCGACGAGCCGGTCGTCGTCGACACGGGCCTCAGCCTCCCCGACCGCGATTTCCTGGGCGAGCTCGGCACCGTGATGGACCCCGCCGACGTGCGCTGGATCTGGCTCACGCATCCCGACCGCGACCACACCGGCGGCCTGTTCGACCTGCTCGTCGCCGCCCCCAAGGCGCGGGTCGTGACGACGTTCGTCGGGGCGGGCATCATGTCGACCGAGCGGCCCCTGCCGCTGGACCGCGTGTGCCTGGTCAATCCGGGACAGGCGCTGGACGTGGGCGGCGGCCGCATGCTCCGGGCGTTCCGGCCGCCGCTGTTCGACAACCCCGCCACCGTCGGCTTCTACGACGACCGTACG
The DNA here is from genome assembly GCF_056429965.1 of Streptomyces sp. NPDC046122. NCBI lineage: Bacteria > Bacillati > Actinomycetota > Actinomycetes > Kitasatosporales > Streptomycetaceae > Streptomyces > Streptomyces sp. NPDC046122. The sequence goes on along the minus strand of NZ_JBWKLQ010000008.1, from coordinate 65,707 downwards.
CGGACGTGCTTCAGCTCCGACTGCTTCGGCGGCCCCATGCTCAACGAGGAGGCCGCGGTCGACGGCCGGGCCGCCGACCTGGCCCCCGAGGACCTGCGCAGCGCACAGCTCCTGTGGGCGACGGTCGACAGCCCCTGGGTCCACACCGTCGACACCGGCAAGTACCTCGCCACGGTCGAGCCGCTGCGCGCCATGGAGGCCGAGACGGTGCTGAGCACCCACCTGCCGCCGGCCGTCGGCCTCGCCGCCCGGATGCTCGACACGATCGCCGAGGCCCCCGGCTCGGACCCCTTCGTCGGCCCGGACCAGCAGGCGCTGGAACAGATGCTGGCCACGTTCGAACCCCGCCCCGACGGCGCGGTGCCCCCGCAGGCCATGTAGGCCGGCGCCCCGCCCCACCGGAGCCTAGGGCCGCTCGTACTCCCCCCGGCGCATCTCCCCGATCACCCCGAAGACGGCCGCCGTCAGGGGTACCGAGAGCAGCATCCCGAGGATGCCGGCGACGGACGCCCCGGCCGTGATCGCGAGCATCACCACGGCCGGATGCATCTGGACGGTCCGGCTCTGGATCACGGGCTGGAGCACGTGGCCCTCCAGGACCTGCACGGCCAGGACGAGCCCGAACGCCCACAGCGCGATCACGAACCCCCGGTCGGCGAGCGCGACGAGCACGGCGGCCGCGCCGGAGATGAAGGCGCCGAGGTACGGGATGTACGCGCCCACGAACACCAGCGCGCCGAGCCCGACCGCGCCGGGCACCCGCAGAACGAGCAGTCCGACGGTGATCAGCAGGGCGTCGATCAGCGCGATGAACGTCGTACCGCGCATGAAGCCCTCGACGGCCTCGAACGCGCGCCGGCCCATCGCCTCGGCGGTGACGCCGGTCGAGCCGGGCGCGAGGGCCTTCAGGGCGCCGGCGGCCTTGTCCGAGTCCCTGAGGAAGAAGAAGATCAGCAGAAGGGCCAGCACGGCGACGGCGGCCATCTCGCCGACCACGCTCAGCCCGGTGATCAGCCCGGAGGCCGCCGTGCCGCCGAACCTGCCGAGCAGTTCCCGGGCGTTCCTCGCCAGGTCGTCCAGCGAGGTGCCGGCCGCCCCCAGATGCCGGGTCAGGTCTCCGGCGGCCTGCCGCAGTGAGGCGACGATCTGGTCGCCGGTCTCGACGAGCGCGCTGACGACGATGTACGCCGCCCCGCCCACGACGGCGACCACCGCGACGCAGGTCAGCCCGGCCGCGACGGACCGGTTGAGCCGCATGGCGACGAGCCGCCGGTGCAGCGGTCCGAGCAGCGCGGTGCCGAGGAGGGCGAGCAGGACGGGCGTGACGGCGGTCTTGAAGGTGACGCACAGCCAGACCCCCACAGCGGCCACCCCGGTGACGAGCAGGGCCACGACGCACCAGGCGGCGACCCGGCGGGCGGACTCGGGGAGGAGCGGCTGAGTCGGCTGCACCGCCCCAGCGGATCACGGACAGAGGGGCGCGGCCCGCCGGAGGACCCGCCCGGGTGACAGATCGTCAGCCGGCCGGGTCCGCGGTCCTCCTACTCGCCCATGCCGTGAACGGCCGGGATCGTGCCGAGACGGCCCCGCTGGAAGTCCTCGAAGGCGCGCTTCAGTTCTTCCTGCGTGTTCATCACGAACGGGCCGTAGTGCGCCATCGGCTCCCGGATCGGCCGGCCGCCGAGCAGGATGACCTCCAGGTCCGGGGTGTGGGAGTCCTGCCGCTCGTCCGCGCGGACGGTCAGCGAGGAGCCCGCGCCGAACACGGCCGTCTGCCCGCTGTGCACGGGCCGGCGCTCCGGGCCCGCGCTGCCGCGCCCGGCCAGGACGTACGCCAGACCGTTGAAGTCCTCGCGCCACGGCAGCGTGACCTCGGCGCCGGGCGCCACGGTCGCGTGCAGCATCGTGATCGGCGTGTGGGTGATGCCGGGACCCTCGTGGCCGTCCAGCTCACCGGCGATGACCCGCAGCAGCGAGCCGCCGTCGGGGGTGGTCAGCAGCTGGACGTGACCGCCGCGGATGTCCTGGTAGCGGGGGGCCATCATCTTGTCCTTGGCCGGCAGGTTCACCCAGAGCTGGAGGCCGTGGAAGAGGCCGCCGGACACGACCAGGGACTCCGGCGGCGCCTCGATGTGCAGGAGGCCCGAGCCCGCGGTCATCCACTGGGTGTCGCCGTTGGTGATGGTGCCGCCACCGCCCTGGCTGTCCTGGTGGTCGAAGATCCCGTCGATGATGTACGTGACCGTCTCGAAGCCGCGGTGGGGGTGCCACGGGGTGCCCTTGGGCTCGCCGGGGGCGTACTCCACCTCGCCCATCTGGTCCATCATGATGAACGGGTCGAGGTGCTGGTAGTTGATGCCGGCGAAGGCGCGGCGTACCGGGAAGCCCTCACCCTCGAAACCGCCCGGAGCGGTCGTGACGGCCAGCACGGGGCGCGCGACGGCATCGGCCGGCGCGGCGACCTTCGGCAGGGTCAGCGGGTTCTCAACGGTTACTGCGGGCATGGCGGGCCTCCTTGTACGTCCACTTTAGTTGAACGTAGAACTTCTTGCCACCCCCAACGGCGAACGCCCGGGAGGAATTCCCCCCGGGCGCCCGTGCGCGACCTCGTGGCCGCCGGCTCAGCCGTACATCCGCCGCATCGCGAAGTCGACCATCTGCTCGACCGCCTTGGCGTCGAAGACCATGCGGTGCTCGCCCTCCATGTCGAGGACGAAGCCGTACCCCGTCGGCAGCAGGTCGATCACCTCGGCCCCGGTGATCACGAAGTACTTGGACTCCTTGCCCGCGTACCTGCGCAGCTCCTTGAGTGAGGTGAACATCGGGATCACCGGCTGCTGGGTGTTGTGCAGGGCGAGGAACCCCGGGTTGTCGCCGCGCGGGCAGTAGACCTTCGACGTGGCGAAGATCTGCTGGAAGTCCTCGGCGGACAGCGATCCGGTGGTGAAGGCGCGCACCGCGTCGGCGAGCGAGGGCGGCGACGGCTCCGGGTAGAGCGGCTGCTCCCCGTAGCCGCCCTGGGGCGGGGGCTGCGGCGGCGCGTACTGCTGCTGTCCACCCTGGTTCTGGTCGTAGCCGTACATGGCGCCAAGACTACTGAGTCACAGATGCCGGATAGGGGTTGCTTCTTATTACCGACGGGTAGCATCATCGTAGCTACTTACCAGTAGTAGATGTACGAGGAACCTGCCTCCCGATCCTTAACGGAGCCGTTGCCATGGGTCACTACAAGTCGAACCTCCGCGACATCGAGTTCAACCTCTTCGAGGTCCTCGGCCGCGACACGCTGTACGGCACCGGCCCGTTCGCGGAGATGGACGTCGAGACCGCCAAGAGCATCCTCGACGAGATCGCCCGCCTCGCGGAGAACGACCTCGCCGCATCCTTCGAGGACGCCGACCGCAACCCGCCGGTGTTCGACCCGGCGACGAACACCGCCCCGGTGCCGGCGACGTTCAAGAAGAGCTACCAGGCCTTCATGGACTCGGAGTACTGGCGTCTGGGCCTGCCCGAGGAGATCGGCGGCACCACCTCGCCCCGCTCCCTGATCTGGGCCTACGCGGAGCTGCTGCTCGGCGCGAACCCGGCGGTCTGGATGTACTCCTCCGGCCCCGCGTTCGCCGGCGTCCTCTTCGACGAGGGCAACGAGGCCCAGAAGAAGATCGCGCAGATCGCCGTCGACAAGCAGTGGGGCTCCACCATGGTCCTCACCGAGCCGGACGCCGGCTCGGACGTCGGCGCGGGCCGCACGAAGGCCGTCGAGCAGCCCGACGGCTCCTGGCACATCGAGGGCGTGAAGCGCTTCATCACGTCCGGCGAGCACGACATGTCGGAGAACATCCTCCACTACGTCCTCGCGCGCCCCGAGGGCCACGGCCCCGGCACCAAGGGCCTGTCCCTCTTCCTCGTCCCGAAGTTCCACTTCGACTGGGAGACCGGCGAGCTGGGCGAGCGCAACGGCGTCTACGCCACGAACGTCGAGCACAAGATGGGCCTCAAGGCGTCCAACACGTGCGAGATGACCTTCGGCGACCAGCACCCCGCCAAGGGCTGGCTGATCGGCGACAAGCACGACGGCATCCGTCAGATGTTCATGATCATCGAGTTCGCGCGCATGATGGTCGGCACGAAGGCCATCGCCACGCTCTCCACGGGCTACCTGAACGCCCTGGAGTACGCCAAGGAGCGCGTCCAGGGCCCCGACCTGGCGAACTTCATGGACAAGACCGCCCCCAAGGTCACCATCACGCACCACCCCGACGTCCGCCGCTCGCTGATGACGCAGAAGGCGTACGCCGAGGGCATGCGCGCCCTCGTCCTGCACACCGCGGCCGTCCAGGACGACATCGCGGTGGCCGAGGCGGCGGGCGAGGACACCAGCGCGCTGGTGGCGATGAACGACCTGCTGCTGCCGATCGTCAAGGGCTACGGCTCCGAGAAGTCGTACGAGCAGCTGGCGCAGTCGCTCCAGACGTTCGGCGGCTCCGGGTACCTCCAGGAGTACCCGATCGAGCAGTACATCCGCGACGCCAAGATCGACACCCTCTACGAGGGCACCACCGCCATCCAGGGCCAGGACTACTTCTTCCGGAAGATCGTCCGCAACCAGGGTGCGGCGCTGAACTCGCTGGCCGAGGACATCAAGAAGTTCCTCGCGGTCGGCACCGGCGGCGAGGAGCTGGCCACGGCCCGCGAGACGCTCGCCAAGGCGGCCGTGGACCTCGAGGCCATCGTCGGCGCCATGCTGACCGACCTCGCGGCCACCGAGAAGGACGTCAAGTCCATCTACAAGGTCGGCCTGAACACCACCCGCCTGCTGATGGCCTCCGGTGACGTCGTCGTCGGATACCTGCTGCTCAAGGGCGCGGCCGTGGCCGCCGAGAAGCTGCCGACCGCGTCCGCGAAGGACGTGCCGTTCTACACCGGCAAGATCGCGGCGGCGAAGTTCTTCGCCGCGAACGTCCTGCCGGGCGTCGGCGTCGAGCGCGCCCTGGCCGAGTCGGTCGACCAGTCCCTGATGGAGCTGGACGAGGCGGCCTTCTAGGCCCTGCGGCCGAGCCGCCGCGGCGCAGACCCGCGGCGGCCCCCCAGACCACTGCGGAAACCCTCTGGCAACGGGCCGGGGCCATCCCTGCGGGGACGGACCCGGCCCGTTGTCAGTGGCCCGTGCGACTCTGGTGTGCATGAGCTCCATGGAATCCCGCAGGGGTGGCTACTCCGTACCGGCCGGCCGGCCGTACGCGCTCAGTGAGCTGCGCGGAAAGCTCGGCTCCGTGGGCGATCTCATCGGCGACCTGTACGACGGCTCCCACCCGCTGGAGTACGAGCCGGTCGCCGACACCCTGTACGTCGCCTTCAAGACGGCCGCCGACCTCGCCCCCGTCAAGAGCCACACCGGCTGCCCCACGCACCCGAACGGCGCCGTCGACCCCGAGGCCCCCGCCGGATGGGGCCGCTGCCTCCTGTGCAACGACCGCCGCCGCCGCGGCGAGCGCAGTGTGCCCGCCCCGGCCGAGCAGCGCCGCCTCGGCTACCCGGTGCCGGACCCGCCGTACACGCTGGACGTCCTCAGGGGGTACGTCCAGCAGGTCAACGACCGGGCCTTCGCCGTCACCGTCTCCTCGCCCGGTGAGGAGTTCGTGGAGATCGCGGACACTCTGCACCGCGCCTTCATCGTGGCCCGCGAGCTGTCCCGGCCGCGCAACGCCTCGGGGTGCTCGGAGCACCCCGGCTCGCCCATCGACCCGACCGCCCCGCCCGGTGAGGGCTGTCTGTTCTGCGTGGGCCGCCGGCGCCAGCAGCAGCGGCCGCCGGGGGTCCCCCGGATGCTGCCGCAGGTCCGCCGCGGCGAACGCCGGACGATACAACGGCGGTTCGAGCGGCCCCCGGGCCTCTGAGGCGGGCGCTGGGGAGCCGTGGTTAACCCTCGTTATGGTGAACCCCATGAGCGCACCCCCCCGCTTCGACCGCGGCCACACAGACGATTTGATGTCCTTCCTGGCGGCCAGCCCGTCGCCGTACCACGCGGTGGCGAACGCCGCCGAGCGCCTGGACAAGGCCGGATTCCGGCAGCTCGCGGAGACCGACGCCTGGGACGCGACCTCCGGCGGCAAGTACGTGCTGCGCGGCGGGGCGATCATCGCCTGGTACGTCCCGGAGGGCGCGGAGGCCAGCACCCCGTTCCGGATCGTCGGCGGGCACACAGACTCCCCGCACCTGCACGTGAAGCCGCTCCCCGACATGGGCGCGCAGGGCTGGCGCCAGATCGCCGTCGAGATCTACGGCGGGACGCTCCTCAACACCTGGCTCGACCGCGACCTCGGCATCGCGGGCCGGCTGACGCTGCGCGACGGCTCCCACCGCCTCGTCAACATCGACCGGGCGCTGCTGCGCGTACCGCAGCTGGCCGTACACCTGGACCGGTCCGTCAACAGCGACGGCCTCAAGCTCGACAAGCAGCGTCACATGCAGCCCATCTGGGGTCTGGGCGACGTGCACGAAGGGGACCTGATCCGGTTCCTGGAAGACGAAGAGGGCCTCGCCGAGGGCGAGATCGCCGGCTGGGACCTGATGGCCCACAGCATCGACCCGCCGTCCTACCTCGGTCGCGACCGCGAGCTGGTGGCGGGCCCGCGCATGGACAACCTCATCTCCGTGCACGCGGGCGTCGCGGCACTCGCGGCCGTCAGCGCGGCGGACGCGCCCGTCCCGTACATCCCCGTGCTCGCCGCCTTCGACCACGAGGAGAACGGCTCGCAGTCCGACACCGGCGCCGACGGCCCGCTCCTCGGCAACGTGCTGGAGCGCTCGGTCTTCGCCCGCGGGGGCACCTTCGACGACAAGTCGCGCGCGTTCGCCGGCACGATCTGCCTGTCCTCGGACACCGGCCACGCCGTCCACCCCAACTACGCCGAGCGCCACGACCCGACCCACCAGCCGCGCGCCAACGGCGGACCGATCCTCAAGGTCAACGTCAACATGCGGTATGCGACCGACGGCAGCGGCCAGGCCGTCTTCGCGGCGGCCTGCGAGAAGGCCGGCGTGCCGTGGCAGGTCTTCGTGTCGAACAACTCCATGCCGTGCGGCACCACGATCGGCCCCATCACCGCGGCCCGGCACGGCATCCGCACCGTCGACATCGGCGTCGCGATCCTGTCCATGCACAGCGCGCGCGAGCTGTGCGGGGCGGACGACCCGTACCTGCTGGCGAACGCGATGACGGCGTTCCTGGAGGGCTGAGTCCCGATCCCGAACGCCACTCGCAGGCTTGTCCGTTGAAGGGCCGGGTACGCGAAGGACGTACACCGGCCCGGAACTGCCGGGCCGACAGGGAGGCGGAACTCATGGGACTGGGAGGATTCATTCTCCTCATCGCGGGCGGAGCGATACTCGCATTCGCCACCGACTGGGAGATGGAAAGCGTCAACCTCACCCTCGTCGGGGTCATCATGATGCTCGTCGGCATCATCGGGGTCGCGGTCTATTCCAGCGTCGCCAGGCGCCGGCGCATGGTCGTACCCCCCACCACCACCGTCGTCACCGACGACCAGCACCACCACAACCCCTGAGGCCCGGCCGCGGCCGTCCGCGCCGCGCCGGGCCCCAGGGGCCCCTCAGCCGTCCAGGCCGGCGAGCACGAGCGGCAGCCGGGGCGTGCCGTCCGCCGTCACGCGGACCGGAACGCCCCAGTCCTGCTGGTGGACGTGGCACGCCGGGTACTCGTTCGCCGGGTCGTCGTCGCACGAGGCGGCCATCGCCGACACGTGCAGCACGCCCTCGGTGACCTCCGGGTTCAGCTCCAGCTCGCGGCTCAGGTCCGTCCCGGCCCCCTCGCCGCCGACCAGCAGCCCGGGCGGTGTCGACGACACGAGCAGCCGCGTCGAGGGCCCGTACCGCGTGTCCAGCTTCTGACCGCCCGGTGCCTGGAAGACGACGTCCAGCCGGAGCCTGCCCGGCGCCACTTCGGTCGCCGCGCGCTGCGTCCGGTGCGCCACGGCCTCGACCCGCACCGCCTCGTCGGGCAGCCGCAGCCGGGTCAGCCGGTGACGGGCCGACTCGACGACGACGATGTCGTCCCCGACGAGCACGGCGTCGCTGGGCTCCCGCAGGTCCGTCGCCAGCGTGGTCACCTCCCCGCTCGCCGGGTCGTAGCGCCGCAGGGCGTGGTTGTACGTGTCGCTGACCGCGACCGACCCGTCGGGCAGCGCGGTCACCCCGAGGGGGTGCTGGAGCAGCGCCTGCCCCGCCGCGCCGTCCCGGTGCCCGAAGTCGAACAGCCCGGTCCCCACGGCGGTGTGCACGACCAGGTCGCTGTCGACGTACCGCAGCGCGCTCGTCTCCGAGTCCGCGACCCACAGCCGGTCGCCGTCCGCCGCCAGCCCCGACGGCTGCGCGAACCACGCCTCGGCGGCGGGGCCGTCCACCAGCCCCTCGTTCGTCGTCCCGGCCGCGACCTCCACCGTCCCCGCCCCGGGGTCGTACGTCCACAGCTGGTGCACGCCGGCCATGGCGATCCACACCTTGCCCCGCCACCACGCCACGTCCCACGGCGAGGACAGGTCGACCTCGCGGGCCGGCCCGGAGGTGGGCGAACCCTGCCACCACTGCTTTCCGGTGCCGGCGACGACCTCGACCGCGCCGGTCGCAGGGTCGAACACGCTCAGCCGGTGGTTGACGGTGTCGGCCACGACGACCCGGCCGTCCGGAAGGAGCGCGAGCCCCTGCGGCTCCTTGAACGTGCCCTCCCCGCCGACGCGCCGCACGACGGTCTCGCCGTCGGCCGCCAGCTCCACGAGCTGGTGCCGGGTGGTGTCCGAGACGAGGAGGTTCCCGCTCTGCGGCAGCAGCAGCGCCTTGCCCGGGAAGCGAAGGTCGGTCGCCACCGGTTCGGGCGCGACGTACGGCCCGTCACCGCGCCCCAGCGTCCCCTTGGCCTCGTGGACCGCCTCCAGCTCCTCGACGAGCTTCTCGATCGCGTGCGCGTGCCCCTCACCGGCGTGCTGGGCGACGACGTACCCCTCGGGGTCGATGACGACGAGCGTCGGCCAGGCCCGGACGGCGTACTGCTTCCAGGTCGCGAGCTCGGGGTCGTCGAGGACCGGGTGGTGCACGCCGTACCGCTCCACGGCGTCCACGACGGCCTGGTGCTCCGCCTCGTGCACGAACTTCGGCGAGTGCACCCCGATGATCACCACCGTGTCCCGGTGCTTCTCCTCCAGCTCCCGCAACTCGTCCAGGACGTGCAGGCAGTTGACGCAGCAGAAGGTCCAGAAATCGAGAATGACGACGCGTCCGCGCAGACCGGCAAGGGTGAGTTCCTCCCCGCCGGTGTTCAGCCAGCCGCCCTTGCCGATCAGCTCGGGGGCACGGACACGGGCACGCTTGCGGGGTGCGGGCGCGGGGGTGGGCGCCGGGGCAGCATCGTTCATGCTTCAAGCTTGCCATCCGCCCGTACACCGCGGATCACGCCGTACCGCCGACGCGTCCAGGGGCCCGAACGCGTGCACATGGGCGGCGGACCTCCGTTCCACCGCGTGCGCCGGGTAGGCATCGCGGCATGAGATATCTGGTACGCGACAGGATCTTCGGCATCGGCGACGACTACTGGATCGAGGACGAGCACGGCGACCGTGCCTTCCTCGTCGACGGCAAGGCGCTGCGGCTGCGCGACACCCTGGAGATCAAGGACCCGGCCGGCCGGGTCCTGGTGACGCTGCGCGAGAAGGCGCTCAGCATCCGGGACGCGATGACCGTCGAGCGGGACGGGCGGACGCTCGCCACGGTGCGCAGGAAGCGGCTGTCGCTGCTGCGCGACCACTACCGCGTGGCGACGGCGGAGGGGGCGGAGCTGGACGTCACCGGCCGCGTGCTCGACCGCGAGTTCTCGGTCGAGCACGACGGGGAGCAGCTGGCCCGCGTCTCGCGCAAGTGGTTCCGGGTGCGGGACACGTACGCCGTGGAGGTCGTACGCGAGGACGCCGACACGGCCCTGCTGATCGCGGTGGCGGTCTGCGTGATCCGGATGGCGGAGGGGAAGGACGACTAGGCGGGGCCCTACCGCAGGCGGCGGTCCTTCAGGGCCGGGAACTGCTCGCGCGTGGCCGTCACCTTCGCCGGGTCCAGGTCCACGACCAGTACGTCCTCCGCCGGGCCCGCCTCGGCCAGCACCTCGCCCCAAGGGTCCACGACGATGCTGTGCCCCGCCTGCTCGACCCCGGCGTGCGTGCCCGCCGTGCCGCAGGCCAGGACGTACGCCTGGTTCTCGACCGCGCGGGCGCGGGCCAGCAGCGTCCAGTGCTCGCGGCGCCTGGCGGGCCAGCCGGCCGGCACCAGGAACGCCTGGGCGCCGGCGTCGACGAGTCCGCGGAAGAGCTCCGGGAAGCGCAGGTCGTAGCAGGTGCCGAGGCCGAAGGTGAGCCCCGCCGCCGGGACCGTCACCAGTTCCTCGCCCGCGCTCATCATCACGGCCTCGCCCTTGTCGAAACCGAAGCGGTGGATCTTCCGGTACGCGCGGACGAGCTCGCCGCCGGGGGAGAAGACCAGAGAGGTGTTGTAGAGGGGGCCCTCGGGGTCGCGCTCGACGACCGACCCGGCGTGCAGCCACACGCCCGCGTCGGCCGCCGCCTTCGCCATCACCTCGTACGTCGGCCCTTCGAGCGGCTCCGCCTCGTCGACGAAGGACGCGTACGCGAAGGCTCCGGTCGGCCACAGCTCCGGCAGGACCACGAGCTCGGCGCCGTGCCGCTCGCTCTGCTCGCGCACCAGCGAAGCGACCCGCTGCCTACGGGAATTGACCGTTTCGTCCGGATTTACTGCGATCTGGATGAGGGAGGCGCGCACACTACCACCGTCCTGGCATTCGAGCCGTCAACACGGGCCTACGATCGTCACACCAAAGCACTGCCAGGGTGCCACGGGGCAGCGTAACTTAGCGTGCGAGCCTCCCACGCAGTCCGGCACGCACGTCAGTCCAGTCCGCCCGCCAGCCCGTCACCGCCAGACCAGCCAGCCCGCGCCACCGCCACTGAACCGCACGAGGGGTCCCGTGACCGTCCATCCCAGCCTCCAGACGTACGCCGAAGCCTGGACCCACTCCATCGAAGCGATATCCGAGCTGGTGACACCGCTCGTCGAGGGGGAGTGGAACCGCCGAACGCCGTGCCCGGGCTGGTCGGTGCGCGACATCGTCTCGCACATCATCGGCATGGAGTGCGAGATGCTCGGCGACCCCCGGCCGATCCACTCGCTGCCGCGGGACCTGTACCACGTGACCTCGGAGTTCGCCCGGTACATGGAGATGCAGGTCGATGTGCGCCGCCACCACACGGCGCCGGAGATGACCTCCGAGCTCGAGTACACGATCATCCGCCGCCAGCGGCAGCTCCGTAACGAGACCCGCTCCCCCGACACGATGGTCCGCGCCCCCCTCGGCGCCGAGCAGACCCTCGAACTCGCGCTGCGGATGCGGGCCTTCGACACCTGGGTGCACGAGCAGGACCTCCGTACGACCTTCGGCCGCCCCGGCAACCTCGACTCGCCCGGCGCGATCGTCGCCCGCGACGTCCTCGTCCAGGGCCTGCCGAAGGTCGTCGCGAAGGCGGCGGGCGCGCCCGCCAACTCGGCGGTCGTCTTCGACGTGCACGGCCCGGTCGAGTTCATGCGCACGGTTCGCGTGAACGCGGACGGCCGGGGAACGGTCGACGGCACGCCCTCGCTCGGCCCGCTCGCGACGATCGCCCTGGACTGGGAGACGTACGTACGCCTGGCCTGCGGCCGGGTCCGTCACGAGTCGGTGGCCGACCAGATCAAGGTCGACGGCGACCAGGCGCTCGCGGAGGCCATCCTGCGCCACTTCGCCGTCACCCCGTAACCGCCCCACGGGGACCCGTCGCCTCAGGCAGGCACGTGCACGACCTCGACCCGGCTGGCGACCAGACGGTCCCGCTCCCGGCGGGCCGTCCGCTCGCGCAGCCGCAGGATCTGCGCGACGCCGAGCGCCTCCAGCACGAAGACCGAGGCGAACGCGATCCGGTAGTCGTCGCCGGTCGCGTCGAGCAGCACGCCCACCGCCAGCAGCGTCGTCATCGAGGCGACGAAGCCGCCCATGTTGACGATGCCGGAGGCCGTGCCCTGGCGCTCCGGCGGGTTGGCGGGCCGCGCGAAGTCGAAGCCGATCATGGACGCCGGCCCGCACGCGCCGAGCACCGCGCACAGCGTGACCAGGAGCCACATGGGCGCGTGGTCGCCCGGGTACGCGAGGGTCGTCGCCCACAGCAGGGCGGTCGCCCCGATGGTGCCGAGGGCGAGCGGCGCACGGGCGGCGCCGTGGCGGGCGATGACCTGCCCGTACACCAGTCCCAGCGCCATGTTCGACACCACGACGAGCGTCAGCAGCTCACCGGCCACCCCGCGTGAGAGCCCCTGCGCCTCGACGAGGAACGGCATCCCCCACAGCAGCAGGAACACCATCGCCGGGAACTGCGTCGTGAAGTGCACCCACATCCCCAGCCGCGTCCCCGGCTCGCGCCACGCGGCGGCGATCTGCGCGCGGACGTACGCCGCGCCCGCGTGTCCGGCGGGGGCGGGCTCGTACCCCTCCGGGTGGTCCTTGAGGAACAACAGCAGCAGCACGAGCACGAAGACGCCCGCGAGCGAGCTGCCCGCGAACGTGGCGGTCCAGCCGAGACCGTTGAGCATGCGGGCCACGACGAGCGTGGAGACGAGGTTGCCCGCCATTCCGCACAGCCCCGCGAGCTGCGCGATCAGCGGCCCGCGCCGCGCGGGGAACCAGCGTGCGCCGAGGCGCAGTACGGCGATGAACGTCATCGCGTCGCCGCAGCCCAGCAGCGCGCGGGCGGCGAGGGCCGTCCCGTACGAGGGGGAGAGGGCGAAGCCGAGCTGCCCGAGGGTGAAGAGGACGACGCCCAGGGTCAGGACCTTCTTCGTCCCGAGCCGGTCGACCAGCAGCCCGACGGGTATCTGCATGCCCGCGTACACCAGCAGCTGGAGTATCGAGAACGTCGACAGCGCGGAGGCGTTGACGTCGAACCGGTCGGCGGCGTCGAGACCCGCGACGCCCAGGCTCGTACGGAAGATGACGGCGACGAAGTAGACGGCGACGCCGATGCCCCAGACGGCGGCCGCGCGCCGGCCGCCGGGCGGATCACCGGGCAGGGAGACGGCGGGAGCGGCGGAATCCCTCACCGGTCCTCGCCCCACTCCTCGCCCCGGGCCAGCACCTTGACGCGGCTGACGTGGCGGCGCACGCACCGGGCAGCGCCTTCGACGTCGCCCGCCCGGATCGCCTCGAGCATCTCGGCGTGCTCGGTGATGTTCTTGGCGACGCGGTCGGGGTGCGCCTCCATGATGGTGACGCCCATGCGCAGCTGGCGGTCGCGGAGCTGGTCGTAGAGGCGGGAGAGGATCTGGTTCCCGGCGTTGCGGACGATCGCGACGTGGAAGCACCGGTCGGCGACGGCGACTTCGGCGAGGTCGCCCTCATGGGCCCGCTGCTTCTGCTCCTCCAGCGACTGTTCGAGCCGGGTGAGGAGGGCGGCGGACGCGGGTACGGCACGCCGCACCGCGAACTCCTCCACCAGCAGCCGGGTCTCGACGACGTCCGAGATCTCCTGCGCGGAGACGGCGAGGACGAGGGCGCCCTTCTTCGGATACAGCTTGATGAGCCCTTCGACCTCCAGCCGCAGCAGCGCTTCCCGTACAGGCGTCCTGGACACGCCGACGGCGTCGGCGAGGTCGCCCTCGGTGAGGAGGGTGCCGCCCTCGTAGTGCCGGTCGAGTACGCCCTTCTTGACGTGGGCGTACACGCGCTCGGCGGCCGGGGGCTGCTTGACGGTGCTGGGGGCGGTGGCGGTGGGCGCGGCTGGCATGCGCACAGCATAGATACAACAGGTGTGCATCAGAAGGCGTCGTCCGCATCCCGGAATGCGCCCACGGCGGCAGACCATGCGCCGCCGCCGTGGGGCGCAACTCGACACTTGACGGGACTTAGGTGGCCGGAAGCTGGGCAAACCGGTGCGCATGGTCAGGTACCGGTCCTCGCCTGCGGAGTTCGTCCCCCTCCGGCAGAAGACGGACCGTCAGTCGCCACAGCCCCGTCAGCCCTTCAGCCCCGTCGCCGGGTCCAGCGTCTCGTCGGGCGACGGTAGGCCGGACGCCCGTGCCGTGGGCGTCCCGTCGTCCCCCTTCCCGCGTCCCCGGCGCCAACCGGTGCCGTTCCGCGTCCGCCGCAGCCGCGAGACCAGCGGTTCCGTCCACCGTGCCGTCAGTGGGCCCAGGGTCACCAGGATCAGGACGTACGCCGTGGTGATCGGCCCTGTGCGGGGCTCGGTCGCCACCGCCAGGCCCGCGATCACGATCGAGAACTCGCCCCGCGCCACCAGCGCCCCGCCCGCACGCAGCCGGCCGCGCGGGCCGATGCCCGCACGCCGCGCGGCGTACCAGCCGGTGGCGATCTTCGTGAGCGCCGTCACGATCGCCAGCAGCAGCGCGGGCAGCAGGACGGGCGGGATGTCCGCCGGGTCCGTCGACAGGCCGAAGAAGACGAAGAAGACGGCCGCGAAGAGGTCGCGCAGCGGCGTCAACAGCTTGTGCGCGCCCTCCGCCACCTCGCCCGACAGCGCGATGCCGACCAGGAACGCGCCCACCGCCGCCGACACCTGCAACTGCTGCGCCACACCGGCCACCAGCACCGTCAGCCCCAGCACCACCAGGAGCAGCATCTCCGGGTTGTCCGACGAGACCGCCCGGCTGATCAGGCGCCCGTGCCGCAGTGCGACGTACAGGACGAGGCCGACCGTGCCCAGCGCGATCACCAGCGCCACGCTGCCGCCCGCCAGGCCCACGCCCGCAAGCAGCGCTGTCAGCAGCGGCAGGTAGACCGCCATCGAGAGGTCTTCCATCACGAGGACGCCGAGTACGACCGGTGTCTCGCGGTTGCCGAGACGGCCCAGGTCGGTGAGCACCTTGGCGACGACCCCGGACGACGAGATCCATGTGACGCCGGCCAGCGCGACGGCGGCCACCGGCCCCCAACCCAGGAGGAGCGCGGCCACAGCGCCCGGTGTGGCGTTCAGGACGAAGTCGACGGCACCGGACGGATATTGGGTCCTCAGGCTGGTGACCAGCTCGGACGCGCTGTACTCCAGTCCCAGCAGGAGCAGCAGCAGGATGACGCCGATCTCGGCGCCGACGGCCACGAAGTCCTCGCTGGCGTCGAGCGGCAGCAGTCCGCCGTGCCCGAACGCCAGCCCCGCGAGCAGGTAGAGCGGTATGGGGGAAAGCCCCACCCGCTCCGCGACTCTGCCGATGAGGCCGAGCGCCAGGATGAGCGCGCCGAGCTCGATCAGAAGCGCGGTGGTGTTGTGCACGGCTCAGCCCCCCGCGATGATCTCGGCGAGCGCGTCGACGCCCTCGCGGGTGCCGACGACGACCAGCGTGTCCCCGATGGAGAGACGGAAGTCCGGTTCCGGCGACGGTGTCGCGGCGGTCCGCTGGAGTACGGCGACGATCGACGCACCCGTACGGGAGCGCGCCCGGGTGTCGCCGAGGGGCCGTCCCGCGTACGGCGACCTGGCGGTCACCTGGATGTGCTCCGTGACGAGGTCGATCCCGTCCGTGCGCACGGCGTCGATGGGGGCCGCGTCGATCAGGTGGGACAGCGCGGTGGCCTCGTCCGGCGACAGGGGTACGGAGAGCAGGCACGCGTCGGGGTCGTCGCGGTCGTAGAAGCCGATGAAGCGCCGGCCGTCCTTGTGCACGACGACCGAGATGTGCTGGCCGCGCTCGGTCGTGAAGTCGTACTGCGTACCGACCCCTGGCAACGTGGTCCGGCGCGTGCCCATGGTCTGCCTCCCGGTCTGCCTCCCGGCCGTGGCACGGGGGGACCTCCGGGAACAGCGGCCGGGAATCACAGCAGCGCGCGACCGGCTATTTTGCCTTGTCATTACCCTACTCCGACCGTCGCAGGCGTTCATTTCTGCCGGGCGTATGCGCAGCTCAGGTGCATGGGAGCTCAGGTGCATGGGAGTGGGTGGTGCCGGGGGGGGGGGGGGGGGGGGGGGGGGGGGGGCGCGGCCCCCCCCCCCCCCCTGCCTGGGGGGGAGGGCGGGGGGGGGGGGGGGGGTCGAGATTCTCTCGCCGCCACCCCCCTC
>NZ_JBWKLQ010000008.1:0-49528 GCF_056429965.1 Streptomyces sp. NPDC046122 | reverse complement strand
CGGGGGGAGAGGCCTCAACCCGAGGGCGAGGGAGATCGGGGGTGGGGGGGGGGGGGGGGCTCGAGGGGGTGAGTGGGCTTCCTTTTCCCCCCCCCCCCCCCCCCCCCCCCCGCGGTCGGGAGCAGGGGTCAGGGGCGGTGGGTGACCGCCGGGTCCTGCGCCGCGCCGCCTCCGTCGGGAGTGGTGCCGGGGTCGGCGGCGCGGGTGGCCGCGTCGGAATGCCGGGGCTCGCGCGGGTCCGGGTCGTGCGGTTCGGACGAGCGGGCCGCTTCCGCGCGCACCATGGCGCTCAGGGCGGCGTACGGGTCGACGGGCATGGTGAACGTCCTTCGGGTCGAGGGTGGTTCCGGCCGGAGCGACGGCTTCGGCACGCCGGTGCCGGGCCGCGCCGGCCCCCTCAGCAGCGCAGGACCACTCGCCGCCGCTCCCCGCTCGCCGCCGGAACCCCGGCCGCCCGGCACGCGCGCGGGCCGCCCCCCGTGTTCCGCGCGCGCCGGTACGAGGCCACCGCCCCGGCGGCCCGCCCCCGGCTGCCGCTCCGCGCACGCCCCCGGCTGCCGCTCCGCGCACGCCCCCGCCGCGCCGCCCGGGCGCTCTCCCCGGCGCCCCGCACCTCGCTGTCACCGGTGTCCGACGGCTGCCCCTCGGCGCCGGGAGACGCGCCTGAACCGGGCCCGGCGGGAGCCGCCTCCCCCACCGGCACGACCGCCGGCGGCCGTGCCTGCCCGCCCCCACCCGCCACGACGGCGAGAACGGCGGCGAGTACCAGCAGCACCGTGAGCAAGCCGCTGCTGCGCACCGCGCGCGGGACGAGGCACATGGCAGGCATGTGCCTCTCGTCCCACCGGCGCGCCGGTTCTTAGCGGTACGACGCCCAAGTCCGCTCCACCGGGCTAGCGGCGCGGGCGCCCGTCGTGGAGGTCATCGGCCCGGCAGCCGCATGGTGAACGCCACCACACTGCCGGGGGCCGCCCGTCCGTCCTGCGGGCCGCCCGTGACGACCAGCCGGTCGGTGATGAGCCGCGTCAGCCAAAGACCCCGCCCGCAGGGGCTGCCGGCCAGCCCCGGAGCCAGTTCCGGGATGACCGAGGAGGCGAAGCCGGGCCCCGAGTCGCTGACCGTGCATTCCAGTGCGCCGGGCGACCGGTCCAGCAGCAGTCGGCCGCGCCCGCCGCCGTGCTCGACGGCGTTCGTCGCCACCGCGTCCGCCGCCAGGACGAAGTCGCCACGGCGGGGCTCGGCCAGGCCCGCCCACGCGGCCCAGTGGTCGACCAGCACCCGCAGCCGGGGCAGGTCGTCCCGGCCGAAGTCGTACTCCAGCAGCCGCTCCTGCGGCTCGCCGTTGTTGAGGTGCACCCCTTCCGTCACCATTCCCGCCCCGTCTCCGTCAGCGTGAGGCGCCGGACCCGATCCGAGCCGAGCCGGCGCAGCAGCACCGCCTGCGCCGCGCCGCAGCGCACCTCGACGCCGTCGTGTCCGGCGGCTCTCGCGACGTGGTCGATGAGGTCGAGGGCGCACCGTACGGCGAGGAAGTGCAGCGGCATCAGGTCCACCAGCAGCCGCCGGGACCCGGCGGTCCGTTCCAGCGCCTCGCCCAGGGCCGTCAGGAACGCTCCGCGGGTGGCGTGGTCGGCCTCGCCCGCGACCCTGACCGACTCGGGCGCGTGCACGACGCGCAGCTCTCCGAGCGAGGCGAGGAGGGAACGCGGGTGCGCGTCCGACATGGCGTCGAGCACGTCGTCGTCGAACGCGCGCCGGTCGTAGGAGCAGATCTCGTTGTACGGCCGCTCTTCGAAGAGGTGACCGGCGTGCGACTCGCGGTACATCATGGTCTCGACGTCGGCGTCGAGGTCGGCCACCCAGTGCATGTCGATGAACGCCCGCAGCCCCTGGTATCCCTGCGCGACGGCGAGCGCGGTCTCCTCGCGGAGGCGTTCCCACTGCCGCTCGGGGGTGAAGCCGCGATCGGGCCTGATCAGCGCCCGCATGCTGCTGTTCGTCAGCTGCCCCCTCCCGCGCGCCTCGGCGAGCAGCCGGCTGGTCCCGTCCAGTCGCGTGCGCACGGCGTCGGGGTCGAGCTGCGGCGCCGCGAAGACGATCACCTTCTCGCCGCGCGCCAGGCCGGTGCGGGTGTAGGTGACGAGGGCGTCCCAGTTGTCCTCGTCGTCCTCGTAGGAGAGGAACGCGTGGTCACCCGCCCGCACGGCCTGTACGGGCATCAGGCCCGGATGCGCGTACGCCCGTTCATGCATCGCTGCTCGCGGTTCCTTCCGCTCGGTGCGCCCCACCATAGGGACAGCGAGAGGAGTTGGTGGCCGTAACCGGACTCCCGGGACGGCATTCGAACGGGCGGCCGCAGGCGAGTGATCCGAACGCATGACAAAGAGGCGATCACGACCCTAAAATCGGCGCACGGCATCGCGTGTCGGTCACCGTCCGGGTGAGGCATGGAGGTAGCCCGTGAGTTTGCCTTACGGAGGCATTCCACAGTGTCGGTACAGCTGAATCACACCATCGTCCACTCCCGCGACAAGCGGGCATCCGCCGCCTTCTTCACCCGGGTCATGGGCCTGGAGATCGCGGCCGAGTGGGGCCCGTTCATCGCCGTCGAACTGAGCAACGGCGTCACCCTGGACTTCGCGACCGTCCCCGCGGAGTCGATCACCCCCCAGCACTACGCCTTCCTCGTCACGGAGGCGGAGTTCGACGGGATCTTCCAGCGCGTCCAGGACGCCGGGATCACGTACTACGCCGATCCGCACGGCAAGCAGCCGGGCGAGATCAACCGCAACGACGGCGGCCGGGGGATGTACTTCATGGACCCGTCCGGCCACGCGCTGGAAGCGATCACGCGCCCGTACGGCAGCGGCGGGAGTGCGTAACACGGCGTGAAAGGGCCGGGAAGCGATGCTTCCCGGCCCTTTCTCCGTCGCTTCCAGCGCCGTGTGCACGGTGTCGTGCCCGCGCAATCCGCACGCAAGCGCGAGCCCTCATCACATAGGGCGAACGATGTAAAGGCCCGTCCGGGTGGGCGCGTATAAAGGTTGCCGG
Source organism: Streptomyces sp. NPDC046122 (assembly GCF_056429965.1). Taxonomy (NCBI): domain Bacteria; kingdom Bacillati; phylum Actinomycetota; class Actinomycetes; order Kitasatosporales; family Streptomycetaceae; genus Streptomyces; species Streptomyces sp. NPDC046122. Next base: position 46,477 of record NZ_JBWKLQ010000008.1, on the reverse strand, counting down.
ACGAACTCGGAGGAGCGACGAGTGGCCAGTGCTACAGATGCCGTCAGCACGCTGATGGTGAAGAAATTCGGTGTGGATCCGGCGGCCGTCCGTCCCGAGAACCCGCTCCACGCATTGCGCATGGATTCCCTCGCGCTGGAGGAATTCCGCATCCTCATCGAGGATCAGCTGGAAATCGACCTGGAGGACGCGGCCCTGACCTCCCGTAACACCGTGGGCGAGCTCGTCGAGCTCGTGCAGGCCAAACTCACCCGCACCGGGACCCTGCGATGACCGGGCCGGCGGTCCCGCCCTTCACGGCGGCCGTGACGGGGCTCGGCCTGGTCACGGCGGCCGGGGTGGGCGTCGACGAGGCGTGGCGAAACGTCACGCGCGGCCGGGTCCGCCCCGCCTCCGTGGGCCCGCGCGAGGAACTGCGCGACCTCCCCTGCGACTTCATGTACGCCGTACCCCCCGAGGATCTCGACACGGAGAAGGTGCTCGGCGTCGCGGCCCAGCGCCTGATGGACCGTTTCTCCCAGCTCGCCGTACTCGCGGCGCGGGAGGCGGTGGCCGACGCCGGGCTCGACCCCGCCGTCTGGGACAGCGGCAGGGTCGCGGTCGTCATCGGCTCCGCCCACGGCGGTCTCCCCTTCTACGACGAGCAGCACACCGTGCTGAGCGCCAAGGGCCCGCGCCGCGTCTCCCCGAAGCTCGCCCCGCTGACCGTGGTCAACAGCGCGGCCAGCAGCGTCTGCATGGACCTCGGCGTCCGCGGCCCGAGCCAGGCGGTCTCCACCGCCTGCTCGTCGGGCACGGTGGCGATCGGCACCGCGCACCAGATGCTGCGCACCGGCGCCTGCGACATCGCCGTCGCCGGCGGCGCCGAGTCGGTGTGCTCGCGGCTGCTCATCGCCAGCGCCTGCCAGATGCGGGCGGTCTCCACCCGCCGCGACGACCCCGCGGCGGCCTGCCGCCCGTTCGACGCGGACCGCGACGGCTTCGTCGTCGGGGAGGGCTCCGGGCTGCTCGTCATGGAACGCCCCGAGCACGCCCGGGCGCGCGGCGCCCGGATCAGGGCGCACATCGCCGGCTACGGCGCGTCCAGCGACGCGTACTCGGCCGTCGCCCCGGACCCGGAGGGCAAGGGCATCGAGAGCGCGCTGGGTACGGCGCTGAGGGACGCGGGCGTCGCCCCGTCGGACGTCGGTCACGTCAACGCGCACGGCACGTCCACCGTGTTCAACGACCTCATCGAGGCGACGACGCTGCACCGGCTGCTGGGCCCCGGCCCGCTCGTCACCTCGACCAAGGCCATGACGGGCCACACCCTGGGCGCGGCCGGCGGCATCGAGACCGCGCTGACGGTGCTCGCCCTGCAGCACCAGCTGGTGCCCCCCACGGCCAACCTGGACGCGCTCGACCCGCACATCCCGGTCGAGGTGGTCGCCAAGTCCGCCCGCCCCGCCGCGTTCGACTGCGCGGTCAAGACGTCGCTCGGCTTCGGCGGCCACAACGCCGCGCTCGTCCTCACCCGCGCCTGACGGGCCGGGCCGGCCGTTACGCCGAGAACACGTCGCAGACACGCCCAGCACGTCAAGTACGTCCAGACACGTCGAGAACACGTCGAGAAGGAGAAGGAGCATGCCCGAGGAAACCGTTCGCTCGCTGTCGGTGGACGGGCTGCGCTACTCCTACCGCGTGCTGCACCGCACGGGCCCGGCCGCCGGTTCGCCCGGCGCGGAGGTCACCGAACCGGTGGTCGTCCTCGGCGGCGCGCTCCAGGGGATGTTCGGCTGGCCCCAGATGGACGGCCGTCTCGGACCCGTCGCGAGCGTGGTGACCGCCGACCTGCCGGGCATGGGCACCGCCGCACCCCTGCCGCCGGGGCCCAGCGCGGATCTCCTGTGCGCCGCGGTCACCCGGATCATCGACGACCTCGGCGTACCGCGCGTCAATCTCTTCGGCTTCTCGTACGGCGCCGCGCTCGCCTTCCGCTGCGCCCAGCGCAACCCGGGCCGCGTCGCCCGGCTGATCCTCGGCGGCGTGCCCGCCCACATCTCCGATGCCCAGCGGGCCCATTGGCAGCGCGCCACCGACCGGCTCGCGGCCGGGGACCGGGACGGTTTCGCGACGCTGGTGACGGAGGCGCTGATGTGCCTCGACCCGGACCGGTACGTCGCCCGCAGGGACCTCGCGTACCGGTACGTGAAGCGGACCATGCTGCACGCCGTCGCGCACTCCCCGCACGCCGCGGACTCCGTGCACCGCTCCCTCGGCGACCGGCCGGACTTCTCGGGGGGCCTGTCCGGGGTGCCGGCGCTGGTGTTCACCGGGGAGCACGACACCGTGACGTCGGCCGAGCGCCAGCGGGCCTTCGCCGCGACCATCCGGGGAAGCAGCTTCACGACGATCCGGGACGCCGACCACTGGGTCGTCCTCGAGAAGGCGGACGAGGTGGCCGACCTGGCGCTCCGGTTCTTCACCGACCGCCCGCTGGAGCCCGCCGGTCACCTGAGCGCGGTGCCGCAGCAGGAGCGCGCGGGGGACCGCAGCCCGGCTTGAGCCGTCGGACCCGGGCGTGTCACCCCGTCCGCCGGCCACGGGACCGGCCGTGACCTGTGGGGATCTCGGCCGTTGGCAGGGCATGAAGACACGAAGCGCAGTCGCCGCGGCCACCGCCGCGGTGTTCGCGGCCGGACTGGCGACGGCTCTGGCGGGGCCCGCTCCGTCGGCTCTGGCCGCCCCGCCGGACCGGTCCGACCGGCCGGCGTCACCGCTCCCGCTCGGCCTGCCGGACGTGAGCGAGGAGAGCTTCACGGGGCTCGACAAGGCACTCCAGTATTGACGCTCCGTGCGGGAAAAGTTGCGGAGGGTGGTCGCCGGTTGCACGGTGGCGTTGTCCCCTCTCCGACCCCTCACGTAAGGACACCCCCATGCGCATCTCCCGAACCGCCGGTCTCGTCGTCTCCTCCCTGGCGTGCGGTGTACTGGCGTTCGGCTCGGCCGGAGGCGCGATAGCGGCCCCCGTGCAGCCTCAGCTCGCCGCGGAGCGCCCCGCCGCCGCGGAACCGCTGCCCGGCGCCGACAAGCTCACGCCCCAGGTGAAGCTGCTGAACGACATCGCCGGCGTACTGACTCCCGTCACCAAGCTGCTCGACGCGATCATCGCCGGCGGCGGCAAGCTGTCGCCCGAGGAGCTCGCGCGGCACACGAAGGCGATCGAAGAGGCCCTGAAGGGCCTTCCCAAGGCCCCCGGCACGGCCCTCGAAGTCCCCGCGTCGCCGTCCCCCGAGCTGCCCTCGGCGGCGGCTCCCCGGGCCGCCGACACGGGCCTCGAACTCAAGGCGAAGGCGGTCGTCGACCTGCGCGCCAAGGTCGACGTACTGCTGAAGGCCGCGGAGCAGGGTGACGCGACCAAGGTGACGGAGGCGGTCGTGGCCACCATCACCGCGACCCTCAACGTGGTCGTCAGCATCGTGGTGGGCGGCGGTCTGCCGGCCCCGAACCTCGAAGGTCTGCCCGCGCTGCCGAAGGTCCCCGGCGCCGCGGACGCCCCGAAGGTCCCCGGCGCGCCCGTCTGACGCCCGACACGCCGCGCCCGTATCCGGTTTCCCCTGTTGGGGAGGCCGGGCATTGGCGTGCGGACGCCAATTCGCCCCCGGCCGGGCCGAAATGAAGGTTAGGGCGTTCGGGTGACGGTGGATAGATAGCTTCTTTTATGGAGTTTCCTCGGTGGAACCGGATCGTTACCGATGACGACGGCGACGCTACGGGCGTGAAGAAAACAGACTCGTGCAGCGCGAAGGACGTGGCTGTGTAGGGTGTCGCCGCCGGAAAGGTTCTTAAAGTGAAGTACATGAAGAGCGCCGCTTTCATCGCCGGCTCGCTCCTGGCCGCCGGTGTCGCCTCCCCGGCCATCGCCGACTCCGGGGCGAACAGTGTCGTCAAGGGCAACCCGGGCGTCATCTCCGGCAACAACGTGCAGGTTCCGATTCACGTCCCGGTGAACGTCTGCGGCAACACCGTGAACATCATCGCGCTCCTGAACCCGGCCTTCGGCAACACGTGCATCAACAAGTAGTTCCCCGTCCGAACCGCTAGATGTTCGGTCACGGTTGGCCCCCCAGTGCACGCCATGCGCTCGGGGGCCCACTGAACCTCCCTCATCGCGTGTGAGCAATCGGCTCCCCCGCAGGTAGAAAGACAGGGAACGGCAAAGTGCGACAGGTTTTGAGCAGAGGTGTGTTCGCCGCGGCGGCCGCCTCCGGGCTCCTCGCCATCTCCGGAGGCACCGCTCTGGCGGATTCCGGGGCCGAGGGGGACACCTCCAACTCGCCGGGCGTAGGGTCCGGCAACAACGTTCAGGCGCCTGTACACGTTCCGGTGAACGCGTGCGGCAACACCATCAACATCATCGCGCTCTTGAACCCGGCCTTCGGCAACGAGTGCGTCAACGGCGAGTCGAAGAAGCCGCACAAGCCGTCCAGGCCCGGCCACGGCGAGCCCGGCCACGGCGGCCCCGGCCACGGGAACCCCCCTGGTGAGGGTCACCCCGGTGGCGGTCACCCGGGCGGCGAGGGACCTGACGGCGGTCATCCCGGTGGCGGGCACCCCGGCGGCGACCACCCCGGTCACCCGGGCGGGCACCCGGGCAACGACCACCCCGGTCACCCCGGCGGCGACAACCCCGGTCACCCGGGCGGGCACCCGGGCAACGACCACCCCGGTCACCCCGGCGGCGACCACCCCGGTGAGGGTCACCCCGGTGGAGAGCCGCCGCGTCACGAGCCGCCCCACCAGGAGCAGCCCGGTGACGAGCCGTGCGAGGAGGAGCCCCCGGCCGAGGAGCCCCCGGGGCACACGCCGCCCGGTACTCCGCCCGCCGAGAAGCCCCCGGTCGAGAAGCCCCCGGTCGAGAAGCCCCCGGTCGAGGAACTGCCGGCCGAGGAGCCGTCCGTCAACAAGCCGCCCACGGCCGAGCCCCAGGCCCAGAAGCCGCCCACGCAGGTGCTTCCCGCCGCGCAGGAGGCCCCCAGCCTGGCCGCCACGGGTGCCGGTGAGCTCGGCGCCGCCGCGGCGCTCAGTGCCGCGCTGCTCGGCGGCGGTGTGCTGATGTTCCGCCGCAAGGCGTCCGCGCAGGTCTGACGCGGGACCTGGCGCACAGACCGCGCGCACGAATGGAGCGGGTTCTACGGAACCCGCTCCATTCGTGTGTCCGGGGGACATGCGGACGCATTGCCGTGTCCGCATCCGGGTGAATCGGCAAGAACGGCGTACGATGTCAGTTTCTCACCGTCCGGGCCTTCGTTAGTCCTGGTGTAAGTGACATGGAACAGCAGCGTCGGAATGTCACGGGATTCGTAGTTCGCGGATTACGCCAGCACGAAGAGGGATCACTGGAATGAAGTACATGAAGGCCGCCTCTACCATCGCCGCTTCGATGATGGCCGCGGGAGCGGCCGCGGCAGCCGCGTCTCCGGCCGCGGCCATGCCCGCCGAGTACCAGGCCATGAGCCTGAACGGCGGCGTGCAGCAGCTGACCGACGCCCTGAACAAGCACCAGCCCGTGGACTCCACCGTCCAGCCCCTTCTGCACGCCGCGACCGACACCGCGCAGGCCGTCAACGAGGCCAGGAACGGCGACCCGTCCAAGCTCATCGGCAACGCCCAGAAGACCGCCAAGACTGCCGGCCCGATGCTCGGCGGCATGCCCCTCCAGGGCTGAGAAGCCTCCGCGCCCTAGCGCGGCGCCGGAAGGCCGGTGCGTACACCTGTGGGTGTGTGCACCGGCCTTCCGGCGTGTACGGGGCCTTCGGGTGGTTCCGGGCCCGCGTCCGTGCCGACGGCTGGAGTGGGCGCAGCAGTGCGCCCCCGACCGCAGTCGGGGGCGCACTGTGGATCAGGCCGTGATCAGCGTCAGTCGTTCGACGCGCCGTTGCCCGCGATGGCGTTGTCCAGCAGGTGCGAGAGGGTCTCGTCGCCCTTGTTCTGGGTGGAGTTCTCGACGCACTGCTGCTCCTGCGGGTTGGACAGGATGTCCTGGACGCCGACGTTGACGAGGCCGACCACGTTCTGGATGTTCTTGATCGGGACGGCGAGACACAGCTTGTTGAACGAGCCCTGGATGATGGACAGCTGCGGGCTCTGCTTGCCCTTCGTGATGGAGTTGCCGTACTTCTGCACCGATCCGTTGCCGCTGGCGTTCGCGGTGGTGTGGTCGTCCACGGCGGCGATCGCCTGACCGGCTCCGGCAGCGCCGAACCCGACTACAGAGGCAGCGACCGCGGCCGTGGCCATCATCTTCTTGAGCATTTGGTTTCCTTGTTAGTCCGGTACTCAGGGTTCTGCGTCAGGCTCAACTTTCGTTAAGAGGATTGGTTGCGCCGATTCACTCGAATGGCAATTGCGGGCCTTGTGGCGCAATCCTGCACGGCCAAATGGGTGATGCAGGAGAACTAACCCATCGCTGCGGAGTTGGGCAGTGCGCCTCACCTCGGGGTACGACATGGAAAGAGGAAAACAGTGATCAAGAAGGTCATGGCTACCGCTGCCGTCGCCGTCTCCGTCATGGGCCTCGGTGCCGCGGCCGCCCCGCAGGCAATGGCGGCCGCTGACGACCAGGACGTCCGCACCGCGAGTGGCAACGGGTCGAAGCAGATCTACGGCAACTCCACCACGCACGGTGACATGAGCCCCCAGATGTCGCTCATCCAGGGCTCGTTCAACAAGCCGTGTGTCGCCGTCCCGATCAAGAACATCCAGAACGTCGTCGGCCTCATCAACGTCGGCGTCCAGGACATCCTGTCCAACCCGCAGAACCAGCAGTGCGTCGAGAACTCCACCCAGAACAAGGGTGACGAGACGCTGTCGCACGTCCTGGACAACCTGCTCGCCGCCAACGGCGCGGACAACAGCTGACGTTCGTCAGCCACGGCACGGATCACCGCGCTCCCTCCTGCGCGGTGGTCCGGGCCGGCACCCGACCGGAAGCGGGCGGAGACTCCAGCCACTCCTGTCCCCCCTGGTCACAGCCTTCAGGCCCTGCAGACGCATCCCGTCTGCAGGGCCTGAAGGCTGTGGGGGGGGGGCGATCGCCCGCCGGGTTACTTGCGCAGGGTGGTCACCGGGATCACGCAGTGCGCCGAGGCGGCCAGCACCTCCTCGTCGGCGACGAACGCCTTCAGGGCGTCCGCCTCGACGGGGACGCCGGGCTTGCCTTCCGGCCACGGGCGGGTGGTGAAGATGAGGTGCGCGTGCTTGCGCTTGAGGGCCGCGGCGGTCCACTCCTCCGGTACGAGGCTCTGGACCCGCAGGCTCGGCATCGTCAGGGAAATGCTGCCGCTCTCGACGAGCAGGCTGACCGGCTCCTTCGACTTGGAGCCGTCCGTGATGCCTTCGCCGACGGGGAGGCCGGTCTGCTCCAGAAGGTGGCGGACGGCCCGCTCGCCGGCTTCGGGGCCGGCCGAACCGTCACCGAGGGAGTACGCGAGCAGGAAGGCCATGTCGCGGCCGTCGTCAATGTTCTCGCCCGACCATGCGATTACCGAGATAGTGCCCAAGTGGCTTTGTTCGAAAGGTGTTTGAGCGTTCTGAGCAGTCTGTGAGGTCATACAGCGGGACCCTAATTGCCCACGGTGGGCATGCCGGGCCATAAGTCACCCGGTCGGGCTAACCGGATTTCCGCAGTACCCCTTACGAGGAAGGCTTCTCGTCGTCGTCGATATCGGGTCGTGCCGCCGGGGGAACGTCCCGTGTGCCGAGGCGCAAATGCTCGATGTGATAAACGGCTTCATCGAGAAGTTGGGCGACGTGATTGTCGTACAGGCTGTAGACAATGCGACGGCCCTGCCGGACGCCCGTGACGAGACTCAGCGCGCGCAGCAGGCGGAGTTGGTGGGAGACCGCCGACTGTTCCATGTGGACGGCTTCGGCCAGTTCCGTCACTCCGCACGGGCTCTGGCGGAGGCGGGTCAGGATCATCAGCCGGGACGGGGTGGCCAGGGCCTGGAGGGTGGCGGCGATGGTGGCGGCGGCGTCCGCGTCGAGATGACCCGTGGGTGTGGCGCGTTCGTCGACTCCGTGTCCCATGCGGCCATCGTATCGGGGGCGGTCTGAGTAACGACTGAAGAGCTCTTCATGTGTTCCGCTATGGTGGGACTCGGGCAGGGCGCGCTGTGGCGCTGTGCTGTGACCTGCCGACCCGGATCCCGTCGGCCGGGACCGCCCGATCGAGAGGTGTTCCGTCATGGCTGCTCCGCTGCTCGACGACCGGTCCGAAGCGCGGCAGTCCGCCGTGCCGGCGCCGGCCGGCCGTACGCGCTTGCTCGCGCTGCCGGAGGTGCGGTGGGCGGGGCTGTCCGCCCTCGCCTTCCTGCTGGCCTTTCCGTTGGATCTGGCGGGGGCGCCGGCGTGGGTCTGGGGGCCGCTCTACGCGGTCTGTTACGTCGCGGGCGGGTGGGAGCCGGGGTGGGCCGGGCTGACGGCGCTCAAGGAGCGAAGCCTCGACGTCGACCTGCTGATGGTCGTGGCCGCGGTGGGGGCGGCGGCGATCGGGCAGTTCCTCGACGGGGGGCTGCTCGTCGTGATCTTCGCGGTGTCCGGGGCGCTGGAGGCGCTGGCCACCCGGCGTACCGCCGACTCGGTGCGGGGGTTGCTGGACCTGGCTCCGGCCACGGCGGTCCGGGTGGGGCGCGCGGGTGCGGAAGTGGCCGGCGAGGAGGTGGTGGGGGTCGCCTCGCTGCGGGTCGGGGACTTGGTGCTCGTACGGCCGGGGGAGCGGCTGCCGGCCGACGGGACGGTGGTGGAGGGCGCCGGTGAGGTGGACCAGGCGACCGTCACCGGGGAGCCGCTGCCGGTGCACAGGGAGCCGGGGGACGAGGTGTTCGCCGGCACACTCAACGGGACGGGGGCGCTGACGGTCCGGGTCGACAAGGACGCGTCCGAGTCGGTCATCGCACGCATCGTGGAGATGGTCGAGGAGGCGAGCGGGACGAAGGCGCCGACGCAGTTGTTCGTCGAGAAGGTCGAGCAGCGGTACTCGGTGGGTGTCGTGGTGGCCACGCTGGCGCTGTTCGCCGTTCCGCTGCTGCTGGGGGCCGACTTCACCGAGACGCTGCTGCGGGCCATGACGTTCATGATCGTCGCCTCGCCGTGTGCGGTGGTGCTGGCGACCATGCCGCCGTTGCTGTCCGCGATCGCCAACGCGGGGCGGCACGGGGTGCTGGTCAAATCCGCCGTGGTCATGGAGCGGCTGGGCGGGGTCACGCGGGTGGCGCTGGACAAGACCGGGACGTTGACGGAGGGGGCGCCGCGGGTGGCGGAGGTGCGGGTGGTTGGGGCGGGGGTCGGTGCGGGTGCGGGTGGTGAGGTCTGTGCGGGTGCGGGTGCGGGTGCGGGTGCGGGTGCGGGTGCGGGGGTGGTCGTGAGCGGTGGTGGGTGTGGGGCTGGGGAGGTGCTGGCTCTGGCCGCCGCTGCCGAGCATCCGAGTGAGCATCCGCTCGCGCGGGCCGTCGTGGCTCTGGCCGAGGAGCGCGGGCTGCCAGTCGGTACGGCCGAGGACTTTTCCTCGGAGCCGGGGCGCGGGGTCCGGGCCGTCGTCGACGGGCGGGTGGTGCGGGTGGGGCGGCCGGTGGGGGTGGCCGGCGGGGACGCGGCCGGAGGGGACGCGGCGTCGGCGGCTGTGGACGAGGTGGAAGGGGCGGGGCGTACCGCCGTGGTGGTGTGGGTCGACGGGGCGCCGGTGGGGGTGCTCGGGTTCGAGGACCGGGTGCGGGCGGGGGCCGGGGAGGCGGTCGCGGCGCTCGGGCGGCTCACCGGTGCCGCGCCGGTGCTGCTGACCGGGGACAATGTGCGCGCCGCCGAGCGGCTCGCCGGCGGGGTCGGCATCACGGAGGTGCGGGCGGGGCTGTTGCCGCAGGACAAGGTGGCCGCCGTACGGGAGTGGGAGGCGGCGGGGGAGAAGGTGCTGGTCGTCGGGGACGGGGTCAACGACGCGCCGGCGCTGGCCGCGGCGCACAGTGGCATCGCCATGGGGAGGGCCGGATCGGATCTGGCGCTGGAGACGGCCGACGCGGTTGTGGTGCGGGACGAGTTGGCCGCGGTGCCGGCGGTGGTGGCGCTGTCGCGGCGGGCTCGGCGGCTGGTCGTGCAGAACCTTGTGATCGCGTCCGTGTGCATCGGGGTGCTGGTGGTGTGGGATCTCGCGGGGCATTTGCCGTTGCCGCTGGGGGTGGCGGGGCATGAGGGGTCGACGGTGCTGGTGGGGTTGAACGGCTTGCGGCTGCTTCGGGAGTCGGCTTGGCGGGGGGCTGTGCGGGACGCGTGAGTGGCCGTTGGTGGTTCGCCACCGCTCATCGTGCCTGGCTGTCCGGTGTGACGTGGCAGATCGGCAACGCGGCCCGCGGGCACATGCCGGATCTGGACGAGTTCCTCGCGATGCGGCTGCTGTCGTGCGGCGGCGAGCCGACGTTCGCGATGCTGGAACTGGCCACGGGCGTGGAGGTGCCCCGGCCGCGAGATGCACCGGCCGGTGGTCCGGGCGCTGACGGAGATGGCCATGCTGCTCGCGGCACTGGACAACGACCGGCATTCGCTGCGCAAGGAGCTGTCCCGGGGGCACACCGACCAGAACGTCTACACGGTCCTGATGCGGCATCAGGACCTGTCGCTCAGGGAGGCCGTGGACGCGGCGACACGGCTGCGCGACCGGGTGACGCTCCGCTTCCTCGACGTGTACGAGCAGGTCCGCCCGTAGGCCGGCGCGGAGCTGAACCACTACCTGCGGGGACTGTGGTACGGCGTACGGGGCAACGCCGCGTGGGGTCTGCGGGTGCCGCGCTACCTCAGTCTGGGGCACGTCCCCGGCGGCCTGGACGATACTCCGCTGGAGTGGGCGGAGCGGCCGGCGGACGACAACCGCTCGCCGCTGCGGATCCCTTCCGCGGCGTGGTGGTGGGACGAGGACCTGCTGCGCCGGTGAGCGGCGGCCGAGCCCCCGTCACGGCCGCCGCACCGCCGGCTCAGCGCGGGCCGGCCAGCAGGAGCGTCCACCATCCCTGGCCGCCGCGGCGGCTCACTCCGACGCCCACGTGCCGGTAGGCGCAGGTGAGCATCACGGCGCGGTGCTTCGGGCTCTGCTTCCAGCGGCGCAGGGCCGATGCCGGGTCCGGTTCGGCGCGGGCGAGGTTCTCGGCCACTCGACGCCACCGGTAGCCCTCGTCCGAGAGCCGGTCGCCCGGCGTGGAAGCGTGCGCTCCGGTGTGCGAGAGGGCCCCGGCGCGTGCCATGTAGGCGCTGTGCCGTTGAGCGGCTCTCGTCAGGGCGCGGTGCGACCGTACGGGTCGGCAGCCGTGGCGGGCCCGCTCGCGGTTGAGAAGGCGGACCATGCCCTTCCGGGCCTTCTGCACGGAGGCGGAAGGACGCTCCTCGAGCCCGGACGGCTTGCGGGGCGGGCGCTGTTCGTGTCCCGCGGAGGGGCGCCACGTCGCCTGCCAGACGTCGGGGAGCGGCGGCAGGGCGTGGATGTGGAAGTCGTGCACGGGGGGCTTGGGCCACGCGAAGTGCGGCGGCTTGGGGGGCGGATCCGCGCTCGCGGGCGCGGCCGTGACAGGGGCCGCGACAACGGCCATCGAAAGCAGGATCAACGTCAGTTTCCGGCGCACCCGCTGCTCTTTCTTTTCTCGTCCGGCGACATGGGTAAGCAATTGTTCTTTGGCGATTATTCCGCCCTTCACCTTAGAGGAAATGGGGGGAGGAATCCGTTTCCATTTCCGGGAGTGGGATGGACGTGAGGCTGGAATTCTTCCGCCGTACCGCGGCCGTATGCGCCGTCGCCGTCGCACTGGTCGCCGGCGGGTTCGCGTCCACCGCGTCCGCCGCTCCCGCCGCCGTGTCCGAGGCCCTCGATCCGTACCCGCCGGGCGTTGGCCCGCTGCGTTTCGGACCGTTCGTCTTCCCGAGCAACGGGCAGGTCAGCGGTGGCTTCGCCTGGAACACGTCGAACCGCCCGCTGTAGCGGCGCACCCAGGGGTGGGGCGTCACCGGCCCCCGGTGGCGCCCCACCCCTGTCATCGCTTCAGGGTGGCCGCGCTGGCGACCAGCACCGCCACGACGCAGACCAGGATCAGCAGCGCGTCCCGCACGAACACCCCCGTGACGCCGGTGTGCTGAGCGGCTTCCCCCGCCGCCTGCACGGCGTATGTCATCGGCATCACCTTGGCCGGCGCCGCCAGTGAGCCGTGCATCTCGTCGCGGGGCACGAACAGCCCGCAGACGAGGAACTGGGGAAGCACACCGGCCGGCAGGGACTGCAGGGCCTGGAACTCGTTGCGCGCGAACGCGCTCACCGGCAGGCCGAGGGCCAGCCCGAGCAGCGCCCCCAGCATGGCGATGACCAACAGCAGGTAGGCGGGCCCCTTGATCTCCAGGCCCAGCGGGCCGACCGCGAGGAGCGTGGAGAGGACGGCCTGGAGCAGGGCGAGGAAGGTGAAGGCCAGGGTGATAGCCGAGGACGATGTCCAGCCGCTGCACGGCAGTGTGAGCAGCCGTTCGGCCGTCCCGGAGGTGCGTCGGTCGCACCGGTCGGCCTCGTCCGTGACGTGGCTCGACACGAGCAGGGCCGTCCCGTCGTCGGCCAGCCCCCGGAAGACCGTCCACAGCTCCCTGTGCACCCCGGCGTCCTCGCGGCGCCAGCCGCGCATGCCCAGTGCGGCGGAGAAGTAGCGCAGGTTCTCCAGGACCGTCAGGTCGGCGTACACGGAGGGGCCTGGGTGACGTAGCCGACGTGCGAGCTGAGGGCGGCGGACCCGGCGGGGTGGCCGAGGACCTGTACGTGGCCCGACGTGCTCTTCTGGATGCCGACGACGGAACGCAGGAGCGTGGTCTTGCCGCAGCCGCTCGGTCCGAGCAGCCCCACGATCGATCCCCTGGGCACCGTGAAACTGATGTCGTCGAAAATGACCCGGTTTCCGAGTGCGGCGCACAGACCGTGCACATTGATGGCGGGGGGACCGAAGACCGATGGCCTTTTTGTCTGAATGTCGTCCTGCTTCAAGATTCGCGTCCCGTGATAGATGCTGCGCGTCGGTTCGTCGAAATGGCGCAGGCACCACCGACCGAAACGGCGAAAGGCCCCGGGCGGTTACGCCGAATGCTGAAAACGCTGACGCGCAATTCGCGGGGGGCTGTTTTCCGGTGTCAGTGGTCGCGGTCTGTCAGCAGCGGTGCGATGTCGTGCAGTTGCCGGTAGACGGAGGGCACGGGCTCGGCCCGCGCCAGCGCCCGCATCGCGGAAGTGATCTGCCGCCTGGCCTCCAGATCCGTCGCCTGCCGGCCGCCGGCGCGCTCGATCAGATCGGTGGCCAGGACGACGTCGGCTCCGCTCAGCGGCTGTGGACGGCTGTAGAGCTGCGCCAGTCGCCGGCCGGCCGGGCCTTCGTCCGCCAGCGCGACGGTGACGGGAGCGGGAGAGACGAGCAGGCCGTTGAGCACCCGCTCAGTGACCGGCGCGCGGGATCGGGAGATCACTGGAAGAGATGATGCGGTGGCCAATTACCTATGGTCGGAGGGTCTGACGTATCGCTCGCTTCCGCCGTCAGAGGCTGAGGGCCGCGCAGATTTTCTTGCCCCCTCCGGGGGCCGGGCTGACCGTGACGAAACGGGCCAGGAAGTTCACCAGGGTCAGGCCGTAGCCGCCCTCATAGCCGGTGATGTCCGGGTGGCGGGGCCGCGGGCGGGCGGGGCTCGGGTCCTGCACGGTGATCTCCACCGTGTGGCGGTCCGCGGTCAGGCGCAGCCCCGTGATGCCGCCCGCGTGCCGCAGCGCGTTGGTGACCAGCTCGGAGACGACCAGCACCACGTTCTCGGCGGCCTCCTCGGTGGGCGCCGGGGCGAGGTCGGACAGGAACGCGCGAGCGGTGTCGCGCGCCTCGGCCGCCGTGTCCGGCAGCGTGGTCCTCTCGGCGACGCCGGTACTGGCCGTCTGCGTGCGGTTCATGTCGTTCACCCCCGTGTGGATGGAAGGTCCTGATCAGGTGACCCCGGGGCTCCTGCCCCGCTTCTACCGCGGGCTAACTTCGCGCGTCGCCCGGCCGAACCAGTCCAGGCAGACGACGAGGGCGTCGTCGGCGACGTCCGTGTCACGGTACGAGGCGAGCTCCTGGAGCACCGCACGGGGCACCGCGGCGGCGGGCAGGAGGCTCGCGGCCTGAATGGCGCGCGCCAGCGCGCGTTCCCCGTAGACCTCGCCTGCCCGTGTCGCCGCGGCGTACACCCCGTCGCTGACGAACACCAGCCGGTCGCCGGGGAGCGCGCGGAACTCCTGCGCGACGTACGCCGTCTCCTCGAACATGCCGAGCGGCAGCTGCGCCTCGAAGGGGACGCGCTCGACGGTCTTGTTCCGCTGGCGCCACAGCTGCGGGGACCCGGCGTCGACGACCTTGGCGTGACCGGTGGACAGCTCGAACGAGAGCAGGAGCGTCGAGACGTACGCCTCGCCGTGGTGCTGACCGTAGATGGCCTGGTCCGCGAGGGCGGCCTGGTCGGCGATGCCGATGCCGGCCCGGCGGGCGTTGCGCAGCGCGTTGACGGCCAGGTTGGTGAGGAGGGAAGCCTGGATTCCCTCGCCCATCCCGTTCGTGACGGTGAGGGTGAGGGTCTCGGCCGTGGTGGCCCAGTCGAAGTTGTCGCCGTGGATGGCGTACGCGGGTTCCAGCTGGGCGCCGATGGCGTACTCCTGGCGGGAACAGGCGCTGCCGGGGAGCAACTGCCACTGCATCTCGGCGGCGAGGGTGAGGCGGCTGACCCGGCGGGCCTGGAGGTACACGTCGGTGTCGCGCTCGGCAACGATGATCTCGTGGCCGAGGAGTTCGGCGAGCTCCGCGAGTTCCTCGGTGGACTGGGGCGTGCATCTGTGTTTGGGCAGGCGCACGGTGAGGATGCCGAGTCTGTCCCCGCGGACGGTGACCGGCAGGTGCAGGTCGACGGCATCGTCCCGGCCCACGTACTGCCCGTACGGCTTCTGGCTGCCGAAGGCCCGGCCCTCGGGGCTGGAATGGACCGGCAGGGCCCGTGCGGTGTGGGGCATGGCGGTGACCGGCTGGAGGACCGTGAGGCTGTAGTCGGCCATCAGCAGGTCGACTTCGGTGGCTTCGTAGTGCTCGACCAGCGCGGCACGTGCCGTTTCGAGGAGGGCGTGCGGTGCGGCGGTGCGCACGGCACGCTCCACGGCCAGGAAATGCGTCACGGTCGGCGGTCCTCTGTGTCGGTCGGTCGGGCGGATCGGGCATATCGATGCGGATCGGGATAAGGCGGGCCGGAATGCGGAGGTGTCAGGGGCGTTGGCGACGGTGCAGCGTAACGGCATTGGGGAGATTTGGTGACCATACTGTTGACAAAGGTCGAGTGTTGCCAAGCGGCAACTATTAGCCCTAGGGTGAATCCTGCCGCACCATCGGGGCAGATGCGTCGGCT
This sequence comes from Streptomyces sp. NPDC046122, assembly GCF_056429965.1. NCBI lineage: Bacteria > Bacillati > Actinomycetota > Actinomycetes > Kitasatosporales > Streptomycetaceae > Streptomyces > Streptomyces sp. NPDC046122. The sequence goes on along the minus strand of NZ_JBWKLQ010000008.1, from coordinate 31,027 downwards.
CAGCTGGCCGCTGCCACACCTGAGGGGCCAGTTGTGCACACTCGCAGCACCGAACAGCGCATGCTCCTCGACACCCACCGGTCGGAGCGGGCCGTCGTGCTCGCGCTGCGCGGTGAGGTGGATCTGGAGTCGGTCGAACCTCTTCGGTTGGCACTGCACCGCGAGGCCAGCCGGGGGAGATCGCCGGTGGTGATCGATTTGTCGGCGGTGACGTTCGCCGACACGGGCATGATCAATGTGCTGCTCGCGCTGCGCCCGGTGCTCGGGGGCCGCCTGCGCCTCGCCGCGCCGTCGGCGCTCGTGACGAGGCTGCTGGGAGTGCTGGGTCTGGACGACGTCTTCACCGTCCGCGACAGCCGCGCGGCGGCGATGGCCGCCTAGTCAGGACGTCGCGGGGGACGGTGGCCCGCCAGGCGCGGGGACGGTGGGCCGCTCAGGCCGGGCGTACCGCCCGCACCGGGGAGTCTTCCTCGGCGTCACCGCCGTGGACCACCGCGGCGGCGGCCGCCCGGAACGCGGCGAGGCCCGCGGCCAGCCGCGTCAGGTCTTCGGGAGCCATCGTCTCGAGGACGGGGGCGAGTTCCAGCAGCTGGCACTCCCGTACTTCGTCGAGCAGGGCGCGTCCCGGTCGGCTCAGGTGCAGCTCCACCTCGCGGCGGCTGGCCGGACTGAGGCGGCGCTCCATCAGGCCGGCCGCCTCCAGGCGGTCGCACAGCCGGCTCGTGGCGGGCGGACTCGATCCGAGCGTCTCGCCCAGGGACCGCAGATTGCCGCCCTCAAAACGCTCGATGACCAGCAGCGCGCGGAGCTGCGACGGCGAGACGGGCCCGGACGGGGCCCTGAGCTGCGCCCTGCCCCACAGGACGTCGAGCAGATCCGTCACCTCGGACGCGGTGTACGCCGGGTCCGGTGAGCGCGACGGTGGTCTGGGGGGCACCGTTCCACTCTGCCACCCCTTGGGCGGCGCTGTCAGTACGGGCCGGGACCTCATGCGCTCGGCCGCCGTGACCTGCGGCCGTCAGCGCTCGCCGGCCAGCATCCCGTTGCGCAGTTGCTTCAGTACGCGCGACAGGAGCCGGGAAACCTGCATCTGGGAGACGCCGAGCTCGGCGCCGATCTGTGCCTGCGTCATCTCCTGGCCGAAGCGCATCTCGACGATGCGGCGGTCGCGCGCGTCGAGACGCTCCAGGAGCGGGGCCAGGGTGTGCAGGTCCTCCACGCTCTCCATGGCCGGGTCCAGGTCGCCGAGCCGGTCGGCGAAGGTGCGGCTGTTGGCGTCGCCGCCCTCACCGCTGTCGTTCGGTGCGTCGAGGGAGCCGGCGGTGTAGCCGTTGGCGGCCACCAGGCCCTCGATGATCTCTTCCTCGGACAGGCTCAGGTGCTCGGCCAGCTCCGGCACGGTGGGGTCGCGGTCCAGGCGCAGGGAGAGCTCCTCCTTGGCCTTCGCGAGGTCGACCCGCAGCTCCTGGAGCCGCCGGGGAACGTGAACGGCCCAGCTGGTGTCGCGGAAGAACCGCTTGATCTCACCGACGATGTACGGCACGGCGAAGGTGGCGAAGCCCACCTCGCGGCTGAGGTCGAACCGGTCGATGGCCTTGATCAGACCGATGGTGCCGACCTGGATGATGTCCTCCATGTCGCCGCTGCCCCGGTTGCGGAAGCGGTTGGCGGCGTACCGCACGAGGGACAGGTTCATCTCGATGAGGGTGTTGCGCGCGTACTGGTACTCGTGCGTGCCCTCTTCGAGGACCTGGAGCTGGTCGAAGAACAGCTGCGACAGCTCGCGGGCGTCCTTGGGCGCGATCTTGCCCGCGTCCTCGATCCAGGGCAGCTCCCCGATCGTCTCCGCGTCGGCAACGGTCTGCGTGGACACGGTCGTCATGGTCGCCGTCCTGTTCATCGTCCTGCCCCTCCCGGTGGTTCGGTTCCCCTCAGAAGGCGCTCCTGCCCCCGAATCCCGATCCTATGCATTATTACTGTGCGCGTTTACGCGGGCCAGAAGTGGTAACACTCCGTGACTAACAGCGGAATCCTCGTACGAGGAAGCCCCCAAGAAAGGTGGGAACTCATGTCTACGGGCGCTGTGGTCCTTCTGGGTGTGGTGGCCGCGATCATCACGGCACTCCTGCTGGCCCGGCCGGTCGCGCAGGCGGGCCCCGACGATCTGCGCCGCAGGTTCGGGCCGGAGTTCGACGAGACGGCCGCACGGCACGGCGGTGACGTCGACGCGGCCGAGCGCGATCTGAGCGAGCGGCTGCGGCGGTACGGCGGGCTGCGCGTCAGGAGCCTGACACTGGAGGCGCGTGAGCGGTACGCCGCGCGGTGGGCCGGGCTGCAGGAGCAGTTCGTCGACGCGCCGGGGACGGTTGTGGCGCAGGCCGACCAGTTGATGAGCGACTTGGCGCGCGACCGCGGTTTCCCGACGGAGTCGCTCCAGCGGCAGTACGAGGCGCTGTCCGTGCACTGCCCCCACGAGGCGGGAGCCCGCCGCCTGCTCCAGGAGGCCGCCGAGCGCGCGGCGGCGGGTGACACGGACACCGAGGCGATGCGCCAGGCGCTGCTCGCGGGCCGCGCCCTGTTCGCCGAGCTGATCCGGACCCGCCCGCACGACGAGGGCGCCCGCCGGACCAACGCCCTCCAGCGCCTCCCTCGCCGGCCCCGGCTGCCCGCCCAGCGGGTCGCGGCGCACCACCACGCGGACTGAGGCGCCGGCGCGCGGCGGGACACGCCCCCGCCGGACGTACGGCGGGGGTGGCCTGATCCACTGGGGTGCTGACACAGTCGTCGAACGGGGTGTGGTGTGACCCAGCGGGCCAAGCCTTTTCTGTACGTCGTGGTCTGCGCGGCGGGGGTCGCCGACGGCGTGGGGCGGCTCGTCGCCGCCGCGCAGGAGCGGGGGTGGGAGGTCGGCGTGATCGCCACGCCCCAAGGGCTAGGGTTCGTCGACCAGGAGGCGCTGGAGACGCTGACCGGGCGGCCCGTGCGGTCGGCGTGGCGGTCGCCCGGGGATCCGCGGCCCTTTCCCGCGCCGGACGCCGTCGCGGTCGCTCCCGCCACCTTCAACACCGTCAACAAGTGGGCCGCGGGCATCGCTGACACCCTCGCCGTGGCCACCCTGTGCGAGGCGTACGGCGCGGGCGTGCCCACCGCCGTGCTGCCCTCGGTGAACCCGGAGCTGGCCGCCCACCCCGCGTACCGGCAGAGCGTCGAGCGGCTGCGGGGGATGGGCGTGCTGGTGGGGGGAGGCACCGGGCCGTTCCGGTGGGAGGAGGCGCTGGAGCTGCTCGCCGGCGCCGCGCCGACGGGTGGGGTGGCGGTCGCTCAGCGGTCGCCGGGCGAGGGCGACTAGCCCTGCGCCGCCTCAGCGCGCCGGCGGCGCACCGCTTCAGTGCGGCCTCGGCGCACCGCCTCAGCGCGGCGTCTCGGTTGTGGCCGAGGGGCCGGGGTCCGGGGTGTCGGCGGAGCTGGGCTCGGGGGAGAGCCACGCCATGCCGATGAGCACCGCCACCACGAAGGCGATCGCTCCGGCGATCGCGCTCGCCACGCGCGGGCGGCGGCGTACGAACTTCCGGGTGCTCGGACGCTGCACCGGCGGCGCGGCGCGGCGCCGGGACGCCGGGCGCGCGGCGCCCGTGGAGGGCAGCGAGTACGTCGTCGTGGCCGGGGTCGGCGGATCGTTCGCCGGGAGCGGCGCGGGCAGCGGCGCGGGGTGGCCGCGCCAGGAGTCCTGGCGGAACCAGTCGGCGGCCTGCTGGGCCGTCGGACGCTCCTCCGGCTGCTTGGCGAGCAGCCCCAGCAGGTAAGCCTCGAACGGTCCTGGCACGTCGACGCCGAGCCGGCGCGGCGGCACGGGCGCGGCGTCCACGTGCTGGTACAGGGTGCCGGTCGCGGTGTCGGCCTGGAACGGCGGCCGTCCGGCGAGGAGTTGGTAGAGAACGCAGCCGAGCGAGTACATGTCGGACGCCGGGCCGGCGGGTCTCCCCAGTGCGCGCTCCGGAGCCAGGTAGAGGCTGGTGCCCACGATCTGCCCGGCGGTGGTCAGCGCCGTGGCGGGATCGTCGACGAACTGGGCTATGCCGAAGTCCGCGATCTTCACCGTGCCGTCGTGACTGGTCATCAGGTTGCCGGGCTTGATGTCCCGGTGCACGACGCCCTGACGGTGTGCGGCGGCCAGGCCGGCGGCCGCCTGGGCGGCGATCCCGGCGACCTGTTCGGCGGGCAGCGCGCCCACGGAGAGCAGGGTCTGCGCCAGGCTCGTCCCCTCGACGAGTTCCATGACGAGGTAGAAGCGGTCCTCCCACGCCCCGAAGTCGAACACCGCCACGAGGTGCGGATGGCTCAGCCGGGCGGCGGTCTGCGCCTCCAGCCGGAACCGGGCGGCGGCCGACGCGTCGGCCCCGTTGCCGAGCAGCAGCTTGACGGCGACCGGCCGGCCCAGCACCTCGTCCGTTGCCCGCCAGACCTCTCCCATCCCGCCCCGCCCGATGGGTGTGTCCAGCCGGTATCTGTCCGCCACCAGCACTTGCGCACCAACCCCGATTCACTGTGACAATCTCAAGGCTGCTGAACCTACTTCACCCCGTTGTCACGCCTTCGGGTGAGGGCTGGAGTTACGTACGGCGGGGTGTTCCGCCAGTGCCTGCGAGCCGGTGGGAGGAGCCCGCCGCGGGCCGGTGACGGCCCGTTGGTTCCCGCGCCGACCGTCCCGCCGTGCCCTCAGACGATCTTACGGCGACGCTGCGCCGGTCCGGCGCCCTGCTGACCGCCCTCATGCCGATGACCGGCCGCCTCCCGCTCTCGGCCGGTACTCGCCCGGTGTGATCTGCGAGCGCCCGACCCGGGCCGGTTCCCGAGCGCCCGACCCCCGGCCGGTCAGGCGAACAGGAAGGCGGCCGACGTGGCCGCGCCCAGGGCCGCTCCGGCCGCCGTCTGCGCGGTGGTGTGGTAGCGCAGCGCGACACGGGACCAGCAGACGGCGGCGGTCACCGCGTAGGCGAGCGGCCACCAGCGGGAGTGCACGACGGCGAGCAGGTCGACGACGGCCTCCCACTCGATGCACCCGGCGGGGACGATGCCCGCGCACACCGCGCCCAGCAGGCCCTACGGCAGCCCGTTCCAGTCACCGGCGGCGGCGAGCCCGACGCCGAGCATGCCCGCGAGCAGGACATTGCGCGGCTGCAGCGCGTCGGTGACGACCCGGGCCGCCCTCGCCCCGGTGGCGGGCGGCATGGGGGCGGTGGTGGGGGAGGTCGGGGTGGGCATGTGGTCTCTCCTGCGGATGCGCGGGGCGTGCGGGCGATGCGGCTGATGCGGGTGTGGCGTGCGTGGCGCCGTAGAACCGTAGACGGACCGCCGTCCGGTGTGCCGCCGGCTTCCGGACGGGTGCGTGGGCGGGGGTGGCGGGCCGGGTGGGTCTCGCGGGGGCTGTCCCCACCACCGGTGTCCTGCCTGCCGCATGGGCACCGTCCGTCCGCTCAACCACCCTTGTCACATGACGACTTGCTCCAGCAGGGCCACCAGAACGCTCCTCCTCGCACTCTCGGCCGCGGCCGTCGCGTCCACCCTGACCGCGGTTCCGGCCACGGCTGCCGCCGCCTCCCCCGGAGCGCCCGCCCTCGTCTGGGAACCCTGCGCCCGTGAGGGCGGGCCCACCGGTCAGGAGTGCGCCCACCTGCCCGTACCGCTCGACTACCGCGACCCCGACGGCCGGCAGCTCACCCTCGCTGTGACCCGCCTGCGCGGCGACCGGCCGCAGGCGCGGCGCGGGACGCTGCTGATGATCCCCGGCGGACCGGGCGGTTCGGGGGTGCGGCGGCTGACGCAGAAGGGGGCGGCGCTGCGGGAGGCGACGAAGGGCGCGTACGACATCGTCGCCTTCGACCCGCGCGGCGTCGGCATGAGCACCCGGGCGAACTGCGGCCTGGACGCGGACGACCGCCACATGGTGACACTCCGCCCCTGGCCGGGCCCGAACGGCGAGACCGCTGAGAACCTCACCCGCGCGCGCCGCGTCGCCGACGCGTGCGACCGCAACGGCGGCGACGCACTGCGCAGTTTCACGACGGCGAACGAGGTACGGGACATCGACCGCTTCCGGCAGGCTCTGGGCGAGGAGAAGCTGTCGGCCTGGGCCGTTTCGTACGGGACGTACGTGGGGGCCGTGTACGCCCAGAAGTACCCGCGGCACACCGACCGCTGGGTGCTGGACAGCAGCGGGGACCCGGACCCGGCCCGGGTCGCACGGGGCTGGCTGGCGAACATGTCCCCGGGGGTCGACCTCGCCTTCCCGGACTTCGCGGCCTGGGCCGCGGACCCGGCGCGGGAGCCCGGGCTGCGGCTGGCGCACAGACCGCAGGACGTACGCCCGCTGGTGCTCGCACTGGCGGCGAAACTGGACCGGGAGCCCCGGGCGTCGGACCGGCCGGGTACGCCGCTGACGGGCAACCGGCTGCGGCAGGCCCTGCAGAACGCGCTGACCAGCGCCGACGCGTACCCGCAGCTGGCCACTCTCCTCAAGCAGGCGATGGACCCCGACGCGCGGGTCGTCCTGACCCCGGACATCGCGACGGCGATGTCGGACGAGGACGCGGCGGTGACGGTCGGGGTGATCTGCAACGACGTGCGGTGGCCGCGGCCCGCCCCGGCGTCGTACGAACGGGCCGTCGCCGCCGACCGGGCGCGGTATCCGCTCACGGCCGGGATGCCGGTGAACGTCACCCCGTGCTCCTTCTGGAAGGACGCGCCGGTGGACAAGCCCACCCGGATCACCGACCGGGGCCCCTCCAACATCCTGATGATCCAGAGCCTGCGCGACGCCGCCACCCCGTACTCCGGCGCGCTGGAGATGCGCCGGGCCCTCGGTGACCGGGCCCGCCTCGTCACGGTGGAGCGCGGCGGCCACGGCGTCTACCTGGCCAACGGCAACGCGTGCGGCGACCGGGAGGTCAGCGGGTTCCTCACGACGGGGGAGCGTCCGGCGCGCGACACGTACTGCGCCGGCTGAGGGGCGGCGGGCCGGGCTCGTGAGCGGGAGAACGGGCCGGACGGCGGTCGCGGCGGGCCGGAGGCCGGTCCGTCACCCGCCGACGCGCACCGTCGCGAACGTGATGTTGTCGGGGCCGCCCGCCTCGATGGCCCCCTTCCACAGCTCGAAGGCGGCCCGGGCGCCGTCGTGCTCGCCCAGGACCCCGGCGATCTCCTCGTCCGGGCACGGGTCGGTCAGCCCGTCCGTGCACACGAGGTAGCGGTCGCCCGCCGCCAGCGCGCGGCTGGTCACGTGGGGCGTGACGGGGCTGAAGACGGGGCTTCCGCCGAGCGTCTGGGTGACGGCCGACGTGGTGCGGCGCCCGGGCGGCGGCAGGGGGCTGTCATCGACGCTCACCTGCCTGAACCCGTGCGGGGCCGCGTCGAACACCTTGCTGTCGCCCACGTTGAAGACCAGCACCGAATCCGCCAGGACGACGACGCCCGCGACCGTGGTGCCCATGGTGACCAGGTCCGGATCGCCGTCGGCGGCGGAGTACACCACCCGGTTGCACACCGCCAGGGCCTCACGGACGGCCTCTTCGCCGTCCATGGCCGTGCCCAGCGCGGAGAGTTGCCGTACGACCAGCGAACTGGCCACCTCACCGGCGGGCTGCCCGCCGAGCCCGTCGGCGACGGCGACGACGAGCGGTGTGCCGAGGGGGAAGACGAGCGTCTGGGGATTCTCGGTCACGGTGCCGCACAGCGTCCACGGCCCGGCGACGAGGCTGTCCTCGTTGTGCTCGCGAATCAGTCCGGCATGGCTCAGGGCGGTCACAGCTGTGTACGGCACCGGAGATCCCGCCTCTCCGCGTTGGAAGGCACGTCCGTCCCCACCATTGTCCCGCGGTACGGCCCTGCCGGGGCCTGGGGGACACGCGGACACGTGGATCTTCCAGCCCTGCGCCGGCATCTTCACGCCGTCGGGCCGGCAGACCACCCAGTCGCCCAGCTCCGCACGGGTCCACGTGTCCGGCACCGGGCCGCGCGCGGCACGGAAGCCGCCGCTCGCGTCCCGGTCGTGCGTGGGCGCGTCGTAGAAGTACGGGTCGACGAGGCAGTACACCTCATACCGCTTGTCCATGAGGTCTTCCGGTCCGCACATCAGCCGGGTCGCCATCGACGATCCCGGAGCCCTCCCGCCCCCAACACCGGCGAATGTCATGGGATGCCCGTGGAAACGACGCCCCCGACCCATGACGTCCGCACACCCCGGGCGGCCCGGACCCCTCTCTACAACAGGGGCGTACGGCTCACCGTCCGCCCCAGCGCGGCCGCCTCCCGCGCGAACCGCGCGGCGTCCACGACGGCCGCGCCGCCCGGATCGTTGTTGAAGTACACGAACACGTCGTCCTCGTCGGTCCAGGCGTCGGCCACGCGCCGCGCCCAGGACTTCAGCGCCTGGCGCCCGTAGCGCGGCGGCGGCTCGGCGGTGCCGCCGTGGAACCGTACGTACCCCCACGACGCGGTCCGCCAGAGCGGCGTCACCGGGCGCGAGCCGCGATCCGCCCAGCACAGGGTGCTGCCGTGCCGCTCCAGCACCTCCCGCAGCTCCCGCTCCTCCTCCCACCACGAGGTGTGCCGCAGCTCGACGGCCACCCGGACCGAGGCGGGGAAACACCGCAGGCAGGCGTCCAACGCCCCGGTGTCCGCACGGAAGTTGGGCGGCAGTTGCAGGAGTACGGGCCCCATCCGGTCGCCGAGACCGACGGTACGGTCCATCAGCCGGCTCACCGGCTCCTGCGGGTCGCGCAGCCGCTTCAGGTGCGTCAGGTAGCGGCTGGCCTTGACCGCCATGACGAACCCCTCGGGGGTCCGCTCCCGCCAGGAGGCGAAGGTCTCGGTGGTGGGGAGCCGGTAGAAGGCGTTGTTGTTCTCGACCGTGGCGAAGTGGCGGACGTACTCCTCCAGCCAGAGCCGCTGGGGCTGCTCCGACGGGTACAGACCGCCGCGCCAGTCCTTGTACTGCCATCCCGAGGTTCCGACGAGCATGGGCATGCTCCGATCCCTGCCCGGATTCCGCGCGCCCGCCACGGTGCGGCCCCGGGACCGGCCTCCAAGCGGGTGAAAGCGCGGCAGGTCGTCGTCGGCGTACGTACGGAAAAGCGTACTGGCGGGTTATCTGTTGCTTGCCCACCGGCCGTGACGCCACCGCGTCACGGCGCTGCCGGAGTCAGCGGAGGAGAAACCCGGATGTCGCCTTCCCCCTTTTCCAAGCGGTCCGTCCAGACGGTCATGTCTCTGCTGCTGGTACTCCTGAGCGCCCTGGGCCTCGCGGGCCAGAGCACCGCCAGTGCCGCGCCCCGTTCGGTCGCCCCGCAGGCCGCCCCGCAGTCGGGCGTCCCGCACACGGCCCTCCCGCTGCCGGCCCTTCCGCAGTCCGCGCCGGCCCGGCCCGACTGGGAGAGCATCGCCGCCTGCGAGAGCAACGGCCGCTGGAACATCAACACGGGGAACGGGTACTACGGCGGGCTCCAGTTCTCACCCTCAACCTGGCGCGCGTACGGCGGTCACCATTACGCACCGCGCGCCGACCTCGCCACCCGCTCCGAACAGATCGCCGTAGCCACCCGCGTCGCCCAGGGCCAGGGTCTCGGCGCCTGGCCCAACTGCGGTCGGCGCCACGGTGCGAGCGGAACCGGCAGCAGCGGGACGGTCGCCGGGAACAGTGGTTCGGACGCGACCGCCGCGCAGCCGCAGCGTCAGTTCCGCCTCCAGGCGCAGCCGCAGCCCCAGGCCCAGCCGCAGGTGCGACCGCAGCGCCAGACGCAGGCCCCGGCCGCCGTCGCCGCGCCTTCGCGCGGTTCCCACGAAACCATCGGCTCGCAGACCTACGTCGTACAACCCGGTGACTGCCTCTCCGTCATCGCGGACCGCGCCGACGTCCGGGGCGGCACGCAGGCCCTGTACGAGATGAACCGCCACCAGCTCGACGAGGGCCCGGACCGCATCTACCCCGGCCAGCGTCTGCGACTGCACGCATGAGGCGCGGGACGCGATCGCGCGTGTGCGACAGCCGGAGCAACGGGAGCGGCCGAAGCAACCGAAGCAGCGGACGCGACGGATACAGCCGCAGCAGCCGACGCAACGGATACAGCCGAAGCAGCCGACACAGCGGAAACGTCTACGCCGCGGGACGACTGAGGGTCCACCCCGTACAGCAGCACCACCAACCGCGACACCAGGTACGCACGGCCGGCACCACGACGAGCGCCGCCGCACGATTCCCCCGCCACCGCGTCCAAGCCCGACTGCTGCGGCGAACACCACACTTCGAGTACGCCGCACGTCCCGAGGAACGGATCCGCAGCGTCCCGGCGCCGACAGGAGACGTCCTACGGAATCGTCAGCTCACCGCCCCGGTAGTAGCCCTCGCTCTCCTCGACGACGTACGGAGCCATCGCATCCCGCCGCTGCGTCTCGGCATCGGAGGTACGCCAGGAATCACACGCCTGCCTGGACTCCCAGAACGACACCCCGGTGACCTCCTCCCCGTCCTCCGACCAGTACGCGAAAGCCCTGCGCATGCCGTCCGGATGCGCGCTCGGGCGCCAGGCCCGCTCGAAGTCCTCCAGGGTGCCCGGCCTGACGCGGCGCGTCGTCACCCAGACGAAGTGCTCGTCCATCGTGGCCTCCTCCGGAGCGCCGGTTCGGTTCGGTCGCGCTCTCTCCGACCACCGTAGGCGCGCCACGCGGCCACCGCTCTTCGGCGGCCCCGGCCACGGGCGTGTCCGCTGTGCCCGCTGTGCTGGCTGTCCGCTGTGCCGGCTCACGATTCAGGCGCTGTCCTCCACGATCGCCCACGACGGGCGGCTGGGCACGGGAGGCCGGTGGTGTCGCGGGCGCGTCGTACCGCTGTCACCTGCCCTGCTGGTGCTGGTGCTGGTGCTGGTGCTGGTGCTTGTGCTGCTGGTGCTGCTGGTGCTGCTGGTGCCGGTGAGCGGGGCGGCGGGTGCGGACAGAGGGCCGAGGGCCGGCCACGGGCGCGAGGCGGCGGGCGCACGCAGCGGGGCCAGGCGGGAGATCTCCTCGTGGGACAGGCCGAGCAGCCGGCCGGCGTCGTTCTGGCTGACGTGCAGGTCGTCGACCAGGGTCCGTGCCGCGTGGGCGAGGGCCCGCAGCCCGGCGCGACTGCCAGCGGCCGGGTGGGTCCGGGCCTCCCGTACGCCGTGCAGCAGGGACGCGAACTCGGGAACCACCAGCTCCACGTCGACGGCGTCCGGCCGGACGCCGTGCACCCGGGCGATGGCGTCGCGCGCCAGCGTCTCGGCCTCGTCGAGGGTGCGGCACTGCGTGTGGACGGCGGCCTGCGGGATGTCGACCGCCCACCAGCGGCCGATTCTGTGCAACCGGGCCTGGTAGCCAGTGCTCACGGGGATCGGCCTCCTTGGGGTCGCGGCGGCGAGGTGTCGCGGCTGGGGTGCGCGAGCAGCGGTCAGCCGAGGCACACGCCGATCAGGCACACGTGCGCCGGCGAGGCCGGCTCCTCCGGCGAGGTGCTCGGCAGGAGCCCCACCACCGTGCCCACGAGACCGGGGCGTTCGGCGGTGGCCGGCTCGCTGGTCCCGGGGGCGGGAGCGGGAGCCGGGGCCGGGGACTGGACCTGCGTCTGGTCGGGTGCGCCGCTGCCGCTGCCGCTGCCGCTGCCGCCGTTGCTGTCGCGGCCCGCGCCCGTCGCCGGAGCGGGTGCCGGCTCAGCTGCGGCGGCGGGCGCGGGGTGCGTTTCCGTGCCCGCGCCCGTGGACGTGGGCACGGTGGCCCGGTCCGTACTGGTGGTGCGCTCCTGGCTGCTGTTCTTCGGAGCGGTGCGAGAGTCGGCAGCGGTCTGCCGGTTGCCGGCCTTGTCCGCTGCGCGGGTGGCGCGGTCGCGCGAACCCCGGGTTTCCGGGTGCTCGGACGACGAGTCGCCCGCCGCTGCCTGCGGCGTGGTCGAGGCAGTCACCGGTTCGGGCGACGAGGCGGCCTGCGTGTGTCCGGCGGACGGTCGCACGACCGACAGCGCCGCCATGGTCAGCCCGCCGCCGAAGAGCGCGACGGCGGTCGCCGTCGCGGCCCGGCGCCGGTGCTTCTTCCAGCGGGCCAGCTGCCTGCGCCGGGCTGCGCGGCCCCGCCCGGTGGCGGGCTGCCCCACCGGACCGCTGGACGACTGCGGGCCGGACGCCCCGGGTGCCCATGCCCGTGTGGCCGACGTGTCCGGCGTCGCGTCCTCGGCCGGGCGGTGGCCGGCCTGGCCGGACGCGTCGGCGGGCGCCACCACGGACGCCCCGGGGAACAGGTCGTCGGGCGGGGCGATGTCGGGAGCGTACGCACCGCATCCGGGGCACACGAGGGCCCCGTTGAGGTGCCGGCGGCACGAGGAGCAGTAATCCATCTGCGATCTTTCTGCTGACTGCGCCGCCAGGGACGCCGCGACCTGTTCCAGTTCGCACGCGGGATCGAGCGGCGCTCACGCTAGCGGCACCTGCCGAAGGTCGTGCGCAGCCTTTGTGACGCTGCTGCGAAGGTTTCCCGGCGGTGGTGTCGGAGCGCTCCTGAGCCTGTACGTCCCTTTTGCGATCGGCGCCCACTACCTGACAAGGACCAATCCGCGCCCTGATGAGGACCGAACCGAGCGGCGGCCCACCTTCTACGGCCTGACCACGCCGATGGCCCACCGCGCACGACATGACCGCCCCCCGGCCCGCCACCTCACCACACACCCCCCGGGAAGTTTCCGGGCGTACGAGACAGGTGGCGCCCAACGCCGGAGGCCGCGCCCGCCGGGGCCGTTCACCTGGTCTTCCGCCGCGTACAACCCTTCGTCCACCACGCGTGTCAAAGGACACCGAAGCTGCGAACCGGCGTCGGTTCCACAGACAGGAGCACCACCTTGCGCGTACGTACCCTGGCCGTCGTCACAGCCGCCGTTCTCGCAGTCGCCGGACTGGGCGCGCCCGCCGCCGTCGCGGCCCCCTCCGGGCTGCCGGACGACTTCAACGGAGACGGCTACCGCGACCTCGCCATAGGCACGCCGAAGGCGAGCGGCGGCACGGTCACCGTCGTCTTCGGCTCGGCCTCGGGCGTCAGCCCCGCCCGCTCGGTGAGCATCACGCAGAACTCGCCGGGCATCCCCGGGACCTCGGAATCCGAGGACAAGTTCGGCGACGACGTCACCAGCGGCGACGTCAACGGCGACGGTTACGCCGACCTCATCGTCGGCGCACCCTTCGAGCGGATCACGGACAAGCCCTCCGGGTCGGTCACCATCGTCTGGGGCGGGGCCAAGCCGTTCACCTCCGGCGCTCAGACGCTGACCGCGCCCGACAACGACCCCTACTCCGGCTTCTTCGGGGAGGGCGTGTCCTTCACCGACATCGACGGCGACGGCGCCGACAACCTCGTCGTCATCGGCGGCAACTCCTTCTGGTGGTACGAGGAGGGGAACGTCACCCAGGACGGCGCGCACGCCCCGAAGGAGAAGTTCCTCCCCGACGACGTGCGCCTCCACGGAATCGTCGCCGGCGACTTCTCCGGCACCGGCAGCAGCGACTACGTCCTGCACGGCCGGCGCAGCGGCACGTCCACCACCAGCTATGTGGGCATGCTGCGCGGCGGTACCGACGACATCGGCTCCACCTACTCGGTTCTCGCCCAGGGCACCGACGCGGGCAGCGCCGCCTGGACGCCGGCGGTGTCGCAGGGCGACATCAACGGCGACGGATTCGACGACCTGGTCACCGGCAACACCGGTCACGGGCTGGGCGGTTCGTTCACCGTGCGGTACGGCAGGGCGGCGGGCCTTCCGGCCACGGGCACCACCTACACCCAGAACAGCGCCGGCGTGCCCGGCACGAGTGAGGAGTTCGACTCCTTCGGCGCCGCCGTCGCGGTGGGCGACGCCACGGGCGACGGCTACGCGGACGTCGCGGTCGGCGCCTCGTACGAGGACGTGAACGACCGCCGCAACGTCGGCAACGTGGTGTTCCTGAAGGGCAGTGCGAGCGGTCTGTCCACGAGCGGTGCCCAGTCGTGGCACCAGGCCACGAGCGGTGTGCCGGGCGCCGCCGAGGCGGGCGACCACTTCGGCTCGTCACTGCGCCTGCGTGACGTCAACGGCAATGGCAAGGCGGACCTGGCGGTCGGCGCGTTCGGCGAGGACGTCGTGCCCAACGGTTACGACGACGGGGCGGCGTGGGTGCTGCGCGGCACGGCCTCGGGCCTGACGGCGACGGACGCGACCTCTTTCAACGCGACGGACTTCGGCTACCCGGTCGTCGAGGGCCGCAAGTTCGCCGACGTCTTCGCCCGCTGACGCACCGGCTCTTCGCCCGCTGAGAACCCACCCCCGCTCAAGCCGCTTTCGTCGTACTTCTGAGGAGTCCGTCCCACCATGCGCAACAAGATTCTCGCCGCCACCGCAATCTGCGCGGCGACCCTGCTGGGCGTGACCGCGCCCGCCACCGCCTCGGCCGCCGGGAGCACCGACGCCGCCGCGAGCACCGGCACCGCCGCGTCGCGGGCCGACTTCAACGGCGACGGCTACCCCGACCTGGCGGTGGGCGTGCCCTCCGCGCAGGTCGGCGACAAGGCCAAGGCCGGATACGTACACGTCCTGTGGGGCGGAAGCGGGGGCCCGGGCAAGCACGGTTCCGTACGGATCAGCCAGGCCACGGCCGGGGTGCCGGGCACGGCCGAGGCGGGTGACCTCTTCGGCTCGGCGGTCACCGCCACGGACGCGGACGGCGACCGCTACAGCGACCTCGTCGTGGGCGCCTCCAGCGAGTCCCTCACCTCGGACGCGTACGCCGAGCACGGCACGGTCACCGTGCTGCGCGGCTCGGCGACGGGCTTCGGCGGCGGTGGTCACACGGTCGCGCAGGGCTCGAGCGGCACCTCCCGGCTGGGCGCGATACTCGCCGCCGGGGACGTGACCGGCGACGGGCGCGCGGACCTGGCCCTCAGCAGCAACGGCGAGGAGCGCGGCGGCGCGGTTCTGCGCCCGGGCCCGCTCACCGCAGCTTCCCCGGACACGGTGACGCCTGCCTTCACCGTGGCGCACTTCGGCGGCGTCAGCGCCCTCACCACCGGTGACTTCGACGGTGACGGCGACGGCGACCTGGCGGTCTCCCTGAGCGCCATGGAGAGCAAGTCCACCGAGATCCACAGCTGGCAGAACGGCGCGCCGGTGCGGGTGTGGCGTACCACGGCCTCCACGTCCTCGCTCGCCGCCGGCGACTTCGACGGGGACGGCACGGACGACCTCGCGCTCGGCGACTGCACGCCGAACAAGGAGGCCGACGCACCGGTGTGCGCGGACTACGCGACGGGCACGGCCCAGGGCGTCAAGGGCGGCGCGGTGCACATCGCGTACGGGGAGAAGTCCGCCGCCTTCGGCGCCCGCACCCACGAGATCCACCAGGACACCCAGGGCATCGCCGGCACCTCCGAGTGGGAGGACCGTTTCGGTACCTCCCTGGCCGCCGGTGACATCGACGGCGACGGCCGTACGGACCTCGCTGTGGGCGCCGAGCACGAGGCGATCGGCACGCAGACCAACGCGGGCACGGTGGTCCTCGTGCGCGGCACCGCCACCGGCCTGCTGACCGCCGCCGGTACGGCGATGAGCGTCGGCTTCACCCAGAGCACGTCCGGCGTCCCGGGCACCCCGGAGCGGAGCGACCGCTTCGGCGGCTCGGTCCGCCTCCAGGACTACGACGCCGACGGCTACGCGGACCTCGCGGCCGGCACGCCCGGCGAGGACTCGGCCAAGGGCGGCGTCTGGATCCTCAGGGGCACCGGCCAGGGCACGACGGCGACCGGCTCCAGGGCACTGACCCCGAGCACCCTGGGCCTCCCGTCGTCCACGAGCGCTCTGCAGTACGGCCGGGTCCTCGACCGCGGCTAGACATCCCCACGAAGAAAGCCCCAGGCCGCCGGCCTGGGGCTTTCTTCGTCGATCCCGAGGGCGACGCCGGAGCAGCCCCGCCCAGGTGTTGCGCCCTGTTGTGGCGAGATCGCTTAAGCCATCGGCGGATCACCTTTCAAGACCGGCAGGTAACCGAAGGCGGCCGGGCGCAGTTCCCACTTCTCACGATCAGTGGTCCACACGGACCGGAACGCCAACGGGTCCTGCTTGTCCATGGCACCCCCACTGATACGTGAAGCGGCCGCTGCCGCCGGCTTCAGTACTGGCCGTTGGCGATGAGCTCGCCGTCCTTGCCACGGACGCTCACGAGCCCGTTCTTCGAATCCTTCCAGTCGGCGAAGGCGGAGGCGATGAGCTTGGCCTTCCCCTGGTCGGGGCTCATGAAGCCTCCACTGAAGTCGGTGTGGACTTCAGCCGTGTCGAGGATGTCGTTCCGCTCGTCAGCCCCCTGCACCTTGGTGACGTGCCCGACCGCGTCCTTCTCGCCCGGAAGACCGTTCTTCGCGACGAACGCCTTGAACCGCTCGGCCTGACTGAGCTTCACAGGTGCCGGCTCGGACTTCGGCTTCGCCTCGGTCTCCTCCCCGTTCTTCTCCTCAGCCTTCTTGGCCGGCTTCTCGACAGCCTTCTTCGCGGGCGTGCGGGTCTCGGCAGCCACGGCATTGGAGGGCTTCCGGGCGCTGCTGCTGCTCCCGCCGACGACAAGGCCGATGACGACGACGAACACGACGAAGGCGCCCACAACACCGCCGAGCACGATGAGAACCATGGCGGCCGGATTCCGCGCCGCCCAACTCCGCTGAGGCGGCTGAGGCGGCTGGAACGGCTGCTGCGGCGGATACGGGTACTGCTGGCTCATGCGGAAGTCCCTCGGACGGTCAACGGACGGTTGGCGTGGGGGATCGTTGAATCTATCGGCATGTAAGGGAACCGTGGAGAGGATCTGTGTGATTCGTGACAACACCGCCCCACCCTGACCGCACACACGGCTCAGCCGAGCCCGCGGACCCCGCCCATCCGGCAGCGAAGACCACCGACTTCGCGAAGCTGACCCACGATCCGGATGGCGAGCCAGCTACAGCGACTGGGCGCCGCGACTTCCTGCCATCGCCGTGAAGCGGATAATTACGCCCAACCGACAAAGCCGCCGACGCCGCACCCGCGTACGGTGCCGCCATGAGGTGGGCGTCCGACTGCTCGCAGCGCCTATCACCGGCTGTAGGGCCGCGCGCGTGATGCAGGGGGAGCGGGTCTGCCGCAGGCCGTCAGGCAGTCTCCGCCCAGTCCCGGAACGCCGTCAGGGCCTCGGCCAGGTTGCCCGGGCCGCAAGCGGCGCGGAGACGCTGGTCCACGACTCGAATGTGCACCCAGTCGTCCCGGCCGCGCTTGATGACCTGCTCCGGATACGCCCGCTCGTCGAGCGGAGTGCCCTCAAGATCAATGGTGACCAGCCGACCCGGATTGTCGAGAGTCTCGATCTTGATGCCCCACTCGTGCTCCCAGTCACCGTCACACTGGTCGGAGTACCACCCTTGCAACCACTCGAGAACCGAAATCGCGGCATCGCTCACAGCCGACGAGCCTAGACCGTGTCCTACATGGTGAGTTTGCGGAAGCGTTTGTAACAGCAGATGGCGGCTGCCAGCCCAAGAAATGCCAAATAATTGCCCGGGTGTTGCTCGTAGCGGTGGTTGAGTCTGCGGTACCCGGTCAGCCAGGACATGGTCCGCTCGATGACCCATCGGCGGCGCCCCAACCGGTCGCTGGACTCGACTCCCTTGCGGGCGATCCGGACTCCAATGTGCTTGCCCCATAACCATCGCCGCAGGTGAGGGACGTCGTATGCCTTGTCTGCGTGCAGGCGTTGGGGCTTGGATTCGGCTGCGTGGGATTCGTGTCCCATGTGGAAGTGGGACAGCATCGGCTTCAGTGCCTGGCTGTCGTGGGTGTTGGCCGCGGAGAGTCCGACGCGTAGGGGCAGTCCGTCCGCATCGGACAGGACGTGCATCTTGGAACCGGGCTTACCCCGGTCCACGGGGCTCGGACCTGCAAGTTCGCCCCCTTTTTAGCGCGGACATGGGCAGAGTCGAGAACCGTGCGCGACAGGTCGACCAGGCCCCGCTCGTCCAGGAGCCGCAGAACCTCCTGGTGCAGCCGGCCCCAGACTCCCGCCCGCGACCAGATGACGAACCGGCGATGCACGGTCGACTTCGAGGCCCCGAAGCACGGAGGCAACGCCCGCCAGGCACAGCCGCTGACCAGAACATAGATGATCGCGGCGAAGACCGCCTCGTCATCGATGTTCGCGACTCCGCCCCCTTGCGGCCGCACCCGCGCAGCCGGCAACAACGGCTCCGCGAGCTCCCACAAACCGTCCGGAACAATCCATCCCCACCGACCACTCCCCATAGCAAACCCAACGACCAACTCACCATGTAGGACACGGTCTAAGCCCGGCACCACCCCACGCGGTCGGCGCCTGGGCAAGTGATCACGGCCCTGGCCAAGCCGTCCCGAGCGAGCAGGCTGGCTGATCTCGCACGGACCGCCCACGCGAAGACAGCACTGATCACGGGCCGTCGGTGGGGATCTGGGACGAGACGCCTGACCTGGTCCAGACAACAAAGAAGCCCCGGGCCGGTGGCCTGGGGCTCTTGCGTGGAGCGGGTGACGAGAATCGAACTCGCGCTCTGAGCTTGGGAATCACCGCGTCTCTGAAGGCCGTTGGTGGCCTGACCAGCCGCAACGGGTGCCAGGGGGAACTCGAAGGCTCGCCCTGGCACCCGCTGTTGTCCGTGGCTTACCGACCTGTCGGGCACGGATCGGGCACGCCTTTGGGGAGGTGTGCCCCGCCGGTGGCACCAGTTTGGAAGATCGCGTAACCGGGTGGGGCCTGACCTGGCAAGACGCTGACCTACGCGTTTCTGGGAGGCTCGCTGACGTTCCCCGTTGTTCCCCGCCACTCGCTGCCGCATCGGGCACGCAGGGGCACACGTGCCTTCTCCGGCGTTCCGCTGGTAGCTGCGCCTCCGCCGCCTGGGACAGGCTAGGCGTTAGGCATCGGCTGCATCTGAACTCCGTGCCGCTTGGCGATCTCGATGATGCGATCAACGTCAGGCGGCGTGTCCGACTGGGGCGGCAGCTCCCGTCGCTGGGCGGGTTCCCCCACCTCGGCGAAGAATTTATCGATACCGCCCGGCGTGTAGGTGATCAGCATCCGCACCGTGCTGGTGGGCTCGAACCGCTCCAATGTGCCCTCAGGGATATGGAAGAAGGACCCGGGTCCGCCTTCGACCGTCTCGCCTCCGATGTGATAGCGCAGCGTCCCCTCGATGACGTAGACGCTCTCGGTCCCAGGATGAGTGTGGGGCGGTGGGCCACCACCCACCGGAACGGTCATCTCCATGACGGTCATCGCGCCATTGGTCTCGTCGCTCGACGCCTTGACCTCGTAGAGACCGTTCAGCATCCAGATTGCCTCCCCGTCACCGCTGTGGCGCACGTGGGCGTTATTCGCCATGGGGTCGCTCCTTTCCTCGGTGGACCTCCCGAGGTGTTCCCAGCGGCTCGCCGACCGAAGGCCGCCATCCGGGTGCTTGCGCGCGTGTGTCGCACGTCCGGCTTGACCAGCCCCGACCCTGGATTCCATCGACCGCGTAGCCGGGCGTCCCTGAAACCGCAGCTGCCCACGAGGTCGGCGTAGCGGCTTTGGGCTGGAGCTGCTTTGGGGCGAGTGATCATGGCCCCTTACGCTGGCCGCGATTCGGGCAGCACCTAGCCTGCCCGCAATAGCCCGAATCGGGGCCATGATCTTAGAGGCTCGCCCCAAAGTGGCTGCCTAAAGCCGTGGAGCCGACCGCCCCAGCCACAGCGGGTCTCCTACCCCACCCCCCGAGCACGCAGTGCGCCGCTTGGCGCGGCCCGCCGCTGGCGAAGACAGGGCGGCGGGCCGCGCCGAAGAGCGGCGCACCCCGCGCCGTGCGCGGGGTCTTGATGGCAGGAAAGAAAAGGCGCTTCGGGCGCGTTCGCAAGCTTCACTCTGGCCGGTACCAAGCTCGGTATCTCGGCCCGGACGGCATCGACCGGCCCGCCCCGCACACCTTCGAGACCGCCCGAGACGCTGACGACTGGCTGGCAGAGCAGCAGACCGCCCTTCGGCGCGGAGACTGGACCGACCCGGACGCGGGCGCGATCAACTTCGAGAAGTACGCCACGCAGTGGGTCGACGAGCGCGACCTGGCCGCGACCACGGATGAGCTGTATCGGCGCTTGCTGCGGCTGCACGTCCTGCCCACCTTCGGGGGCCTGGATCTCGACGAGATCAGCCCGCCTGCCGTCCGGTCCTGGCGGGCCGAGCGGCGCAAGGCAACCGGCGCGACCACCGTCGCCAAGTCCTACCGGCTCCTGAAGGCCATCCTGCAGACCGCGGTCGATGACGAAGCTATCCGCCGCAACCCCTGCCGCATCCAGGGCGCGGGTAAGGAATCGGCCCCCGAAAGGCCCGTCGCCACCGTCGCCCAGGTCGACGCGCTCGCTGACGCCGTAGGGCCACGCTGGCGGCTGATGGTCTACCTCGCCGCCTACGGCCCGGCTCGCCCCGAGGAACAGGCGACCATGCGACGACCCGACGTCGACCTGGACACCCCCGGTGTGTGGGTTCGCAAGGCTGAGCCGGAGCTGACGACCGGCCGCCGCGTGGAGGGCGACACCAAGTCGGAAGCGGGTCGGCGCTTCATGGTCCTGCCCGCCTTCATGGCGAGAGACCTCCGCCGGCACCTGGACTGGTACGCCGAGAAGGCACCCGACGGTCTGCTGTTCGTGGGGGAGAAGGGCAAGCCGTTCCGGCGTTCCACCTTCGGGCGGAAGTGGCGCAAGGCCAGGGCTGCCGCCGGTCTGCCCGAGGAGTTCCGCTTCTACGATCTTCGTCACACCGGGCACACCCTCGCGACGCGCTCGGGTGCCAAGCTCAAGGACACGATGGTCCGGGCGGGCCAGTCCACGGAAAAGGCGGCGCTGATCTATCAGCACTCCGACCACGGGCGGCAACGGGAGGTCGCGGCCGGGCTCGATCGGCTCGTTCAAACCGAGCGGGACAAGGCATCGGGCACGCAACGGGCACGACAGCCCTGACCTGGTCCAGACAACAAAGAAGCCCCGGGCTCTTGGCCTGGGGCTTTCTCGTGGAGCGGGTGACGAGAATCGAACTCGCGCTCTGAGCTTGGGAATCCTGAGAAGGATGTTGCGGCATTGTGCCCTGACCTGCACTGACGATGACCAGTGGGCGTCAGGAACGCTGCGAGTTCTCACCGCTGTTGACCGCAGGTATCCGTCTTAGGTGGTGCTGAGGTGGTGCGGAGTGGTGCGGTACCTGCAATGAGGAAGGCGCCGGAGGCGCCTGCGACTACCGGGGTCGGCAAGCCGACCGGCTGTAACACTGCCTTTGAGTGTTACAGCCGCTTGTACCGGTCAGGCCGACCGTGTCAGCGGCCGTAGCTCAGGACCGGCCCTCACCAGCCCGAACCCTTTTTCAGGGGCAAGTAGCTAGGTCGACTGTGATGGGGAGCCCATCACCAGGGAAGGCGCATCTACGGCGAAGACGGCGTCGCATCGGTCGCGGACGTAGTCGTTGTGGGTAGCTACGACCACGGCACATCCGGCGTCGCTCATCTCGCGCAGGATGTCGACGACCATGATGGTGTTGGTGTGGTCGAGGGCGCCGGTCGGTTCGTCGGCGAGTATGAGTGCCGGCTGCTTGACCATGAGCCGGGCAAGGGCCACACGTTGCTGTTCGCCGCCGCTGAGAAGGTGGATCTTCTCCTTCTCTCGCCCCGTGAGGCCGACGCGGTCGAGTGCCTCGGCGATGGTCGCACGGGGATTGTTCTTCGACGACCGCCGGGGTTTGACGACGGCCTCCAGGTTGGAGGTGACGGTGGCGTTGTCAATCAGGGCGTAGTTCTGGAAGAGGTAGCCGAGAACCTCACGGCGGAACCCGCGGGCCTGGCGCCGGCCGAATTGGGTGATGTCCTTCCCTTCGTAACGGATCGCGCCCTTGCTTGGGGTTTCGAGGAGACCGAGGCAGTTGAGGAGGGTGGACTTACCTGATCCACTGGGGCCGACGAGGGCGAGCATCTCGCCGCCGCTGACCGTGAGGGTGACGTCAGACCACAGGGTCCGTTGGCCAAACGATTTCGACAGCTTCTCAATATCGATCATGGTGCTGCTCCCTGCTGAATGGAAGGGTGCGCGAGCGCGTGGGCGGGCCTCATCCTTCGGTCGCCCCTTCCTTGACGATGCGGTGGTGAAATGCTGCCAGCGCGATCAGCACGGCACCGATTTCGATGGCGACAAGCCCGGCGGTGAGGCCAAGATCCAGCGTGGTGATCTGTACGGGCGGGCTGGGCGCGGGGATGCCGAGGGCCTTGAGCTCTTCCAGCTCCTGGTTCTGCTGCCACGCTTGGAAGGGGGTCCAGGCAGCCAGGAGAAGGGCAAGAAGCCCCTCGATGGCCAGAACAGAACGGTGATTAGCCGCGAATCTCCAGCCGCTGATGTGTTTGACGAAGATCGCCTGGGCGTTCTTGCGCACATAAACGATGCAGACGCCGACGCCGGTGATGATGAGCACGGTCAGGGCCACCGCGAGGTTGAAGAGCTGCAGCCGGAAATCGTTGACTGCGTCACGCGTCTGCAGGGCGGCGTTCTGGCCAACGGGGCGGATGGCAACCACGTAGGTCTGCAGCTTGTTCTTCTCGATGCCTGCCTGGATGTCGTCGGGGTCGGGGAAGACGACCCCTCCCTGAGTGGCGAACGCGGTGTAGGCGTTGTCGGTGAGGAATGTTGATCCGTTGGGGACCACGACGAGAACCGGATCGTCTACCAGGGACCGGTCCTCTTTGGTGTTGCGGGCGGCGGTGTGGACTTGGTCACCGGGGTTGTAACCGAAGATGCGCTGGCCACTTCGCGCTGGGAGCGTTTTCACCTGGTCCGGCCGGATGAGCTCCGGATCGGCCGGGCTCAGGATCCCTGGGATCCGCGCGGCGATGGTCGACGCATGCCGACTGAGGGACTCGGGCACGATGACGCGCACTGGTTGGGTATCCGCAGATTTGCTCTCCCGCGCTGCGGGGGTGTAGCGGCGTCCCTTGGGATCAAAGAAGGTCTGTTCGGTGAGGAAGGTCTCGTTGACGATGAGCATCTCACCCTGGGGCAGGTTCGAGTCTCGGGTGACGTTCTGGAGTTCCCGGCGACCGGCAATGATTGTCTCGCCCGCCCCGTCGGCTTGACGCAGCCATCGCCCCACACGCTTTTCCATCTGCTCTATGTCGTCGGGGCCCAGGCTGCCATTGAGACGTATGGCGGCAGTGTCGCCCACCTTGGCGTAGAGCTCGCGGCTGTCCTGGCGGGAGAGCACGTCCTGGCTGGCCAGGGCGGCAGCGGTGGCGATACTCAGGGCAAGCAGCAGGGCAGGTACACGCACCAGGTAGGCGGAAACAGATGCTGCTCGGGCGGGCAGTTCGCCCTTGAGGGCACGAAGGACGTCGGTCTTGAAGGTCAGGGCGAGCATGGCCGCGTGGGTAGCCACGATCAGGAGTACGAGGAGGCCGGCGATGCCCGCAGTCACCGACGCGAAAAGGCCCAGCCAGGCCAGACCGTTGTAAAGGCTGAGGAGGACCAGGACCGTACCGGCTATCGCACCGGCTGCGATCGCCCCGAACGCTGCCAGCTGACGCAGATCACGGAGAAGAATGTCGGCGAAGGACCGTCCCTGCAGGCGCAGTACCCCGTATGTCTTCGCGTTGAGCAGCACGCTCGCGCCGGTCATGGTCAGGGCGGCGAGAGCGACCACGCCGAAAGACCAGATGAGGGCGCCGTCCGAGTAGTAAGGCGCCAGTTCGCTGTAGGAGAGCGGGTGGTGGACACTCGCCCGCAGGCCGAGACCGGCGAACTCGGCCACTAGTGAGTCGGCGGCCTCCGGTGGCCCGAACACGTAGTAGAAGCCTCGCGGGTCCCGCTGGCCGATCTCACCGAGCGGATGTACCTCGGTTTGGTAGTCACGACCGAACGCCGGATAGCCCTCGTTCAGCCATGACGCCGGATCAGTGCCCGGGGCGCCTGAGGTGAGATACAGATGTCGACGACCGTCGGGTTCCCTTAGATCGGGCACTTCACGGGCCACCGTGACCTTGTGGTCGGCGGCGAACGACGAGACATCTCGCGCGACCAGGGAACCACTTGTCGAATCGTCGGAGTCGAGCACCCAGATCACAGCCGAGTGGCCCAGGACCCAGTCCTCGTCCAGTCCGCGCACGAAGAGAAACGCCACCACTGCGGAGAACGCCAACACGGCGGCGTAGACGAACTTGATACCTCGGTGCAGCAATCGATTACCTAGGTCTGAGCACTCGGGGAGTGCATCTAGTGAGGCTGTGAGATCTGTCGGTGTGCCCGGTTGCGGGGGAATCTGGTTGCCTTTGATCCCCCCGCAGTCAGGCGCGGCTACGGGAGGCCCGGAGCTGCGAATATGCTCACTAGCAGTTGGAGCGGTAGTACGACTCGTTGCCCCAGGCTGCCTCTGCCGCCGACGCGTAGGACGTGTAGCCCCCCTGAGTGTCGCCACTCGAGGAGAAGTACTTGCCCTTTACGGACGAACCGTGGCAATACTGGTAGTGGTAGTAGTTCGAGTACACCTTGTCGTTGCTGATGCCGTAGGCCCACGTGCCGCCGCTGACGTTGACCGTCGTGGCCAGCGCCGGAGTGGCGGCGGCGAGGACGAAGACACCGGCCGCGATAGTGGCCTTAATCTTGCTGTTGACCTGCATCGTTAACTCCCTCTCGGTTTCAAGATCGAGAGCTAAGCATGCGGTGAGTCATGGTCATGATCAATAAGTACTTGTGTGACTTCGGTCACTCCGTGGCGGGTCGTGGACAATGCGCCATGACGGCACGTCGAATCCATCAGCAGGCGTGGTTTCGGTCGTACGGGGCTGCTCGTGAGCAGGGCGTCGTGTTGTCCCCGAGTGCTTGTGGCCTGCCGCAGTCGACATGCAGCTCGATGCGACCGCCTTTGATCTTGCTGACGCTAACGGTTGCGCCGCCGGTCTCGAAGTCACCTGCAATGCGGATCAAGGCTTACCCCCTTCTCGCCGGCGACCGGACAGCCCGGACAGCCGCCCTCAACCCTGTCCGGCCCGTTTGCCCAGTTCAAGGGGGTTAACCGGACAGTCGGACAGGTGGGACATCTGCCGACAGAAGCAGCGCACAGACCGGGACACTCCGTCCGGGTCTCGTCCTATCGAGCCCTTCACTGAGCGGTGACGACACGAGGTCATCTACTCGCCCCATCGCCGTCTGGGTAACGTGAAGGCGGCTTCAACTCGCAGGAGGCAGTACGCATGCGTGGCCTTGGAGATCACCTCAGCATCGGGGAACGAATCGCCTTCTACCGCAAGCGCCGGGGCTACACCCAAGAGGTGCTGGCCGGGCTCGTGGGCCGTAGCACCGACTGGCTTGCCAAGGCCGAGACCGGCCGGCGGCAGCCGCCCCGGATCGACATGCTTGCCGAGCTGGCCCGAGTGCTACGAGTCTCACTCGGGGACCTGATCGGGCAGCCCGACCTCATGGAAGACGAGAGGCAGCAGGACGACGTACCCGCCGTGCGCGACGCGCTCATGAGCCCGCGGCGGCTCTCCCGGCTGCTCTTCGGGCCGCAAGCTGAGACGCAGCTCCCCATGCCAGGGCCGGTGCGGCCGATGGTCGAGCGGAGCTGGGACGATTACCAGGCCGGACGGCTCGGAAACGTCGTGGCCGCTCTTCCTGGGTTACTCCAGACCGCACAGGAGCTGGAGGATCGGGCGGCGCGGTCGGCGGAGGAACGCCGGGACTGCTGGGCGGTATCCGCCCGCGCTCACCACCTCGCCGCGACGACCCTGGCTAAGGTGGGGGAGTCGGACATCTCGTGGCTGGCCGCCGAGCGGGCGATGCGAGCGGCCGATGAGTCCGGCGATCCCCTCGTACTCGCTTCGGCGGCTCGATCCGGCACGCACGCGCTGCTGGCCAACGGTCGGTACGACGACGCGATGGAGCTGGGGGAGACCACCGCGACGTGGCTGAAGACTCGCATTGCCGAGGACGACCCCGAGGCGTTGAGTCTGCTCGGCATGGTCTATCTGCGTGCAGCGATCGCGGCGGCACGCCACCAAGACCGTGGGACCGCGACGAACCTTCTGGGGCGCGCGGAGACGCTGGCCAACCGGCTCTGCTCGGACGGAAACCACTGGCAGACCAGCTTCGGGCCGACGAACGTAGTGCTGCACAAGCTTTCGGCGGAACTCGATCTGGACAACGTGTCGTACGTCGTCGAGAACGGCAAGGTCGACGTGGACCACATGCCTGCCGAGCGCGGCGTTTCGCACCGCATCGACTACGCCCGCGCGCTCACCCTCGCGGGCCGGGGAGACGACGCCTTCACCGAGCTTCGTACGGCTGAGAGCAAGTCACCGCAGTTGGTACGGAACAATCCCCGAGTACGGGAGACGTTGCGGGATCTCATCAAGCAGTCGCCCGTGTCGGGCGGCGCTCGCTCGTCCGAGGTGTTCGTGATGGCGCAGCGATGCAAGGCGGTGCAGTGAGTCTGTGAGTACGAAGACGCGCGGAGTGCTTGGAGTCGTTGGTACGGGGGCCGGCGGAGTGGAAAGCCTGCGGACCGAGCTTGTCGAACCCGCCCTCGAACTCGGCTGGCGGGTCGCTGTGACGTTGACGCCGACCGCGGGCGTGTGGCTTCGGGCCATCGGAGAGTTCGAGAGACTGGAGAAGCTGACGCGTCTGCCCGTAAGGGACACACCGCGGCTGCCGGGGGAAGGGCGGCCGCATCCCCCGGTGGACTGTTTCGTGGTGGCCCCGGCAAGTGCGAACACGGTCGCCAAGCTGGCTACGGGAATCGCTGATAATCAGGCCCTCACGCAGGTGGGCGAGGCGATCGGCACCCTTGGCTTGCCGGTCGTCGTCTTCCCGCGTATCAATGCCGCGCACGCACACCACCCCGCTTGGCGGCGGCACATCGAAACCCTCCGTGAGGCGGATGTACGGCTCGTATACGGGCAAGAGGTCTGGCCGCTGTACGAGCCGCGCGAGGGTGCCGCCGGACGTGGGCTGCCGTGGGGTGCAGTGCTCGACGCTGTCGAGGATGTCACTCGGTGATGGTTCGTCAACCCGCCTGACCTGCATGGAAAGAGGACCCGGACACAGTGTCCGGGTCCTCTGCGTTTCCCGGTTCCATGCTCATTGGCATGCCACGGATCAATGATCGATGGACCGAACACGGCGGTCTCACCCTCGCTGAACTCGCGCTGATCAGGGCGAGTCTGAACGCGGCGCGCACCACAGCCGAAGCGTTGCTGCGCCGCGCGGACGCGCTCACGACTGAGGCGGAGTCCCGTTCTCGACAAGCCGCTCCAGGCGTTCGAGTCGGTCGCCAAGCTGGCGGAGCGTCTCGTGAATCACGCTGAGTTCGGAAGACAGGGCCGTGAAGGTCGGGCTGCTGCCAGCCTCTGTGCCGAGCGGCACGGCAGGGTCGCGCACGAAAGACCCGCGCCCCTGCTGGGTAATGATCAACCCTTCATCCCTGAGCTGTCGGTAGGCGCTCTGCACCGTCATGAGCTGGACGCCGAACTCCTTGGCCAGCGCGCGGGCGGCGGGGAGTTGAGCGTTGGGCCCGTAGGTGCTGTTTGCGATCTGCTCGCGGAGCTTCGCGGCGATCTCCTTGGCTGTCGGCTTGGGCGCGTCGGGGCTCGAATCCATACCTCCGAGCGTAGCTGTCCTAGGTCAATTTCGACTTTTCCGCACTGCCTCTCTTGACAGCCAGATTGACCTGGGTCAATCTGAAGTCATCGCCCGGAGGGCTCCGAAAGGGGCTCTAAGGAAGCGCAGACGTTCCTTGAGAACTCCATCGCGCGGCGCCTGGCAAGCAGACCGTGCACGTATCAGTGGTTTTGGTCCCGTCGCAGCCCGCAAGGGCGGCGGCGGTGGCCATGGCCATTCGTCAGAGATGAACGGCCGCCGCAGCTCGAACTTCGTGGGCGCGGCTTGCTCAGCACGTGCCTGCCCGGCGCCGGGACTCCCCAGCAAAGGTCGCCTGCCGCCGGGCCTCTCCCTGTCCCACCTGAGATCAGGAGACATCCATGCGTTCGTACATTGGCGGCCAACAGGCCGTTACTGCCGACGACTTCATTGAACTCGCCCTCGGCACACCGGTGGATCTGTGGCTCGGCATCGAGGGCGAGAGCGAGATGGAGCGTGCGGCCCGTCAGGCCGCGGCCCGCGACATCCTCGCTGACAACCCCGGCCTTCCCGACCGGGTCAGTCGGGTCGTCGCAGAGGCGATCGAGGCGTTCGCCCCGGAACTGTTCAACACCGTGCCGCTCGCGGGTTCCAAGGCCCGTCGTCGACAGCCGCGCCGGGACGAGGTGGCGGCATGAGCCAGGCCATGACAACTCTTGCCGCGGCCCTTCCGCTCGCGGCCGGATGGTCCCTGCACAGCCTGCGGCTGCGGCGCCGGATCGAGGCTGCCCGCCGCGACCCGCTGACGGGTCTGTGGACCCGCGACGCATTCACCGAGCAGGCCCAGCGTCGGTTGTACTTCCGGCCGCGTGCGGTCTGCCTCATCGACCTCAACAAGTTCAAGGAGATCAACGACACCTACGGCCATGCGGCTGGGGACGCGGTGATCCGCGCTGCCGGTCAGCGGCTGCTGCGGTGGGCCGTTGACCACTCCGCTGTGGTCGGGCGTCTGGGGGGCGACGAATTCGCCGCTGTGACTCCCGCCTACACCGCAGAGCATTTGGCCGACACGCTGAACCGCCTGACGGACGTGCTGGAACAGTCCGTCTATGCCGACGGCCACACCCTGACCGTCAGCGCCTCAATCGGCGCGGCCACCTTCGACCCGCACACGGACGCGGCGGATCACTCCCAGCTGCTGCGGCTTGCTGATGAGCAGATGTACCGGGCGAAGCGCACCGATCTCCCCTGGCTGACCGCACTGGGCCCGGACAGGGAGTGCGCGACGGTCAACGGCCGCCGCGCCGGCCGTTCGGGTACGCACCGCGGAACGGGGGCGACAGCATGAACCGCACGGCCAAAACCCTCCTGGTCGCCGCCCTGGTCGGCGTTGTCGGGATGGCCTTCCGGGTCTCCTGGAACGCACAGCGGGACGTGGCCCGCATGGTCGGCGCCGATGGCACGGCCGCGCTGCTCTACCCGTTCGTGGTCGATGGGCTCATGGCCCTCGCGCTGGTCGCCACTCTGACGCTCACGGGCAAGGACAAGGATTTTGCGCTGCGGGTGCTGGCCGGTTACACGGTTGCCTCCCTGGTTCTCAACTACGTGCACGGGCTCGTTCCCGCCCTGCACGGCGGCCAGGGCCGTGCGCGACTGGCCGACTGGGCACCCGCCCACTGGGGACTGGTACTGCTGGCGACCTCGCTGCCGGTCGGGTCCATCTTCTTCGGCTCGGACCTGGTCGCGAAGGTGCTGCACCACCGATCAGCCCCAGTCGCAGATCAGGATGAAACATCGGAGTCCACCGCAAATCGGTTGGGGTCTGACCTGCACGAGTCGACCCCCGAACCGGCCCCTTCGGTGGCCGAACTCCCGGCTGCGGAGTCGGCCGACTCAGAGTCGGTTGTCGAGCCGACTGACGCTGAGTCGGCTGACCCCGGGCGGGCAGCCCGTGAACGCGTCCTGGAGGGTCTCGGGTTGCCGGTGGAGCCGACTGAGTCGGCTCCTGTGAAGGCGGTCGCCGCTGTGGAGTCAGGTCCGCGTCGGGCGACCGGTCGGGTACCCGAGTCGGCCCGCACGCCCCGACCGACTCGGACGCCGGACGAACTGCTCAGCGAGGCGCGGTCGGTCACGGCCGACTGGTCGGATGCCGAGCTGACGGCTGAGGCGATCCGCAAGGCGGTCCGTACGTCGTCCGCGAACGGCCGCACCCTCCGCGACGCGCTCAAGGCCGAGCGCGCCGAAGGCGACGCGCGGAATGAGGCGGCTGCCTGATGTCTCCGACATTCGGCAAGTGCTACGACCCGAACGGCGCCCAGTACGGGATACCAACCTTCCCCTGGCGCTTCGCCCCGGACGGCTACGCCACCCGCCGCCAGCTCCGAGCCCGCGGCTTACGCCCCGGCGGGCAGGCAGTCGCCGCGCAGGTGATGCGACGCTCCCGCCGCCGTAAGGCCGGCGTCCTGGTCGCCTACCTCTACCGCATCGACCAGGCCAAGCCCGTTCGGCCGATGACCCCGGCGAAGTGGGCCGCCCACGCGAAAGCGATGGCAGCCCGCCGCACCTGTCCCCAGTGCCGTACGGACGCCGGTTACTGCATCCCGACTTCCCTCGGCATGTGCGTGACCTGCGCCTACCCCGAAGAACAGCGCGCCGCCTGACCATCCACGTCCAGGAGATTCACCGTGTCCACGCAGACCGAGCAGACCACCAGCACCGCTCCCGCGCCGCAGGGCTCACACCACTGGGTCATGACCCTGGAACTCCCCGGCCGAATGGCCATGACCGCATCCGGGACCCTCACCCCGCCTACGGGATGGACCCGCCACGACATGTTCAAGGCCATCCAGGCCGACATCGCCCGGGAGAACCCCGAGCTGGCGACCGCCAACGTCATGTTCTTCGCCCTGGAGCCCAACCGGCTCTGATCCGCACGGCTTCGCTCAGCGGGGCCCGGACGGTCGGCCGACGAAAGCGCCGTCCGGGCCCCTTCCAGCCCCACTCGACAGAGGGAGCAGACCCACCGTGTCTGATATCCACGTCACTGACCAGTCAGAGGAGCTTGAGCGTCCTGACGCCGAGGTCTTCGACATCACCACCAAACGCCCCGCCGAGCTCGCCCCGGCATCGGCTGAAGAGGCTGTTGCCGTCCCGCCGGCCAAAGTCGACGACGACGAGGATGAGGGCGAGGAGACACCCCGGCTTCGGCCGGTTGATTCGCCTGACCTGCCGTCGCCGGGCATCACGACCTACAAGCGCAAGCCGATCCTGCCGAGCTGGCTGCTGTCGAAGCCCGGGTTCGTCTCCACCACCCAGCGGGCGGCCAGC
>NZ_JBWKLQ010000007.1:261422-371559 GCF_056429965.1 Streptomyces sp. NPDC046122 | reverse complement strand
AGCGTTAGGGAAACGCCCGGTTACATTCCGAACCCGGAAGCTAAGCCTTTCAGCGCCGATGGTACTGCAGGGGGGACCCTGTGGGAGAGTAGGACACCGCCGAACAATCTTTCAGGACCCTTGGTCCAGCGTTCATGCTGGACCAAGGGTCCTTTTTTATTTACCGAAGCGCGTCGGATGGCCGACTGCGCGAGAATGACTGCGTTACCCCACGACAGGAGCCAACCGATGTCCACCAACTCTTCCGACGATCGTCCGGAGCGCGAGCCGCGCCGGCGAGACGGCGATGACAGGGGCGGATACCGCGGCGGTCGCGACGACCGCGCGCCGCGCCAGGACAACGATCGCGGTGGGTTCCGTCGTGACGACCGCCCCACCGGAGGGTCCCGCGGCGGTCGTGACGACCGTCCGAGCGGGCCGCGCCGTGATGACGACCGAGGCGGGCGTCCGGGCGGGGGCGGCGGCTACCAGCGTCGTGACGACCGTCCCAGCAGTGGGCCGCGTCGGGACGACGAGCGTGGTGGCGGTTTCCGCGGCGGGCGCGACGACCGCGCTCCCCGTCGCGACGACCGCCCGAGCGGCGGTGGCTATCAGCGTCGTGACGACCGTCCCAGTGGCGGCGGTGGCTACCAGCGTCGCGACGACCGTCCGAGCGGTGGGGGTTTCCAGCGCAGGGACGACCGTCCGAGTGGCGGCGGTGGCTTCCAGCGTCGTGACGACCGCCCCAGTGGTGGCAGCGGCTATCAGCGTCGTGACGACCGCCCCAGTGGTGGTGGGTTCCAGCGTCGTGACGACCGGCCCGCCGGCGGCGGTGGGTTCCGCGGCGGCCGTGACGACCGCGGCCCGCGCCGTGACGACGACCGTGGTGGCTTCCAGCGTCGTGACGACCGTCCCAGCGGCGGCGGCTATCAGCGTCGTGACGACCGTCCGAGTGGCGGCAGCGGTTACCAGCGTCGCGACGACCGTCCGAGCGGTGGGGGTTTCCAGCGCAGGGACGACCGTCCGAGCGGTGGGGGTTTCCAGCGCAGGGACGACCGTCCGAGCGGTGGGGGTTTCCAGCGCAGGGACGACCGTCCGAGCGGCGGCGGTGGCTTCCAGCGTCGTGACGACCGTCCCAGCAGTGGGCCGCGTCGGGACGACGAGCGTGGTGGCGGTTTCCGCGGTGGGCGCGACGACCGCGCTCCCCGTCGCGACGACCGCCCGAGCGGCGGTGGCTATCAGCGTCGTGACGACCGTCCCAGTGGCGGCGGTGGCTACCAGCGTCGGGACGACCGCCCCAGTGGTGGCAGCGGCTATCAGCGTCGTGACGACCGCCCCAGTGGTGGCAGCAGCTACCAGCGTCGTGACGACCGTCCCAGCAGTGGCGGCTATCAGCGTCGTGACGACCGTCCCAGTGGCGGCGGTGGCTTCCAGCGTCGGGACGAGCGTCCGAGTGGTGGCGGCGGTTACCAGCGTCGGGACGACGAGCGCGGTGGGTTCCCCCGTGACGACCGGTCCCGGTCGCCGCGTCGGGACGACGAGCGCGGGTACCGCGGCGGTCGTGACGACCGTGGGCCCCGCCGTGACGACCGCGCACCGCGCCGTGACGACCGCGACGGGTACCGCGGGCAGCGTGACGACCGGGACCGCGAGCCCGTCAAGCGGCTTCCGATTCCCGAGGACGTCACGGGACACGAGATCGACAAGGACGTTCGCCAGGAGCTCCAGAGCCTGCCGAAGACGCTGGCCGAGGACGTCGCCAAGAACCTCGTCATGGTCGCGAACCTCATCGACGACGACCCCGAGGAGGCGTACGCGTACTCGCGCATCGCGCTGAGGCTCGCCTCCCGCGTGGCCGCCGTCCGTGAGGCCGCGGGCTTCGCGGCGTACGCGACGCAGCGGTACACGGAGGCGCTCGCGGAGTTCCGCGCGGCCCGCCGTATGACCGGCAGCGTGGAGCTGTGGCCCGTCATGGCGGACTGCGAGCGCGGGCTCGGGCGGCCGGAGCGGGCGCTGGCGATGGCCGGTGAGCCCGAGGTGGCGAAGCTCGACAAGGCGGGCCAGGTCGAGATGCGTATGGTCGCGGCCGGCGCGCGGCGCGACATGGGGCAGATCGACGCCGCCATCGTGACGCTCCAGGGTCCCGAGCTGGCGTCGAACTCGGTGCAGTCGTGGACCGCGCGGCTGCGTTACGCGTACGCCGACGCGCTGCTGACCGCCGGGCGTGAGGCCGAGGCGCGGGAGTGGTTCGCCAAGGCGATCGAGGCCGACAAGGACGGTTCGACGGACGCTTCGGACCGGCTCGCCGAGCTCGACGGTGTCGACTTCGTCGACGCTCTCGACGAAGAGGGCGACGAGGTCCAGGATTCCGAGGAGACCGTCGCGACGGACGGTGCCGAGGACGCGAGCGGCCCGAAGGTCGTCGAGGGCGACGAGGACTGACTGGCGCTGTGACTGAGGGCGGCACCCCGACGGGGTGCCGCCCTTTCGCGTTGTCGAGGGGCTCAGCTCAGGTCGAGGCTGCGCAGGACCAGGCCCGTCGCCGGCTTCGGGCCGAACGAGGTGGACTTGCGGGGCATCGTGACGCCCTGGCGGGCCAGGTCCCGGACCACCTCCTCGCGTACCGGATGCATCAGTACGGCCGTGCAGCCGTGACGTTCCGCCTGCTCGACGGCCGCCTCCGCGCCGTGGATGTACGCGATGTGCTCGGGGGCGTCGGGGACGGACCACACGTGGTCCAGGAGCGTCGCGTGCAGCACCGTCGCGTCCAGAGTCCGCCACGCCTCGGGGCGGCCGGACGGGATCGTACGGGCCAGCAGCGCCTCGTCGGGGCGGTCGACGAGGTGGAAGACGCCGTCCCCGGCCAGCAGGAACGCGTTGCCGGCGGTGGCGGCGTCGGCCAGGGCGTCCAGGGCCCGGGGCAGCGGGCCCGGCACCTCGCGTACGCGGAACGTGTCCGTCACCGCGGCCAGGGCGTCCGCGACGGGCAGGCGGTGCAGCAGGCGGTGGATGGCGCGGACCTGGAGCGGGTAGCGGGCCGTGTCGATGAGGAGGACGAGGCCGGAGTCCCAGGGGCCGCCGGCCGGGTGCTCCGACCGGAGGCGCAGGTAGGTGGCCCAGCGGTGGTGGCCGTCGGCGATCAGCGCCTGGCGTGCGGACAGGTCGGCCGTGGCTTCGGCCAGCTCGGCAGGGTCGGTGACGGACCACAGGCGATGGCTGAAACCGTCGTCCGTCGTGGTGGCCAGGACCGGCGGGCGCAGGGTGGCGCGTTCGATCACGGCGCCGGCGCCGGTCTCTCCGCCGTCGCCGCGGTAGGTCAGCAGGAGCGGTTCGAGGTTGGTTGCGGTGGCGCGCATCAGGGCGGCCCGGTCCGCGACGACGTGCGGCATGACGTCCTCGTGGGGCAGGACGATGCCGTCGGCGGGCGGGCTGAGGGTGAGGGCTCCGATGAGGCCGCGCTGCAGGAGGTCGCCGCTGCGCTGCTCGTACACGTACAGAGCGGGCTCCGGGTCCGGGGCGAGCACGCCCTCGGAGAGCCAGCGGCGCAGCGTGTCGGCGGCCTGCTGGTTGCGGATGCCCGGGGTGGCGGCCTGCGGCAGGATCAGCCGGACGATGTTGTACGGGTCGGCCGATTCCAGGTGGAGCAGGCCGTCGGGCCGTACGACCACGTCGTACGGCGGGGACGTGACAGCGGCCAGACTGCTCACGCGCTCGGGGACGTAGCGCAGTCCACGGAACGGGGCCAGGCGCAGGCCGTGGTCCTCCTCGGGCCGACCAGGTGTACTCATTGGTGCATCGTAAGTGGGGTCGTCCGATGCGCGATGATCGGGGGACGAGCGAGGATCTAGGAGCGATACGGAATGAGCCAGCGGACCAGGACCCGGCCCGACGCGAGCGCGCGTGCGCTGAGGGAGGCGTACGACACGGCTCTGCTGGACCTCGACGGCGTCGTCTACGCGGGCGGCGCGGCCATCGCGCACGCCGTGGACGCGCTCGGCGTGGCCCGGGAGGGCGGGATGCACCTCGCGTACGTGACCAACAACGCCCTGCGGACGCCCGACGCGGTGGCCGAGCACCTGACGGAGCTCGGCGTTCCGGCGGAGGCCTCAGACGTGATCACTTCCGCGCAGGCGGTCGCCCGGCTGATCGCCGATCAGATGCCGTCCGGGGCGCGCGTGCTGGTGGTCGGCGGCGAGGGCCTGCGGGTCGCGCTGCGCGAGCGCGGGCTGGTGCCGGTGGAGTCGGCCGACGACGATCCGGTGGCCGTGGTGCAGGGGTACGGCGGGCCCGATCTGGCGTGGGGCCGGTTCGCGGAGGCTTCGTACGCCGTCGCGCGCGGGCTGCCGTGGTTCGCCTCCAACACCGACCTGACGATTCCCAGTGCGCGGGGCATCGCGCCGGGCAACGGCGCGGCGGTGGAGGTCGTACGGATCGCCACGGGCGCCGAGCCGCAGGTGGCGGGCAAGCCGCTGCCGCCGATGCACCGCGAGACGATCCTGCGGACCGGCGCCGAGCGGCCGCTGGTGGTCGGGGACCGGCTGGACACGGACATCGAGGGTGCGAACGCCGGCGGCGTGGACTCGCTGCTCGTGCTGACCGGAGTGACGGACGCCGTGCAGCTGCTGGCGGCGGCGCCGAAGTACCGGCCGACGTATGTCGACGCGGATCTGCGGGGCTTGCTCACCGGGCAGCCGGAAGTGGCCGAGAGCGACAGCGGTTTCGTGTGCGGCGGCTGGACCGCTGCCGTGCGGGACGGCGAGCTGGTGGCCGACGGGGAGGGCGCGGCGCTGGACGGGCTGCGTGCGCTGTGCGCTGCGGCCTGGACGTATGCGGGGGACGGTACGTGCGAACTGGAGGCGGGGAAGGCGCTGGAGAGGGTGGGGCTCTAGGCGGCGGACCGGGGGCTTCCGTCGGGGGGCGACGGCCGTTTGCCGGATTGCGAGGGTAGGCTAACCTAACTCCGTGTTGGTCGAGAGTTCCCCCAAGCAGAGCGCGGTGCCGGCCCCCCGCGCCCCCGCGTCCCCCGGACGCAACGCCGTACGCGCCGTCGGGCTGTTCGCCGCCCTCGGCGTGTTGCTGCTGGTCGTCGTGGCGAGTATCGCGATCGGCGCCAAACCGCTCGCAGTGGGCGACGTGTGGCACGGCCTGTTCCATGCCTCCGGGACCGGCAACGACGTGATCGTCCGTGACGTGCGGGTGCCCCGCACCCTTCTCGGCGTGCTGGTCGGGGTGGCCCTCGGGCTCTCCGGCGCGGTCATGCAGGGACTCACCCGCAACCCCCTCGCGGAGCCGGGAATCCTCGGCGTGAATGCGGGGGCGGCAGCCGCCGTCGTCTCCGCCATCAGCTTCTTCGGCATCACGTCGCTGACCGGATACGTGTGGTTCGCGTTCGCCGGCGCGGGAGTCGTCTCCGTACTGGTCTACGTCCTGGGCGGCAGCCGGGGCGCTACCCCGGTACGGCTCGCGCTCGCCGGCACCGCCGCGACCGCCGCGCTCTACGGCTACGTCAACGCCGTACAGCTCATGGACTCCGCCGCGCTGGAGCAGATCCGGTTCTGGACCGTCGGGTCGCTGGCCTCCGCCGACATGGAGATCATCGGCAAGGTCTGGCCGTTCGTCGCCGCCGGCGTCGTGCTCGCGCTGCTGATCGCGCGGCCGCTCAACGCCATGGAGATGGGCGACGACACGGCGAGGGCGCTGGGCGCGCACCTGACCCGCACGCGTGTGCTCGCGATGGTCGCGGTGACGCTGCTGTGCGGGGCCGCGACCGCCGCGTGCGGGCCGATCGTCTTCATCGGGCTGATGGTTCCGCACCTCGTGCGGACCCTCACGGGACCCGACATGCGCTGGATCCTGCCGTACGCCGCCGTGCTGTCCCCGGTCCTGCTGCTCGGCTCGGACGTCATCGGTCGGGTCGTGGCCCGGCCCTCGGAACTCCAGGTCGGCATCGTGACCGCGCTGGTCGGCGGGCCCGTGTTCATCCATCTCGTACGCCGCCGGAAGATGGCCCAACTGTGACTGTCACCTCTCCTTCGCGACCTTCGCGCTCGCGGAACCTGTCCGGGACCTCCCGTGCGATGCGCACCCGCGGCGGACTCTCCTTCCGGGTCGAGCCCAGGGCGCTCCTCGCCACGGTTCTGCTGCTGGCCGCCGCGCTCGGCATGGCGGTCGTGCTCATCGGCAGCGGCGACTTCCCGATGTCACCGGGCGACGTGGTGCGCACGCTCCTCGGGAACGGCACCGCCGCGCAGGAATTCATCGTCACCGAGCTGCGGACGCCGCGGGCCGTCGTCGCGCTGCTCGTCGGTGCGGCGCTCGGGGCCTCCGGGGCGGTCTTCCAGTCCATCTCCCGCAACCCGCTGGGCAGTCCGGACGTGATCGGTTTCGGCCAGGGCGCCACGGCCGGTGCGCTGACCGTGATCGTGCTGTTCAAGGGCGACGCGCTCGCGGTGACGGGCGGCGCGCTCGTCGGCTGTCTGCTGACCGGAGCCGCCGTCTACTTCCTGGCGTGGAAGCGGGGCGTGCACGGTTTCCGGCTGGTGCTCGTCGGAATCGGCGCGGCCGCCATGCTGACGGCGCTCAACCACTATCTGATCACCAAGGCCAGCATCTTCGACGCCACCCGCGCCACGGTGTGGATGACGGGCTCGCTGGAGGGGCGCGGCTGGGAGCAGGCGTGGCCGCTGCTCGGCGTGTGCGCCGTCCTCCTTCCGCTGGTGCTGGGGCACGGGCGGTCGCTGCGCATGATGGAGATGGGCGACGACGCGGCGTACGCCCTCGGGGTGAGGGTCGAACGGGCCCGGCTCGTGCTGATGCTGTCCGCCGTACTGCTCATCGCCGTCGCGACGGCCGCCGCCGGGCCCATCGCCTTCGTCGCGCTGAGCGCGCCGCAGCTCGCCCGCAGGCTGACCCGGTCGCCGGGGGCCAATCTCGGCGCCTCGGTCTGCATGGGCGCCGCCCTGCTGGTGGTCGCCGACTGGATCGCCCAGCTGGGCCTCGGCGGCACACAGCTGCCGGTGGGCGTGGTGACGGGCGTGCTCGGCGGCTGCTACCTGCTGTGGCTGCTGGTCACCGAACGCAAGGCGGGACGTATATGACGAACGAGAAGACTTCCAGGAGCATGCCAGTGCAGCGTCAGCGCCTCAGCGCGGAATCGGTGACCCTCTCCTACGACCAGCGGGTCATCGCGGAGGACCTGTCCGTCGAGATACCCGACAACTCGTTCACGGTCATCGTCGGGCCCAACGCGTGCGGCAAGTCGACGCTGCTCCGGGCTCTCTCACGGATGCTCAAGCCGACGCGGGGGCGGGTGCTCCTCGACGGCGCCGCCATCGGCTCCATGCCGGCGAAGAAGGTCGCCAGGACGCTGGGGCTGCTGCCGCAGTCGTCCATCGCGCCCGACGGGATCACGGTCGCCGACCTCGTGGCGCGCGGCCGCTATCCGCACCAGGGGCTGCTGCGGCAGTGGTCGCCGGAGGACGAGCGGATCGTCGGGGAGTCGATGGAGTCCACGGGCGTCGCCGAGCTGGCCGACCGGTACGTCGACGAGCTGTCCGGCGGACAGCGGCAGCGCGTGTGGATCGCGATGGCCCTGGCCCAGCAGACGCCCCTGCTGCTCCTCGACGAGCCGACGACCTTCCTCGACATCCAGCACCAGATCGACGTCCTCGACTTGTGCGCGGACCTGCACGAGACGCGGGGGCGCACCCTCGTCGCCGTACTGCACGACCTGAACCACGCGGCGCGCTACGCCACGCACCTGATCGCCATGCGGGACGGCGCGATCGTGGCGCAGGGACCGCCGGCCGAGGTGGTCACCGCGGAGCTGGTGGAGCGGGTCTTCGGGCTGCGCTGCCAGGTCGTCGACGACCCGGAGACGGGAACGCCGCTGGTGGTCCCGGCGGCGCGGCAGGCGCGCGGCCGGGCCGTGGCCGCCCCGGCTACAGCAGCTTCCTGAGCCGGATCAGGTCGCGGAATCCGGCCTCCAGCCGGACCCGGCCCGAGGCCCAGGCCCTGGCGAAGTTCAGCTCGCCGCCGACCATGGCGACCAGGTCGTCACCGGTCATGGCCAGACGGATCTCGGCGCGCTCGCGCGGGGGGCCGTCATGGGTGTCCCGTACGTCGATCCGGCCGTCCGCGAGGCGGCCGGTGAACGTGACGTCCAGGTCCGTGAGGTGACAGCTCAGGGAACGGTCGAGCGCGGCGGCGCTGCGTACCCCGTCGTCGTCGGCCCGGGCCAGGTTGTCCGAAAGTCTGTCGAGTGCGCCGCGGCACTCCTCCGTCGTAGCCATCGGATCGACGGTACCCCAGGGCTTCGGGGTAGCGTCGGGGCATGAACCACGAGGTCGAGGGCGCCGAGTACGCCCCGAACGAGGCCGGGGAGACCGCCGGGGCCGCTGCCGGCGCGCCGTACGGCCCCGCCGCACCGGCGCCTCTCGGCGTGGAGCGCACCCCCACCGGGCACGACGGCGTCGACGTCCTGCTGGAGCGGCTCGGCGACGCCGACCACCTCCCCGCGGACGGGCACATCGAGGTGTACGAGGATGTACACCGGGGACTGCGTGAGGCGCTGACCGCGCTGGACGCACGCCCGGGACCTCCGGCGCCCCCTTCCACGTACGACAACAGGAGCTGAACCGATCGTGGCAGGAGTCGCGCGCCGCCGCCTCGACGCCGAGCTGGTCCGCCGGAAACTCGCCCGCTCCCGGGAGCACGCGAGCCAGCTGATCGCCGCAGGGCGGGTGAAGGTGGGCGGCGCCGTCGCGACCAAGGCCGCCACGCAGGTCGAGACGAGCGCCGCCGTCGTGGTGCTCAAGGACGAGAGCGACCCGGACTACGTATCGCGGGGCGGCCACAAGCTGGCCGGCGCGCTGGAGGCGTTCGCACCGCTGGGGCTGGAGGTCGAGGGGCGCCGTGCGCTCGACGCCGGGGCCTCCACGGGCGGGTTCACCGATGTGCTGCTGCGCGCCGGGGCCCGGCAGGTCGTCGCCGTCGACGTCGGATACGGCCAGCTCGCCTGGTCGCTGCAGTCCGATGAACGCGTGAGCGTCAAGGACCGTACCAACGTGCGGGAAATGACACTCGAGACGATTGACGGGGAGGCGGTCGACCTGATCGTCGGTGACCTGTCGTTCATCCCCCTCGGCCTCGTGCTGCCGGCGCTGGTGCGGTGCGCCGCGCCGGACGCCGATCTCGTGATGATGGTGAAGCCGCAGTTCGAGGTGGGCAAGGACCGCCTGGGCAGCGGCGGCGTCGTACGCAGCCCGGAACTCCGGGCGGAGACGGTGCGGGCCGTGGCCCGGCAGGCGTGGCAACTCGGCCTGGGCGTACGGGGCGTCACCGCCAGTCCGCTGCCGGGCCCTTCGGGGAACGTCGAGTACTTTCTGTGGCTCCGGGCCGGTGCTCCCGAGCTCGACCCGGCGGATGTTGACCGTGCAGTGGCGGAGGGGCCGAGTTGACAACGACGACAACGACGACGGACAGATCTGCCGAGCCCTCCGGGACGGCACGCACTGTCTTCCTGGTCGCGCACACCGGACGCCCCGCGGCGATCCGCAGCGCCGAACTGGTCGTACAGGGACTGCTGCGCAGCGGAATCGGCGTGCGCGTGCTGGCGGCGGAGGCGGCGGACCTGCCGCTGCCGCCGTCCGTGGAGACGGTGGCGGAAGCCTCGCCGGCCGTACTCGACGGCTGCGAACTGCTGATCGTCCTCGGGGGTGACGGGACGCTGCTGCGCGGCGCCGAGTTCGCGCGCGCCTCCGGGGTGCCGATGCTCGGCGTCAACCTCGGCCGCGTCGGCTTCCTGGCGGAGGCCGAGCGCGACGACCTCGACAAGGTGGTCGACCGGGTCGTCACGCGCGCGTACGAGGTCGAGGAGCGCATGACCCTCGACGTCCTGGTGCACAACAACGGGGACGTCGTCCACGAGGACTGGGCGCTCAACGAGGCTGCCGTGCAGAAGGTCTCGCCCGAGCGGATGCTCGAAGTCGTCCTGGAGATCGACGGGCGGCCGGTGACCGGCTTCGGCTGCGACGGGATCGTCTGCGCCACCCCCACCGGCTCCACGGCGTACGCGTTCTCGGCCGGCGGGCCCGTGGTCTGGCCGGAGGTGGAGGCGCTGCTGATGGTGCCGATCAGCGCGCACGCGCTGTTCGCCAAGCCGCTGGTGACGTCGCCGAACTCGGTGCTCGCGGTCGAGGTGCAGCCGCACACGCCGCACGGCGTGCTGTGGTGCGACGGCCGCAGGACCGTGGAACTGCCCTCCGGGGCGCGGGTGGTGGTGCGGCGGGGCGCCGTGCCCGTACGGCTGGCTCGGCTGCACCATGCGTCGTTCACCGACCGGCTCGTCGCCAAGTTCGCCCTGCCCGTCTCGGGGTGGCGGGGCGCGCCGCACTGACGGGCGGCGTACGGGACAGCGCTTCGCAGGGTGATCGCGCGAGGGCGGCGTCGCGTCGCCCGGCGTCGCGTCGCCCGGCCCTCGTCCGTTCTCCGGCCCTCGTCCGTTCTCCGGCCCTCGTCCGTTCCCGGGGCCTCGTCCGTTCCCCGGTCTCGCCGAGACCGGGGAAGCCCCGGCCGCCGCTCCCCGAACTCGTGAATTCTTGTGGAGAGTGATGCGGGTGGGCTCCATGGGCCGATCACCCGGGCCGGGGTGGGGTTTTGCCCGTCGCGGCCCGTCGCATCGGCGGGGAGCGGGGGGCGCGCGGGGGAGTGTCG
The DNA here is from genome assembly GCF_056429965.1 of Streptomyces sp. NPDC046122. Classification (NCBI taxonomy): domain Bacteria; kingdom Bacillati; phylum Actinomycetota; class Actinomycetes; order Kitasatosporales; family Streptomycetaceae; genus Streptomyces; species Streptomyces sp. NPDC046122. Next base: position 360,867 of record NZ_JBWKLQ010000007.1, on the reverse strand, counting down.
GTGCGGGGGCCGTCGCGAGGGAGGCTCCGGACCTCGTAAGGTCGTGTCCGTGTTGGAGGAGATGCGGATACGGTCGCTGGGCGTCATTGATGACGCCGTCGTCGAGCTGTCACCGGGGTTCACCGCGGTGACGGGCGAGACCGGCGCGGGCAAGACCATGGTCGTCACCAGCCTCGGGCTGCTGCTCGGCGGGCGCGCCGACCCCGCCCTCGTCCGGATCGGGGCCAAGGCCGCGGTCGTCGAGGGGCGCATCACCGTGCCCGCCGGCGCGCCCGCCGCCGTACGGGCGCAGGAGGCGGGGGCGGAACTCGACGACGGGGCGCTGCTGGTCAGCAGGACCGTCTCGGCCGAGGGCCGGTCGCGGGCCCACGTGGGCGGGCGCTCCGTACCGGTGGGGCTCCTCGCGGAGCTGGCGGACGACCTCGTCGCCGTACACGGGCAGACCGATCAGCAGGGCCTGCTGCGGCCGGCCCGGCAGCGGCAGGCGCTCGACCGGTACGCCGGAGACGCCGTCGCCGTCCCCCACGAGAAGTACGCGGCCGCGTACCGGCGGCTGCGGGCCGTCGCGGTGGAACTGGACGAGCTGACCACGCGGGCCCGGGAGCGCGCGCAGGAGGCGGATCTGCTGCGCTTCGGGCTCGACGAGATCGCGGCCGTCGAACCGCGGGCCGGCGAGGACGTCGAACTCGCCGCCGAGGCGGAGCGGCTGGGGCACGCCGAGGCGCTGGCCTCCGCGGCGGCTGTCGCGCACGCCGCGCTCGCCGGGAACCCGGAGGACCCGGAGAGCGTCGACGCCAGCACGCTGGTCGCCGGGGCTCACCGGGCCCTCGACGCCGTGCGGTCGCACGATCCGGCGCTCGCCGTGCTCGCCGAGCGGATCGGTGAGATCGGGATCCTGCTGGGCGACGTGGCGGGGGAGCTGGCCGGGTACGCCGACAACCTCGACGCCGACCCGCTGCGGCTGTCCGCGGTGGAGGACCGCAGGGCGGCGCTCACCCAGCTCACGCGCAAGTACGGCGAGGACGTCGCAGCGGTGCTCGCGTGGGCGCAGGACGGGGTCGCCCGGCTGACGGAGCTGGAGGGCGACGACGACCGGATCGGCGAGCTGACGGCTGAGCGGGACGGGCTGCGGGACGAACTCGCGGGCCTGGCGCAGGCCCTCACCGACGCCCGTACCGAGGCGGCGGCGCGGTTCGCCGACGCGGTCACCGAGGAACTGGCCTCGCTCGCCATGCCGCACGCCCGGGTCACGATCGACGTACGGCAGACCGAGGACCCCGAGGGGATCGAGGTCGGCGGGCGTCCGGTGGCCTACGGGGCGTCCGGGGCCGACGAGGTGGAGCTGCTGCTCGCGCCGCACCCCGGCGCGCAGCCCCGGCCGATCGCCAAGGGCGCCTCCGGCGGTGAACTTTCCCGGGTGATGCTCGCGGTGGAGGTGGTCTTCGCCGGGTCCGATCCGGTGCCGACGTATCTCTTCGACGAGGTCGACGCGGGCGTGGGCGGCAAGGCGGCGGTCGAGGTCGGCCGGCGGCTGGCGAAGCTCGCGAAGTCGGCGCAGGTCGTCGTCGTGACGCACCTGCCGCAGGTCGCGGCCTTCGCCGACCGGCAGCTACTGGTCGAGAAGACCCACGACGGGTCGGTCACCAGGAGCGGAGTCACCGTCCTGGAGGGCGAGGACCGGGTCCGGGAGCTGTCGCGGATGCTGGCGGGACAGGAGGACTCGCAGAGCGCCCGGGCGCACGCGGAGGAGTTGCTGGCCGCCGCGCGCGGGGACGTGTAAGGCCGCTCGGGGCAGGGCTCGCGTTGCCGCGGGCGGGGACGCGTAACGCCGCCCGGGTCACGGTCCGGTCGCCGGCCGGCCTGCCCGGTTCACCCGCACGGGTGTGCCCGGGCTCGCCGGTCACCCGTGTGGGTGATGCCGGTCAGGTGCCAGCAGGGATGAGACCCTTTCGCGGTGCCGGAACGCGCGTACGGGCTGGCATCCTGGGCGACGCACTACGCCCGTTCGACGCCGACTCAGGAGCTCCGCGACGTGAGCAGCACCCCGGTCCCGCCGTACGGTCGGTCGCCGCTGAGCGTCGTCCACGTGCTCGGCGGCGGCAGCGCGGGCAGCACCGCGCACGTCAGATCACTGGCCGCCGGGCTCGTCGCGCGTGGTCTGCGGGTGGCCGTCTGCGCCCCCGCCGCGGTGCGGGACGCGTACGACTTCGGCGGTTCCGGGGCGGGGTTCGCCGCCGTGCCGCGCCGCAGCGATCCCGCCGCCGTGGCGGCGCTGCGCGCGGCCTGCGCCGGGGCGGACCTCGTGCACGCCCACGGGCTGCACGCCGCTGTCCGCAGCGCGCTCGCGCTGCGGGGACGGCGCGTCCCGCTGGTCGTCACCTGGCACACCCGGGCGGACGACGAGGGTCCGCGCGGCCATCTCGTGCGGCTGCTGGAGCGCAGGGCGGCCAGGGCGGCTGCCGTGGTGCTGGGCACGTCGTCCGACCTCGTGGACCGGGCCCGCAGCCGCGGCGCGCGCGACGCGCGGCTCGCGCCCGTCAGCGTGCCCGCGCCGCGGCCGCCCGAGGGCGCCGGCGAGAGCAAGGCGCGGGCGGACCTCGGGGCCGTCGACCGGCCGCTGGTGATGGCGGTCGGCAGCCTCGAGCGCAACCGGGGATACGACGCCCTGCTGGACGCGGCGCGCGTCTGGCGGGACATGGACCCCGCACCGCTGCTGGTGGTGGCCGGCGAGGGCGGTGAGCGGGGCGCACTCCAGCGGCGTATCGAGGCGGAGTCGCTGCCGGTGCAGCTCATCGGGCGGCGGGACGACGTCGGGGAGCTCCTCGCCGCCGCCGACGTCGCCGTGCTCGCCAGCCGCTGGGAGGGGCGGTCCGTGCTGGCGCAGGAGGCGCTGCGGGCAGGGATCCCGCTGGTCGCCACGGCGGTGGGCGGGGTGCCCGAGCTCGTGGGCGACGCGGCCGAACTGGTTGCGTACGGCGACAGCCGGGCCCTCGCGGACACCGTCGTACGACTGCTGGACGACCCGGCGCGACGGCTGCGGCTCGCCGAGGCGGGCAGGGCGCAGGCGGCGACCTGGCCGACCGAGGACGAGACCGTGGCGCAGGTGCTGGCCGTGTACGACGAGCTGACCGGCTGAATCCCGACCCGGCGGCCCGGTCCGGCTGACTCCCGACCCGGCGGCCCGGGTGGCCCGGGTGGCCAGGGAGGCCCGTCGCGGGTTTTGCCGACGCCGAGGCCGCGGACAGGCGCGCGGGCCCGGCCTAGGTGATGTGGCGGCGGGCGCGCAGGGCCAGGCTGAGCGCCAGGACCGTCTGCGGGTCGTCCAGGTCCGTGCCGAGGAGCTCGGAGATGCGCGCCAGGCGGTTGTAGAGGGTCTGCCGGTTCAAGTGCAGCTCACGGGCCGTCTCCGCCTTGCGGCCCGCGTGCGCCAGATACGTCTGGAGGGTGGGCAGCAGGGGCGGGCGGGACGTGCGGTCGTGGTCCCGCAGGGGTCCGATCGCCCGGTCGACGAAGGCCGCCAGGTCCGGGTGCTCCCGCAGGCGCCACAGCAGCAGGTCGATGTCCAGACGCCGGGCGTCGTACCAGGGGCGGTCGGACAGCCCCTGGGCGGCCGTCGCCGTCTCCGCCGCGTGGCGCAGGCCCGCCGACGCCGCCGTCCAGCTGCCCGCCACGCCGACGACCACGACGGGAGGGTGTGCGCCCGCGCGTTCCAGACCGGCGCGTTCCACCCCGGCGCGCAGCGCCGCAGCCACGCGGTCGGCGACCGCCGTGCGTTCCGACTCGGAGCGCAACCCCAGCAGGAGGGGTACGCGGCCCTCCACGGGGCGTACGCCCAGCAGGACCGGCACGCCGACCGCGGACAGCTCCTCCAGGACGGCGCGAGCCAGCACCGCCCAGTTGCCCGCCGGGGCCAGCTCGGCCGCGAGCCGCATCACCACGGGCAGCAGCGGGCCCTCGCCCGGCTTGAAGCCGAGCACCCGGGCCTGGGCGGGCGCGTCCTCGGCGGCGATGCGGCCCTCGGCGAGGTCCGTGAGGAAGTCGCCGCGCCCGCGCGCGGCCAGCTCCTCCTCCTGACGCGCCTGCATCAACACGACGGCGAGGATCCCGGCCGCCCGCTCCGCCGCGATCCGGTGGACGGGCAGCAGGGGCGAGGACACCGCGAGGAGCGCGATCCTGGCCCTGACCGCCCCCGCGCCGTGGCCGCCGCCCGGCACGTCCACCAGCACGCCGTTCGCGGGCGGTCCCGACTCCCGCGCCTCCCGCTGACCGCGCAGGCCCTCCCACACCTGGAGGGGGTCGGCGCACGCGTCGCCCGCCCCGGGCCCGGCCGCGTACAGGAGCTGTCCGTCCGCCGTCTCCAGGAAGACCGGGTTCGCGGTGAAGTCCGCCAGGATGCCGAGGACCTGCGGGATCCCGCCGCCGCCCAGGAGCGCCTCCGTACAGCGCCGGTGGACCTCCTCGGCACGCCGCAGCAGGGTGTAGTGGCCGTTGACGATCTCGGTGTGGACCTCCTCGGTCACCGAGACGAACGGCACCTCCCGGTGCAGCTGGACGAGCGGCAGCCCGGCCGTCCGCGCGGTCTCCACGATCGTCGCGGGCAGCCGGCTGAACCGCGGGCCCAGCTCGACGACCAGGGCGGCGATGCCCCGGTCCGCGAGGCGGCGTACGAACGCGCGCTGCTCGGCGGGGCGCGTACCGAGGCCGAGGCCGGTCGTCAGGAGGAGCTCGCCGCCCTTGAGCAGCGAGGCGATGTTCGGCACCTCGCCGGCGTGCACCCAGCGCACGGTGCGGTTCAGCCGTTCTGCGCCGGCGACGACCTCGGGCAGTCCGCCGCGGAGCCCCGGCAGCTCCAGCGCCCGCTGAACGGTGATGCCGCCTTGTGTGTCCACTGCGATGTACCTCGTGACGTGTTCCCGCCGTGCCCCAGGAAGGCACCGCATTCGGTGGACGCTACCCGCGTGTCCGTTCCAGGAACATCACCCCGCGGTTACGGGACAGATCCCGCGGCCCGGCGGCCCGACAACTCGTCGCCCCCGCAGCGCATTTGCGCGACCGCGTGTCGATTGTGGTCTGCGTCACTCGGCCCAAGACTGTCGCCCCCGTACAAGAGAGAGGGCGCGGCATGTCTGACAAACCCGCACGTGAGGTCCAGCGGCTCAAGGCGAATTCCGTCGGACTGGTCGGTGTGGTGTTCATGGCGGTCGCCACCGCGGCGCCGATCACCGCGATGACCGGAAATCTCCCTATCGCCGTGGGCTTCGGCAATGGAACGGGCGCCCCCGCCGGCTACCTCTTCGCCACCCTCGTCCTGACCGTGTTCTCGGTCGGGTACGTCGCCATGGCGAAGCGCATCACCGCGGCGGGCGCGTTCTACGGATACATCTCGCACGGTCTCGGCCGCATCGCCGGCATGGCGTGCGGGATGCTCGCCGTCCTCGCGTACATCGTCTTCGAGGCGTCGATCGTCGGCATCTTCGCCTACTTCGGCCAGACGACGGTCGCCGACCAGCTCGGGGTCGACATCCCCTGGATCGTGTACGCCGTGGGCATGCTCGCCGTGACGGGCGTCCTCGCGTACTTCGACATCAACATCACCGCCAAGGCCCTCGGCGTCATGCTCGTCGCCGAGATCGCCGTCCTCTTCGCCGTCGCCACCGCCGTCCTGCTTGCCGGCGGCGGCCCCGACGGCATCCCGCTCGAACCCGTCAACCCGGTCAACGCCTTCACCGGCACCTCCGCAGGACTCGGTCTCTTCTTCGCCTTCTGGTCGTGGGTCGGCTTCGAGTCGACCGCGATGTACGGCGAGGAGTCGCGCGACCCGAAGCGCGTCATACCGCGCGCGACCCTCGTCTCGGTGGTCGGTGTGGGCCTGTTCTACATCTACGTCTCCTGGATGACGATCGCGGGCAACGGCCTCGCCGGCTCGGTCAAGGTCTCCTCCTCCGCGTCGCCGCTCGATCTCTTCTTCGACCCGACGGAGACGTTCATCGGCGCGTGGGCCGTGGACGTGTTCCAGTGGCTGCTGCTCACCGGTTCGTTCGCCTGCGGCATGGCCTTCCACCAGTGCGCGTCGCGCTACCTGTACGCGATCGGCCGCGAGGGCTTCCTGCACCCGGCCCTCGGACGCACGCACCGCTCGCACGGGTCGCCGTACATCGCGTCGTACGTCCAGACCGGCATCGCCACCGCGCTCGTCGCCGCCTTCTGGCTGGCCGGCGAGGACCCGTACATCCACCTCTACACGCTGCTGGCGATCCTCGGCACGATGGCGATCCTCATCGTCCAGACGCTCTGCTCCTTCGCGGTGATCGGCTACTTCCGCAGGAACCACCCGGAGGACCGGCACTGGTTCAGGACGTTCACCGCTCCGCTCCTCGGCGGCATCGGCATGATCGCCGTCGTCGTCCTGCTCGTCATCAACATGGAGACCGCGGCCGGACTCGCCGCCGACTCCCTCTTCTTCGAGCTGATCCCCTGGATCGTCGGCCTGGTGTTCTTCGGCGGTCTCGGACTCGGCTTCCACCTCAAGGCCAAGCAGCCCGACCGCTACGAGATCATCGGCCGGATCGTCCTCGAGGACGCGGCCGAGCGCACCGACGACAGCCCGACCAGTCAGCCAGCCGCGACCGTCTGAGGAGCCCTCCATGTCCCGAACGCACCTGATGCACGCCCTGCGCCGGCTCGCCGCGGAGCACGCCGCCGCCCGGAGACTGCGTATGCCCGCCGCCGAGGTCCGCGGCTCCAGCCGTCGCGAACTGCTCGGTCGCGCCGCCGCCCTCGGGCTCGGCACCGCGCTGGCCGGCCCGGCTCTCACCGCACAGGCCGCCCCCGTGGCGGCGGTCCAGGGAGCGGCGGCGCCCAGAATCGCCGTGGTCGGCGCGGGCATAGCCGGCCTCACCGCCGCGCTGACCCTCAAGGACGCCGGCCTCGGCTGCGCGCTCTACGAGGCCAACCCGGACCGGGTCGGCGGCCGCATGTGGACCCAGCGGAGCCACTGGGCCCACGGGCAGATCTCCGAGATCGGCGGCGAGCTGATCGACACCAGCCACAAGAAGATCCTCGAGCTGTGCCGCCGCTTCGGGCTGCCGACGGAGGACTTCCTGGGCGGCGGCCCCAACGGCGCCGAGGAGGTGCTCTGGTTCAACGGGGCGTACTACCCGCGCGAGCAGGCCGATGAGGACTTCAAGGCCGTCTTCCAGGCCCTCCACCGCGACCTCCAGGAGGCGGGGGAGGTGCGGTGGAACCGGAGCACGCCGGCCGGCACGGCTCTGGACGACATGTCGATCCGTGAATGGATCGACTCCCGGGTGCCCGGCGGGCACACCTCGTCGCTCGGCGCCTTCATCGACGTCGCCTACAACGTCGAGTACGGGGTCGAGACGACCGAGCAGTCCGCCCTGGCCCTGGTCCTGCTGATGGGCTACCAGCCGAACCCCGGACGCTTCAACGTCTGGGGCCTGTCCAACGAGCGGTACCACGTCGTCGGCGGCAACGATCAGCTCCCGCGGGCCATCGCCGCGTCACTGCCCGCGGGCACGATCCGGATGGGCAAACAGCTCACAGCGGTAAGGGCCAACGCCAATGGCACCCAGACCCTTGCCTTCACCGACGCGGGAACGGTCACGACCGTCACCGTGGACCACACGATCCTGTGCGTGCCGCTGCCCGTTCTCCAGCGCCTCGACCTGTCGGCCGCCGGGTTCGACCCCCTCATGAGGAACCTGCTGCGCGATGCCCGCATGGGCGACTGCACCAAGCTCAACATGCAGTTCTCGGCTCGCCCGTGGCGCGGTGAGGGCCCCTGGCCCGGGGTGTCGGCGGGCGACTGCTTCACCGACAGCGACGTTCAGCAGACCTGGGACACCACCAAGGTGCAGCCGGGGAGCGGCGGCATCCTCATCCAGTACGGCAGCGGCAGGCTCGCCAGGGCGCTGACCCCGGCCACGCCCTTCGCCACCGAGACGGACCCGTACGTACGGGACCTGGCCGCGCGCCGTTCCCGGGAAGTGGACGCGTTCTTCCCGGGAACGTCGAAAACGTGGACCGGGAAGGCGCAGCTGTCCGCCTGGCACCGCAACCCGTACGCCCTGGGCGCGTACTCCTACTGGCCCGTCGGCTACCTGCACCGGTACGCCGGCTACGAAGGCACCCCGCAGGGGAACATCCACATCGGCGGTGAGCACTGCAGCTACGACTTCCAGGGCTTCATGGAGGGCGGCGCGACCGAAGGGGAACGCGCCGCCCGCCAGGTGATCGGCAAGCTGCTCTAGTCAGCCGCCGTACGCACCGCTCGCCGTCAGCCGCAGTGCCGTGTCGATCAGCGGCACGTGGCTGAAGGCCTGCGGGAAGTTCCCGACCTGGCGCTGCAGCCGGGAGTCCCACTCCTCGGCGAGCAGCCCCAGGTCGTTCCGCAGCCCCAGCAGCTTCTCGAAGAGCTTGCGCGCCTCGTCGACCCGCCCGATCATCGCCAGGTCGTCGGCGAGCCAGAACGAGCACGCGAGGAACGCGCCCTCGTCGCCCTCCAGACCGTCCAGGCCCGCGTGGTCACCCGCGGTCGGGTAGCGCAGGACGAAACCGTCCTCCGTGGACAGCTCGCGCTGGATCGCCTCGATCGTGCCGATGACCCGCTTGTCGTCGGGCGGCAGGAACCCCACCTGCGGGATGAGGAGCAGGGAGGCGTCCAGCTCCTTGGACCCGTACGACTGCGTGAAGGTGTTGCGCTCCGGGTCGTAGCCCTTCTCGCACACCGCGCGGTGGATCTCGTCGCGCAGCTCGCGCCACTTCTCCACCGGGCCGTCCGCGTCGCCCATCTCGATCAGCTTGATCGTCCGGTCGACGGCGACCCACGCCATCACCTTGGAGTGCACGAAGTGGCGGCGGGGGCCGCGCACCTCCCAGATGCCCTCGTCGGGCTGGTCCCAGTGGTCCTCCAGGTAGCGGATCAGCTTGAGCTGGAGCAGCGAGGCGTAGTCGTTGCGCGTCAGGCCGGTCATGTGGGCCAGGTGCAGTGCCTCGGTGACCTCGCCGTACACGTCGAGCTGCAACTGGTGCGCGGCGCCGTTCCCGACCCGTACGGGCGTCGAGTTCTCGTAGCCGGGCAGCCAGTCCAGCTCCGCCTCGCCCAGCTCGCGCTCGCCCGCGATGCCGTACATGATCTGGAGGTTCTCCGGGTCGCCCGCGACCGCCCGCAGCAGCCACTCGCGCCAGGCGCGTGCCTCTTCCCGGTAGCCCGTGCGCAGCAGCGACGACAGGGTGATCGCCGCGTCGCGCAGCCAGGTGTAGCGGTAGTCCCAGTTGCGCACACCGCCGATCTCCTCCGGCAGCGACGTCGTCGGCGCGGCGACGATGCCGCCCGTCGGGGCGTACGTCAGCGCCTTCAGGGTGATCAGCGAGCGGATCACGGGCTCGCGGTAGGGCCCGTGGTACGTGCACTGCTCGACCCAGTCGCTCCAGAACTCCGCGGTCGCCTCCAGCGAGGCCTCGGGCTCCGGCAGCGGGGGCTCCGCCTTGTGCGAGGGCTGCCAGCTGATGGTGAAGGCGATCCGGTCACCGGGCGCGACGGTGAAGTCGGAGTACGTCGTCAGGTCCTTGCCGTACGTCTCGGTGTCGGCGTCCAGCCAGACCGAGTCGGGCCCGGCGACGGCGACCGTGCGCGTGTCGACCTTGTGGACCCAGGGCACCACGCGCCCGTAACTGAAACGCATCCGCAGCGCGGAGCGCATCCGCACGCGGCCGCTGACGCCCTCGACGATCCGGATCACCTGGGGCGCGCCGTCGCGAGGCGGCATGAAATCGGTCACCCTGACCGTGCCGCGGTCGGTGTCCCACTCGGATTCGAGGATCAGCGAGTCACCGCGGTAACGGCGGCGGGCGGCGGCCGGGGGGCCCGCGTCGGCCGCGTGAGCGGGCCCGATCCGCCAGAAACCGTGTTCCTCGGTGCCGAGCAGCCCGGCGAAAATGGCGTGTGAGTCGAAGCGGGGGAGGCACAGCCAGTCGATCGTGCCGTCCCTGCAGACCAGCGCCGCTGTCTGCATGTCTCCGATAAGTGCGTAGTCCTCGATGCGCCCGGCCACGTTGCAATCTCCAGTCGAACGGCCACGTTCGCCCCATTGGGGCACTTGCGGTCAGGGGATTTCCGACGAGCTCTTGGTCCCGGGAGCGGGCGGGGATGGTGCCTTCGCCGGCCGGCTCGCAGCGATGTATCCGAGCAGGATACGTCGCAGCCAAGTGCTCTGCGCGACGGTACCGGCAACACGAGTCTGCCGAACGGGTGAGCTACGAGTGAGTTGGGTGCGGGTCGGCGGCGGCAGATGACGGAGGGCTTCCCGTGCGGCAGGAGACGCGGCGCGGCCGGAAGCGGCCTCGTCCCGTCGCTGATAGGCTGGTACCCCGTGGACCGGTGGCCAGTCTGTGACGATCAGGCGCCCCGAAACCGCAGCGACGGCACCACCCGGATTCCGGGCCGGCGGCCGGTACGCACCTCACTACGCGACCACGGGAGCCCCCTCTTGGCGATGCCGCCCAAATCCATGACGACCAAGCACATCTTCGTCACCGGGGGTGTCGCCTCCTCCCTCGGTAAGGGCCTGACGGCCTCCAGCCTGGGTGCGCTGCTCAAGGCGCGGGGCCTGCGGGTCACGATGCAGAAGCTCGACCCGTACCTGAACGTCGACCCCGGCACGATGAACCCCTTCCAGCACGGCGAGGTGTTCGTCACCAACGACGGCGCCGAGACCGACCTGGACATCGGCCACTACGAGCGCTTCCTGGACGTCGACCTCGACGGTTCGGCCAACGTCACCACGGGCCAGGTCTACTCGCAGGTCATCGCCAAGGAGCGGCGCGGCGAGTACCTCGGCGACACGGTGCAGGTCATCCCGCACATCACCAACGAGATCAAGCACCGCATCCGGCGCATGGCGGGTGACGACGTCGACGTGGTCATCACCGAGGTCGGCGGCACGGTCGGTGACATCGAGTCGCTGCCGTTCCTGGAGACCGTGCGCCAGGTTCGTCACGAGGTCGGCCGCGACAACGTCTTCGTCGTGCACATCTCGCTGCTCCCCTACATCGGCCCGTCCGGTGAGCTGAAGACCAAGCCGACGCAGCACTCGGTCGCCGCGCTGCGCAACATCGGTATCCAGCCCGACGCCATCGTGCTGCGCGCGGACCGTGAGGTGCCGCTGTCGATCAAGCGCAAGATTTCGCTGATGTGCGACGTCGACGAGGCCGCGGTGGTCGCCGCGATCGACGCCAAGTCGATCTACGACATCCCGAAGGTGCTGCACACCGAGGGCCTGGACGCGTACGTCGTCCGCAAGCTGGACCTGCCGTTCCGCGATGTGAACTGGACCCAGTGGGAGGACCTGCTGGACCGCGTCCACAACCCCGACCACGAGGTCACGGTCGCGCTCGTCGGCAAGTACATCGACCTGCCCGACGCCTACCTGTCGGTGACCGAGGCCATGCGCGCCGGCGGGTTCGCCAACAAGGCGCGCGTCAAGGTCAAGTGGGTCACCTCCGACGACTGCCGGACGCAGGCGGGCGCCACGAAGCAGCTCGGCGACGTCGACGCGATCGTCATCCCGGGCGGTTTCGGCGAGCGCGGCGTCAACGGCAAGGTCGGCGCCATCCAGTACGCCCGCGAGAACAAGATCCCGCTGCTCGGTCTGTGCCTGGGCCTGCAGTGCATCGTCGTCGAGGCCGCGCGCAACCTCGCGGGCATCGAGGACGCCAACTCGACCGAGTTCGACGCGGCGACCGCCCACCCGGTGATCTCCACCATGGAGGAGCAGCTCGCGTACGTCGAGGGGGCGGGCGACCTGGGCGGCACCATGCGCCTGGGCCTCTACCCGGCCAAGCTCGCCGAGGGCTCGATCGTGCGCGAGGTCTACGGCGACCAGCCCTACGTCGACGAGCGCCACCGCCACCGCTACGAGGTGAACAACGCCTACCGCGCGGAGCTGGAGAAGAAGACGGGCATCGTCTTCTCCGGCACCTCGCCCGACAACAAGCTCGTCGAGTACGTCGAGTACCCGCGCGAGGTCCACCCCTACCTGGTCGCCACCCAGGCCCACCCCGAGCTCCGCTCCCGCCCGACCCGCCCCCACCCGCTCTTCGCGGGCCTGGTGAAGGCCGCGGTCGAACGGCAGCAGGCGGCGCTCAGGACCGGCACGGCCGGCGAGTAGTCGCAGGAGATACGGTTGCCGGGGTACGGGCCTTTTGGGCCGGTACCCCGGTTTTCTGCTTTCTGCTTTGGGAGGACGCTTTCATGGCCATCAAGGACACCCCCGAGGAGTGGCAGGTCACCGCGACCGCGGTTCCCTTCAAGGGCAACAAGACGAGTGTCCGCACCGACGACGTGGTCATGCCCGACGGCAGCGTGGTACGCCGCGACTACCAGGTGCACCCCGGTTCCGTGGCGGTCCTGGCCCTCGACGAGAACGACCGCGTCCTGGTCATCCGCCAGTACCGCCACCCCGTACGCCAGCGGCTCTGGGAGATCCCGGCCGGGCTGCTCGACGTGCCCGGCGAGAACCCGCTGAACGCCGCCCAGCGCGAGCTGTACGAAGAGGCGCACGTCAAGGCCGAGGAGTGGCACGTGCTGACCGACGTCTACCCGACGCCGGGAGGCTGCGACGAGGCCGTACGGATCTTCTTCGCCCGCGACCTCTCGGACGTCGAGGGCGAGCGCTTCGAGGTCGAGGAGGAGGAGGCGGACATGGAACTCGCCCGGGTCCCTCTCCAGGACCTCGTGCGCGGTGTGCTCGCCGGTGAACTGCACAACACCTGCCTGGCCGTCGGCGCACTGGCGCTGGCCGCCGCGCTCGCGGGTGACGGCGTCGAGGCGCTGCGGCCCGCCGACGCGCCCTGGCCCGCGCGTCCGTTCGAGGCGTGACAGCCCCCTCCACGGGTGACGGTCATCTGAAAATCCGCTGATCCGATCGGGTGATCCACCCGCCGCGCTCCGCACGGTTCGTAGCAGAGCGTGAACTACGCTCGAAGTTCCCGACCGCAGTCGCGGCGGGCTTGTGCGCAGGCGGACGGGAGCGTGGCCCGTGACGGATCAGGCGGTGGACACCAGCGGCGTGGCGGCGGGTTCCCCGGCAGGGCGGACTACGGGCGAGTTCTTCGGCAGAGCGCGCGAGCTGAAGGAGCTGCGGGACGACATCGAACGGGCCGGGCTCGACACCCTCGCGGGCCGCAAGGCGCCGAGGGCGCGCGTCCTGCTGATCGCCGGCCGCCCCGGCTCCGGCCGCACCGCCCTGGCCGCCGAACTCGCCGCGCGTCTCGCCGGCGACTACCCCGACGGCACGCTCCGCGCCCGGTTGACCGAGCCTGGCGGCGAGCGCGTGCCCACCGAGCGCACCGCCCGGGCGCTGCTCGACGAGCTCGACGTCCCGGTGCCGCCGGGGGCCGGTGACGACGAGCTGTCCGAGCTGGTCCGCGAGGCGCTCGCCGCACGCCGCGTCCTGCTGGTCCTCGACGACGCCGCCGACGCCGAGCAGGTCGACCCGCTGCTGCCCGACAACCCCGGCTGCCTGGTCGTGGCCACCGCCCGGGGTCCGCTCACCGGCATCCCCGGCGTGCGGCCCTGCACCATCGGCGGCCTGGACACCGGATCCGCCGTCGAGCTGCTCGGCCGCTACACGGGCGCCGTGCGGATCACCGTCGATCCGACGGCCGCCGAATCGCTCGCCGAGGAGTGCGGGGGACAGCCCGCCGCGCTCACCCTGATCGGCGGCTGGCTTGCCGCCAGCCCCAAGGCGTCGGTCGCCGATGTGACCAAGCGGCTGCACGACATGCCCGTCGACCCGGGCCAGCCCACCGGGGGCCGCCCGCTCGCCCGCACGTTCCGGTTCGTGTACGAGTCGCTGCCGCAGCCCACGGCCCGGATGCTGCGGCTGCTCGCCCTCGCGCCGGCCGGCGTCGTGGACGCCCACATCGCGTCCGCGCTGGCGGGCTGCTCCGTCTCCGGGGCGCAGACGGCACTCGACGACTTCGCCGCGTTCGGCCTGCTGCGCCGCGTGGACGACCGGCAGTACGAGGTGCCCGGCTGCCTCGCGCCCATGATGAAGGCGCTGATGGAGGACCGGGACCGGCCCGCAGAGGTACAGCTGGCCCGGGCCAGGATGCTGGAGCGGACCGTGCGCCGGCTCCACTCCTGCCGGGCGATCACGGAGCCCGACGGCTCACCGGCCCGCAAGAAGCTGGCGGGGCTCCCGCGCGCGCTCCGCTTCCCCAACGTCCCGGCCGCCGCCGCATGGCTCCGGGTCCGGCAGCCCGCCCTGCTCGCCGCGGCCCGGATGGCGGTCGAGGACGGTGAGCTCGACACCCTGGCGAGGCGCCTGGTGGCCGCGCTGGTACGGGCGCTCGCGGCGCACCGGGGCACCGAGGCCGCGGCTCCCGAGCTGTACGGGCTGCACCGGCTCGTGCTGGACGTGGCGGAGCGGTGCGGGCTGCACCGGGAGAAGGCCGCCGCGCTGCTGAATCTGGCGGATCTGGACGCGCGGACCGGGCGTACGCAGGAGGCGCTGACGCGCTACCGGGCGGCGCTGGACGCCGGCCGGGCGGCGGGCGACCCCTACGCGACGGGCCGGGCGATGGAATCCGTAGGCGGCACCTATCAGGAACTGGGGGACTGGCAGCGCGCCTCCGACTGGTACGGCCGCGCCCTGGAACAGCGGCTGACGCGAGGGGAACGCGCGGACGCGGCCCGGCTGTACGGGCGACTCGGGGCGGTGCACACCTACGCGGGCCGTTACGGCGAGGCGCTGCGCAACTGGCGGGCCTCGGCCGCCGGACACCGCAGGGTGGGTGATCTGCCGGGCCACGCCCGGGCGTTGAGCGAAGTGGCGCGGGTGCAGGAGTACGCGGGGCGGCCCGAGGAATCGCTGCGCACCTGCCGCGAGGCGGTGGAGTGGGCGCGGCGGGCCGAGGACGTACGGCTTCAGGCCGCACTGGAGTTGAGGCTCGCGGACACCCTCGACCGGCTGGGCGACCCGGCGGCGGCCCGGCTGCACAGGAGCGCTGCGGAAAGACTGCTGAGAGAAGAGGGTTATACCTACGAAATCCGCAGTGGTTCCGCTGGAGATTGATGCTTTGTAAGGCTAGACAGCGGGAAATCCTTCATTAGACTGGCTCTGCCGCGTCATGCTGCGGTGTTGCCCGGGTGTGCCGTGTGTACCTGGGTATGTATGGCAATGACCCATTTATTCCCCCTGAGCCAAGGACCGTGATCGACGTGAAGGTCGGCATCCCCCGCGAGGTCAAGAACAACGAGTTCCGGGTGGCCATCACCCCCGCAGGCGTGCACGAGCTGGTGCGCCACGGCCACCAGGTCTTCGTCGAGCAGAACGCCGGCGTCGGATCTTCGATCACGGACGGTGAGTACGTCGCCGCCGGTGCGCAGATCCTGGCGACCGCCGATGAGGTCTGGGCCACCGCCGACCTGCTGCTGAAGGTCAAGGAGCCCATCGCGGAGGAGTACCACCGCCTCCGCAAGGACCAGACCCTCTTCACCTACCTCCACCTCGCCGCCTCCCGTGAGTGCACGGACGCCCTCCTGGCGTCCGGTACCACGGCGATCGCCTACGAGACGGTAGAGACCGCGAACCGCGCCCTGCCGCTGCTCGCCCCGATGTCCGAGGTCGCGGGCCGGCTGGCCCCGCAGGTCGGCGCGTACCACCTGATGCGCTCGGTCGGCGGCCGCGGTGTGCTCCCGGGCGGCGTCCCGGGCACGGCGGCCGGCGAGGCCGTCGTCATCGGCGGTGGCGTCTCCGGTTGGAACGCCACGCAGATCGCCGTCGGCATGGGCTTCCATGTGACCCTGCTCGACCGTGACATCAACAAGCTGCGCGAGGCCGACAAGGTCTTCGGCACCAAGGTCAAGACGATCGTCTCCAACGCCTTCGAGCTGGAGAAGGCCGTCGTCGAGGCCGACCTCGTCATCGGCGCGGTCCTGATCCCCGGCGCCAAGGCCCCGAAGCTCGTGACCAACGAGCTCGTCGCCAAGATGAAGCCCGGAAGTGTTCTTGTCGACATTGCGATCGACCAGGGCGGCTGCTTCGAGGACTCGCACGCCACGACGCACGCCGAGCCGACGTTCAATGTTCACAATTCGGTCTTCTACTGCGTCGCGAACATGCCGGGCGCCGTCCCGAACACCTCGACGTACGCGCTGACGAACGCCACGCTGCCGTACATCGTCGAGCTCGCGAACCGCGGCTGGGTCGAGGCGCTGCGCCGCGACGCCGCGCTCGCCAAGGGCCTCAACACCCATGACGGCCAGGTCGTTTACCGCGAGGTCGCCGAGGCCCACGCGCTGCCGCACGTGGAGCTGGGCACGCTTCTCGGCTGACGCGTCAACGAAAGTCGTCAACCTCACGCAACCGGCCGGACCTTGTGAGCAAGGTCCGGCCGGTCGCGTTTGCGGCCGCTTCGACGGACGAGCTCAACTCGCCGCGAACGTAACACTTTAACCGTTTCGCGACCCCGCGAAACGCGCGGTCGGTGCCTCTCTTTCGCACCCGCGCACCCTTGACACAGGGGTGTTCCATTGCCGACACATCGGGCCGCGTCCGGCCGATTGTGTTGCTGCGGACCGGTGACACGCCATAGAGTCGCCAACCGTCGGCATGGTGCCACGCTGACCTATCGATAAGTTTCCTGGTCACTTCCAAGGAGGTAAGACGACTTGTGAATGAGTCGACATTTACTCCCGGGGGTGGTCAACCAGGAATGCCTGCACGGGGCCAGGGCCCATCGGGGCTCCAGGCTGTCGGCTCCGTCGCTGTCCGCACCTTCGCCACCCATCAGCACATGACGACAGCCCACCAGAGCATGGACGGCCTACACGTGAACGCCATGGCCGGCGACCAGAGTGGGGACAAGTCCACCACCCGTTTCGCCGACTTCGACGAGGTGCCCGAGGGGCACTTCTACGATCCCGATGCCGAGTACGAGCCCGACCCCGAGTACGCGGCCACCCTCGCCCCGGACGCTGCCCGCCAGCGCCGCGAGCGGATCGGCCCCACCGGGCGGCCGCTGCCGTACTTCCCTATCCCGGGCCCGCTGACCGATCACGGCCCCGCGAAGATCATCGCCATGTGCAACCAGAAGGGCGGCGTCGGCAAGACGACGTCGACCATCAACCTGGGTGCCGCTCTCGCGGAGTACGGCCGACGGGTCCTGCTCGTCGACTTCGACCCGCAGGGAGCCCTGTCGGTCGGTCTCGGCGTGAACCCGATGGAGCTCGACCTGACGGTCTACAACCTGCTCATGGAGCGGGGCATGTCGGCCGACGAGGTCCTCCTGAAGACCGCGGTCCCCAACATGGACCTGCTTCCGAGCAATATCGACTTGTCGGCCGCCGAGGTCCAACTCGTCAGCGAGGTCGCGCGCGAGTCGACACTTCAGCGGGCGCTCAAGCCGCTGATGGCCGACTACGACTACATCGTGATCGACTGTCAGCCGTCGCTCGGCCTGCTCACCGTGAACGCCCTGACGGCGGCTCACAAGGTGATCGTGCCGCTGGAGTGCGAGTTCTTCGCGCTGCGCGGCGTGGCCCTGCTGACCGAGACGATCGAGAAGGTCCAGGAGCGGCTCAACCCCGACCTGGAGCTCGACGGCATCCTCGCCACGATGTACGACTCCCGCACGGTGCACAGCCGTGAGGTGCTCGCGAGGGTCGTCGAGGCCTTCGACGAGCACGTCTACCACACGGTGATCGGGCGTACCGTGCGCTTCCCGGAGACCACGGTCGCGGGTGAGCCGATCACGACGTACGCCTCCAACTCGGTCGGTGCGGCCGCTTATCGCCAGCTCGCCAGGGAGGTGCTCGCCCGGTGTCACGCCGAGTGAGTCTGCCGGGGGCCGACGAACTGTTCCGCACGACCGGGGGAATGGCGCTGCAGTCGTCGTCCCCCCGGCGCCCGCCCGTCAACGGTGAGGCCCGCGTGCCGGGGCCGGCGGGGGAGAGCGACCCCGGCGCGGCGGCCGAGCCGTCCGAGAGCGCGTCCGCCGGGGGGCCCGACGGCCGCGAGGGGGCGGAGCACGCCGCCGCCGACGCGGAGGCCGGCGGGCATCGCAGCCGGGCCGCCGAGGGCGACCAGACGGCCGCTGCCGCCGCCAAGGCCCGCCGCGCCCCCGAGGGGCAGCCGGCGGCCCAGCAGGCTGCCCAGCAGCGTCCTGCGGGCCCTGTGGCGGGGGCCCAGCCGCGCCGCAGGGGCGGGCGCGGGGCGAACCGCCGTCCCAGTGGCCGCGAGCGCCACGACGAGAAGATCACGGTCTACGTGTCGGCCGAGGAACTGATGGACCTGGAGCACGCGCGGCTGGTGCTGCGCGGGGAGCACGGGCTCGCCGTCGACCGCGGCCGGATCGTGCGGGAGGCCGTCGCCGTCGTCCTCGCGGACCTGGAGTCGCGCGGCGACGCGAGCATCCTCGTACGGCGCCTACGCGGGCGCTGACCGGACCGGGGGTAGCCTGCGCTGCTGCCCCTGCCTTGTTCCCCCGCACCCTGGACCACCGCCATGCCGCGCCCCGACGATTCCGCCCCCGCCCCCCGCCGCCGCCTCGGCCGCGGGCCGGGGGCGCCGCGGCCGGCCGGGGACGAGGGCGCGCACGGCGCCCCCGGGCCGGCGCCGGAACCGGAGTCGGAACCTGACGGCGCACCCGAGGCCGGGACCGGTGAGCGGCCCCCCGCCGCGTCTCCGCACCCGAGGCCCGCCCCTTCCCTCCCCGCGGCCGTCGGCGCGACGGCGGACCGGGGGCACGAGGTCCCGGCCGACGGGCGGTTCACCGTCCGGTTGGTGAACTTCGAAGGGCCGTTCGATCTGCTGCTCCAGCTCATCTCGAAGCACAAGCTCGACGTCACCGAGGTCGCCCTCTCGAAGGTCACCGACGAATTCATGGCGCACATCCGCGCCATGGGGCCCGACTGGGACCTCGACCAGACCACCGAGTTCCTCGTGGTGGCCGCCACGCTCCTCGACCTGAAGGCCGCCCGCCTTCTGCCCGCCGCCGAGGTGGAGGACGAGGGGGACCTCGCGCTGCTGGAGGCGCGCGACCTGCTGTTCGCGCGGCTCCTGCAGTACCGCGCGTACAAGCGGGTCGCCGACATCTTCGGCGAGCGGCTGGACGCGGAGGCCCGGCGCTACCCGCGTACCGTCGGACTGGAGCCGCACCACGCGGCGCTGCTGCCCGAGGTCGTCATCAGCATCGGCCCGGACGGCTTCGCGAAGCTCGCCGTGAAGGCCATGCAGCCCCGGGCCGAGCCGCAGGTGTACGTCGACCACATCCACGCGCCGCTCGTGTCCGTACGGGAGCAGGCCGAGGTGGTCGTCGCGCGGCTGCGGGACATGGGGGAGGCGACGTTCCAGGCGCTGACCGAGGACGTCTCGGACACCCTCACCGTCGTGGCGCGCTTCCTCGCGCTGCTGGAGCTCTACCGGGAGAAGGCCGTCGTCCTGGACCAGGAGGAGGCCCTCGGGGAGCTCGTGGTCCGATGGACCGGGGGAGAGACGGCCCGGCCCGTCGTCACCGACGAATTCGATCAAGTGGTGGAGGAGACATCGTGAGCGAGCCCGCGGCGGTCGCGGAACTCGGCCTCAAGCCCGCCCTGGAGGCGGTCCTCATGGTGGTCGACGAGCCCGCCACCGAGGAACACCTCGCGAAGGTGCTGCAGCGGCCCCGCAGAGCCGTCGCGGACGCGCTGCGCGAGCTGGCCGACGAGTACGCCGTACAGGGGCGCGGATTCGAGCTCAGGCTGGTCGCCGGGGGGTGGCGCTTCTACACGCGGCCCGAGTATGCGGCGGCGGTCGAGAGCTTCGTACTGGACGGGCAGCAGGCCCGGCTCACGCAGGCCGCCCTGGAGACCCTGGCGGTCGTCGCGTACCGCCAGCCGGTGAGCCGTTCACGGGTGTCGGCCGTGCGGGGCGTGAACTGCGACGGCGTGATGCGGACCCTCCTCCAGCGCGGTCTGGTCGGGGAGGCGGGCACGGAACCCGAAACAGGTGCGATCCTGTACAGGACGACGAACTACTTTCTGGAGCGGATGGGCCTGCGAGGCCTGGACGAGCTCCCGGAGCTCGCGCCATTCCTCCCGGAGGCGGACGCGATCGAGGCTGAGACGCTAGAGGGTGTGCCGTCGTTCGATGCGGACGCTCCGTACGCCTCGGACACACACGCAGACGACAAGACGGAATTTTGATGCGAAGCAGCAGCGGCAGGAACAGCGGAAGCGGCAACGACCGGAACCAGCGGGGCGCGGGCAAGGGGCGCGACGACAGGCAGCAGCGCTCGGACCGCCCGGACCGTCCCCGTCCCGAGGAGCGCCGTTACGACGTCGGCCGTGACGCCCCCGGCGCCCGCGAGGGCGGCGGCTCGGGCCGTGGTGGCGCCGGGCGCGGTGGCGCGGGTGCCGGCCGTGGCGGCAGCGGCGCGGGCGCCGGGCGCGGCGGCAGTGGTGCCGGCGGCGGTGCGGGTGCCGGGCGCGGCGGTGCGGGCGCGGGGCGCGGTGGCGGTGGCGCCGGCGGTTCCGCGGGCACCGGCAGTCGCGGCGCGTCCGCGCGCGGTGGCGCCAAGGGCGGCCCCAAGGCCCCGCAGGGCGGCTTCAGGACCCCTGGGCTGCGCCGCGGCCCGCAGAGCGCCCCGTCCCGTCCGCGCGAGCTCGACGCCAAGCTCGAGGAGCGCGTACGCGAGCGCCACAGCAAGCCCCAGGTGAAGACCCCCAAGACGTTCCCGGGAGCCGAGCAGGAGGGCGAGCGCCTGCAGAAGGTCCTCGCCCGCGCCGGCATGGGTTCGCGGCGTGCCTGCGAGGAGCTGATCGAGCAGGCCCGCGTCGAGGTCAACGGCGAGATCGTGACCGAGCAGGGCCGCCGGGTCGACGTGCACAAGGACGAGGTCAAGGTCGACGGCCTGACGGTCGCCACCCAGTCGCACCTCTTCTTCGCGCTCAACAAGCCGGCCGGCGTCGTCGCCACGATGGGCGACCCGGACGGCCGCCAGAATCTCAACGACTACGTCAACAACCGTGAGACGCGTCTCTTCCACGTGGGCCGGCTGGACACCGAGACCGAGGGCATCATCCTGCTCACCAACCACGGCGAGCTGGCCCACCGTCTCACCCACCCCAAGTACGGCGTGAAGAAGACCTACCTCGCCGCCATCCAGGGACCGCTCCCGCGCGACCTCGGCAAGCGGCTGAAGGACGGCATCGCGCTGGAGGACGGGTACGCCCGCGCCGACCACTTCCGCGTCGTCGAGAACACCGGCAAGAACTACCTGGTCGAGGTGACCCTCCACGAGGGCCGCAAGCACATCGTCCGCCGCATGCTGGCCGAGGCCGGCTTCCCGGTCGAGCGGCTCGTGCGGACGTCCTTCGGGCCGATCCCGCTGGGCGACCAGAAGTCCGGCTGGCTGCGCCGCCTCACCAACACCGAGGTCGGCATGCTGATGAAGGAAGTCGGCCTGTAACCGGCACTCTCCCCGCTTCGAGGCTCCGGCCGGTTCCTGTACGCACAGGAACCGGCCGGGGCCTTTTGCCGCTTGTGGTGCGGACCCCCGGCCCTTTATAGTCATCTTGACCATAAAGGAGGCGGGCGTGAGTCTCGCGGACATACTCGGACCGTTGCAGCAGCCGCTGGTGACCGTCCTCGACACCCCGGTGAGCTGGACCGAGGTGCTCGGCTTCGGCAGCGGCGCGCTCTGCGTCTGGCTCGTCGCCCGGCAGCACATCGCCAACTGGCCGATCGGCATCGCCAACAACCTGTTCTTCGTCCTCCTGTTCACCCAGGCGGGCCTGTACGCCGACGCCGGCCTGCAGGTCGTCTTCATCTCCCTCGCCGCCTACGGCTGGTGGACCTGGACCCACGGGGGTGGACCAGGCTCCTCGTCCCTCCCGGTGCGGCGCACGAGCCGCACCGAGTGGACCTGGCTGCTGGCGGCGGGGGCGGTGGGGACCCTGTCCCTCACGCTGCTCCTCGACCGCGCCACCGATTCGACCGTCCCCTTCTGGGACGCCCTGACGACCGCCCTGTCCCTCATGGCGACGTACGGACAGTGCCGCAAGCGCCTCGAATCGTGGTGGCTGTGGATCGCGGCGGACATCGTGTACGTCCCCCTGTACGCGTACAAGGAGCTGTACCTGACCGCCCTGCTGTACGTCGGGTTCATGGCCCTGTGCGTGCTCGGCCTCGTCAACTGGCGGCGCGGCGCCGCTTCCCGGGAACAGTCGCTCGCCGAGGCCGCCGTATGACGGACTACAAGCACGGACTCGTGCTCGGGAAGTTCTATCCGCCGCACGCGGGACACCACCACCTCGTGCGCACCGCGCGGGAACGCTGCGAACGGCTCACCGTTCTCGTGTGCGCGTCGTCCGTCGAGTCTGTGCCGCTCGCCGACAGGGTGGCGTGGATGAGGGCCGCGCACCCGGACGCCGAGGTCGTCGGCGCCGTGGACGACATCCCCGTCGACCTCACCGATCCCGCCGTGTGGGACGCGCACATGGCGGTCTTCCTGGCCGCCGTCCCCGAGGCCGTCGACGCCGTCTTCACCTCGGAGGCGTACGGCGAGGAACTCGGCCGGCGCTTCGGCGCGGACGCGGTGTGCGTCGACCCGGACCGTACGGCCTTCCCCGTCTCGGGAACCGCCGTACGCGCCGACCCCGCCCGCCACTGGGACTTCCTCGAGGCGCCCGTACGGGCGGCCCTCGCCCGGCGGGTGGTCGTCCTGGGGGCCGAGTCGACCGGGACCACCACCATGGCGCGGGCGCTCACCGAGCACTACCGGGCCCGCGGCGGCGTGTGGGAACGGACGCGGTGCGTTCCCGAGTACGGCAGGGAGTACAGCGAGCGGAAGCTGGCCGCCCTGCGCGCACGGCGCCCGGAAGCCGACTGGACGGACGTCGCCTTCGGCACCGAGGAGTTCCCGCTGATCGCGCGGCGGCAGTG
Organism: Streptomyces sp. NPDC046122; assembly: GCF_056429965.1. NCBI lineage: Bacteria > Bacillati > Actinomycetota > Actinomycetes > Kitasatosporales > Streptomycetaceae > Streptomyces > Streptomyces sp. NPDC046122. Next base: position 337,918 of record NZ_JBWKLQ010000007.1, on the reverse strand, counting down.
CGAAACCGAGGACGCCGCGGCCGGGGCGGGCTCTCCCGTGCTGTTCTGCGACACCGACGCCTTCGCCACCACGGTGTGGCACGAGCGCTACCTCGGCGGCCCCAGCGCCGAGGTGGCGCGGATCGCCGCACGCGGGGCGCAGCACCTGTGGCTGCTCACGGACCACACGGGCGTGCCCTTCGAGGACGACGGCCTGCGCGACGGCGAGCACCTGCGGCCCTGGATGACGGGACGCTTCCGCGAGGAACTCGTCCGTACCGGGCGCCCCTTCGTCACCCTCGGCGGACCGCACGAGGAGCGGCTCGCGGCCGCCGTGGCCGCCGTCGACGCGCTGCTCGCCGAAGACTGGGGCCTCACCGACCCACTGCCGGAGAAGCGATGAACGAGAACGACGGGACACCGTACGACCCGCACGCCTTCGAGCCGTTCGCCGTGACCGTCGACCTGGCCGTCTTCACCGTGCGCGAGGGTGGGCTGCACGTCCTGCTGATCCGGCGCGGACAGGACCCGTACGCGGGGGCGTGGGCGCTCCCCGGCGGCTTCATACTGCCCCGGGAGTGCGCCGAGGACGCGGCCCGCCGCGAACTGGCCGAGGAGACCGGACTCTCGCAGGAGTCCGCCGCCGCCCTCCACCTGGAGCAACTGCGGACGTACAGCGATCCCGACCGCGATCCGCGGATGCGCGTGGTCTCCGTCGCGTACACCGCGCTCGTGCCCGGCCTGCCGGAGCCGCGCGGCGGCGGCGACGCGGCGGACGCGCAGTGGATGCCTGTCGGCGGTCTGCCGGAGCTCGCCTTCGACCACGGGCGGATCATCGCGGACGCGCGGGAGCGCATCCGCGCCAAGCTCGAGTACACCTGCCTGGCCACCGCCTTCTGCCCGCCGGAGTTCACCCTGGGCGAGCTCCAGCAGGTGTACGAGACGGTCTGGGGCGTGGAGCTCGACCGGCCCAACTTCCGGCGCAAGGTGCTGGCCTCACCCGGCTTCGTGGAGCCGGTGGAGGGGCCGCCCCGGCGTACCGGAGGACGCGGCAAACCCGCCGCGCTCCACCGCGCCGGAACCGCCACCACCCTGCATCCGGCACTGCTGCGACCCGAACGACGATCAGAAGGAGAACGGTCCGTATGAAGCAGGCAGCCACCGGGGCCCTCGTCGGGCTCGCGCTCGGGGACGCACTCGGCTTCCCGACCGAGTTCAGCGACGTACCCGCGATCCTCGCGAAGTGCGGTCCGTGGCGGGAGATGGGACTGCCGTCCCCCGCGATCGTCACGGACGACACCCAGATGACGCTGGCGCTGGGACGCGGGATACGGACCGCGATGGACCGCGGCGTGCTCGGGCCGCCGAGGCTGGTGCGTCCCGTGCGCGAGGAATTCGTCGACTGGTACCACTCCCCGGAGAACAACCGGGCCCCCGGCAACACCTGCCTCGTCGCCTGCCGGCTGCTCGACGGCGACCGGCCGTGGCAGCAGGCCAGCCAGCTCGGTTCCAAGGGATGCGGGGCCAACATGCGGGTCGCGCCGGTCGGCCTCGTACCGGGGCTGAGCGAGGAGCAGCGGGCCGGAGCCGCGCAGTTGCAGTCGGCGCTCACGCACGGGCACCCGACGGCGCTGGCGGCGAGCGACCTGACGGCCCACGCGGTGCACCTGCTCGCACGGGGGGCGGAACCTACCGGCCTGGTGGGGCTGCTCCGTTCGTACGCGTACGAGAACCGCACCCGGTACCACGAGCGCTGGCTCGGCGACCTGTGGACGCGCGCCCACGACGCGTCGCCCGAGGACTTCATCGCGCGCGGCTGGGACGAGTGCCTGGCCGTGCTGGAGCGGCTCGCGGCGGCCCTGCGCACACCGTCGCCGGAGACGGACCCCTGCCTGGCGACGGGCGACGGCTGGATCGCGGAGGAGGCCCTCGCCACCGGGCTGCTGTGCTTCCTCCTGTTCCCCGGGGAGCCGGTCACCGCGCTGCGGCGGGCCGCCTGCACGAAGGGCGACTCGGACTCCATCGCCTGCCTCGCGGGAGCGTTCGCGGGGGCGCACCTGGGCGCGGACGCGTGGCCGGCCGAATGGGCCGGGCGCATCGAGTACCGGACCGAGCTGCTGGCCCTGGGCGCGCTCTGGGACGCTTGAGCGATGAACGCGTACCAGAAACGCCTGCGCGAGGCCGGGCTGCCGGACACCGACCTCGCCCCCGTCCTCGCCGGGGAGACCGACCCCCTGCTGTTCGCGACCGTCTCCGGGGCGCACCTGTACGGGTTCCCGTCCCGCGACTCCGACGTGGACCTGCGCGGCACGCACCTGCTGCCCACGGCGGACCTCGTCGGCCTGACCGAGCCCGACGAGACGCGCGAGCGCATGTGGGTGCGCGACGGCGTCGAGATGGACCTGGTCACGCACGACCTGCGCAAGTTCGTCCGGCTGATGCTGCGCCCCAACGGCTATGTGCTGGAACAGTTGCTGTCGCCCCTGGTCGTGCGGACCACGGACGCGCACGCCGAACTGGTGGCGCTCGCGCCCGCCGTGCTGACCAGCCGTCACGCGCACCACTACCGGGGGTTCGCGGGCACACAGTGGCGCCTCTTCGAGAAGAACGGCGAGCTGAAGCCGCTGCTCTACACCTTCCGGGCGCTGCTGACCGGCATCCATCTGATGCGCGGCGGCGAGGTGCTGGCCCACCTGCCCACCCTGCTGACGCGGGTGGACGCCCCGCCCTACCTGGAGGAGCTCATCGCGGCCAAGGCGGAGGCGGAGCACGGCGCGGCCACCGGACCGGACCGCGAGCGGCTGCGCGCCGACACCGAAGCCCTCCACGGCGTCCTCGACGAGGCGCAGGCCGCGTCCCGGCTTCCGGCCGAGGCGACGGCGTACGAGCGGCTGAACGACTTCGTCGTACGGACGCGGCTCGGCCACCCCGCGAGCGCGCCCGCCGCCGGCTCAGAAGGCTGACGCGCGGCGGGTGCGCAGGAGGAAGTCCTCCACGCGGGCGCGGTCCGGCTCCTCGGGGAGGGGGCTCTTCGCCGCGGCCGCGTCGGCCTCCGCCACCAGAGCCCCCATCCGGCGCTCGACCTCCCGCCACGGGACCTCGCCGCGCTTGACCGCCAGCAGGGGCTCGCGGTCCACGCCGACGTCGAGCACCAGCTCACCGGTGCGCAGCAGGTCGCGGCAGGAGGCGAGCAGCCGCAGCAGGTGCATGGCGTGCTTCCAGCGCGGGGCGCCGTGCCGGCGTACGTCCGACTCCAGCTTCTTGCGCTGGCCGGTCGCGTACCGCGCGAACGTGCGGTGGGCGTGGCGGGAGAGGAACGCCCCGCGCAGGTCGAGGAGCTCGCGGCCGGTCACGTCGACGTGTTCGACCAGGGGGGAGTGCAGGCACTCCAGAATGTTGGGGTTGGCCACGAGGGCAAGGCCGCAGAACCGTTCCAGCTCCCAGGAGAACTGCTCCTCGCCCGGCCCCTCGACATGCGTCGGCGGCTTCTCGAAGCGCCAGAACAGCGGCGTCGGCGCGACGAAGACGCCGCGCCGGTCGGTGTCGCTGCCGTCCGTCGCCAGACCGAAGGCGCGCGAGCCCATCACACAGGAGTACACCGTGTGGTCGCGTACGAGAGCCTCGTGCGTCGGCGGGGCGTCGGCGGGGCCGGGGGCGGCGGGCGGGATCATGCTCCGGATTGTGCCGCAGTCAGGGCAGCCGGATCGAGCCGCTTTCCACGGTGATCTCCTCCCGGGGCAGCGGCCTGCGCGCCGGCCCCGCCGCGACCGAGGCGTCCGTCACCCGGAACTTGCTGCCGTGGCAGGGGCAGTTGATGGTGCCGCCCTCGACGCTGCCGACCGTGCAGCCCTGATGGGTGCAGACGGCGGAGAAGGCGCGGAAGGCGCCCTCCTCCGGCTGCGTGACCACGATCTTGTCGTCCGCGAAGATCTTGCCGCCGCCGACCGGGATCTCCGACGTCCGGGCCAGCGTCCGGCCGCCGGCGGGCGACTCCCGGGCGGTGGGCGGCTCCCTGGGCGCCTCCGGCGGCTCGGAGGTCGCCCGGGGCGTCTCGCCCGTGTCGCCGCCGTCTCCGCCGCCGCCGCAGCCGGCGGCCAGGGCGGTGCCCGCCGCGGCGCCGGCCGCGAGGACCGCCCGCCGGCTCGTACCCTTGCCCATCACGTGCTCCTCACCCCACGCTCCGGTCGTCCGGCGCGAAGGGCAGCATCTTCGCCCCCGCCGCACCCGGGAGGAAGCACCCGGCGGCGTGCCGCCCGTGTCTCACCCCCAGAACACGCCGCGCCCCGCCCCACCCGGCCCAACTAGGCTGAATCCAGCAGGGGCACATGAGGTACGGAGCGAGGAGCACGACGTGGCAGTACGAGCGGTGCGTGGGGCCGTCCAGCTGGAGCGGGACGAGGCCGGGCACATGGACGAGCAGGTCAGTGAGCTGCTCACCGCGATCCTGGAGCGCAACGGGCTCACGCCCGACGACCTCATCAGCATCTGGTTCACGGCCACCCCGGATCTCCACAGCGACTTCCCGGCCGCCGCCGCGCGCAAGCTCGGCATCGTCGACGTACCGCTCATCTGCGCCCAGGAACTGGACATAGCGGGCGCCATGCCCCGCGTCGTGCGCATCCTCGCGCACGTCGAGTCCGACCTGCCCAAATCCTCCGTGTCGCACATCTACCTCGGCGCCGCGGCTGCCCTCCGCAAGGACATCGCCCAGTGAGAACCGCCCTCGTCGTCGGAACCGGCCTCATCGGCACGTCCGCCGCCCTCGCCCTCGCCGGGCGTGGCGTCACCGTCCACCTCACCGACCACGACCCGGCGCGGGCGCACACCGCCGCCGCCCTCGGGGCGGGCACCGACGAGGCGCCCGAAGGCCCCGTCGACCTGGCCGTCGTGGCCGTGCCGCCCGCCCACGTGGCCGCGACGCTCGCCGACGCCATGGCGCGCGGGGTCGCCCGCGCCTACCTCGACGTCGCCAGCGTCAAGGGCGGACCGCGCCGCGAGCTGGAGGCTCTGGGCGTCGACCTCACGGCGTACATCGGTACGCACCCGATGTCCGGCAAGGAACGTTCCGGCCCGCTCGCCGCGACCGCCGACCTCTTCGAGGGCCGCCCCTGGGTCCTCACCCCCACCCGCGACACCGATACCGAGGTCCTCAACCTCGCGCTGGAACTGGTCGCCCTGTGCCGGGCCGTACCGGTGGTGATGGACGCGGACGCCCACGATCGCGCGGTCGCGCTCGTCTCGCACACCCCGCAGCTCGTCTCCTCCATGGTCGCGGCGCGCCTCGCGGACGCGGACGAGACGGCGGTACGCCTGTGCGGCCAGGGCATCCGGGACGTCACCCGCATCGCCGCCTCCGACCCCCGGATGTGGGTCGAGATCCTCTCCGCCAACCCCGGGCCCGTCGCGGACGTCCTCACCGGCGTCGCGGCCGATCTGGAGGAGACCGTCCGGGCCCTGCGGGCGCTGCAGTCCGCCGACGACGACAAGCGCCGCACCGGCGCCGACGGCATCGAGGACGTGCTGCGTCGCGGCAACACGGGCCGCGAGCGGGTGCCGGGCAAGCACGGGGCCGCTCCGGCGGCGTACGAGGTCGTCGCCGTGCTCATCAGCGACCGTCCCGGCGAGCTGGCCAGGATCTTCGCGGACGCCGGGCGGGCGGGCGTCAACATCGAGGACGTGCGCATCGAGCACGCGACCGGTCAGCAGGCCGGCCTGGTGCAGCTGATGGTGGAACCGGCGGCGGCGCCCGGGCTGACCGCGTCGCTGCGGGAGCGGGGCTGGTCGATCCGCCAGTAGGAGGGGCCGGCAAGCGTCCGAGGCGCCCCCCGAGTGTCCGGTTTGTGGGGGCTTTGCGGGGGCGTCGAGGGCGGGGCCGCGGACTCGGTAACCTTGTGTGGGGTCCGTTGGTCCCCGCATGCCCAAGCCCGTGTACCAGGAAGGTGTCCTACACCGTGGAAACCGCCGCCCGGACCGCCCCGGCAGCAGTGATTGTCGCCATCGACGGCCCCTCCGGCACGGGCAAGTCCAGCACCTCCAAGGCCGTCGCCGCCAAGCTCGGGCTCAGCTACCTGGACACCGGCGCCCAGTACCGGGCGATCACCTGGTGGATGCTGAACAACGGCATCGACGTCACGGACCCCGTGGCCATCGCGGACGCCGCGGGCAAGCCGGTCATCGTCTCCGGGACCGACCCGTCCGCCCCCACGATCACGGTCGACGGGATCGACGCCTCCGGGCCGATCCGCACCCAGGAGGTCACCTCCAAGGTGAGCGCCGTGAGCGCCGTGCCCGAGGTGCGCACCCTCATCACCGAGCTGCAGCGCTCCATCGCCGAGGGCGCCGCGCTCGGCATCGTCGTCGAGGGACGCGACATCGGTACGACCGTGCTGCCGGACGCCGACCTCAAGATCTTCCTCACCGCCTCTCCCGAGGCGCGCGCCGCCCGCCGCAGCGGCGAGCTCAAGGGGGCGGACGTCTCCGCGACCCGCGAGGCCCTGCTGAAGCGGGACGCGGCCGACTCCAGCCGCAAGGCCTCGCCGCTCGCCAAGGCGGACGACGCCGTCGAGGTCGACACCAGCGACCTCACGCTGGACCAGGTCATCGAGTGTGTCGTTACCCTGGTCGAGGGGAAGCGGGCCGCGAAGTGACCGCACCCACATCGCGTGGTGCGGCGGTCGGGCGCGGCATCGGCATCGGCCTGATGTACGGGCTGTGGAAGCCGCGCGTGCTCGGTGCCTGGCGGGTGCCCGTGAGCGGGCCGGTGATCCTGGCGGTGAACCACTCGCACATGATCGACGGCCCCATGCTGATGGGCACGGCCCCCAGGCCGGTGCACTTCCTGATCAAGAAAGAGGCGTTCGTCGGCCCCCTCGACCCGTTCCTGCGCGGAATCGGGCAGCTGAAGGTGGACCGCGCGACCGCCGACCGTACGGCGATCTCGAACGCGCTCGGCGTCCTGGCGGACGGCGGCGTGCTCGGGATCTTCCCCGAGGGCACCCGGGGCGAGGGCGACTTCGCGTCGCTGCGCGCCGGCCTCTCGTACTTCGCCGTCCGCGGCGGGGCGCCGATCGTCCCCGTGGCGGTGCTCGGCAGCACCGAACGCCGAGGCCGGCTCATACGCGGGCTGCCGCCCCTGCGCGGCCGCGTGGACGTCGTCTTCGGTGACCCCTTCGAGGCCGGCGACGGCAGTGGACGGCGCACGCGCAAGGCGCTGGACGAGGCCACCGTGCGGATCCAGGAGCGGCTGACCGCCCACCTGGAAAGTGCCAGGCGCTTCACCGGGCGCTAGGCGAGACTTGAGTAGTGGACCGCGCGCATCGGGTGGTCCATCGATGATGATGAACGAGGAACGGACTTCATGAACGACCAGATTCACTCCGGCGACGAGCACGGAGCACTTGGCGACGCCGAGTACGCGGAGTTCATGGAGCTCGCCGCGCAGGAGGGCTTCGACCTCGAAGAGGTCGAAGGCGCGATCGGTGAGGCCGGTCACGGCCCGCTGCCCGTCCTCGCCGTCGTCGGCCGGCCGAACGTCGGCAAGTCGACCCTGGTGAACCGCATCATCGGCCGCCGTGAGGCGGTCGTCGAGGACAAGCCGGGCGTCACCCGCGACCGCGTCACCTACGAGGCCGAGTGGGCGGGCCGCCGCTTCAAGATCGTCGACACCGGCGGCTGGGAGCAGGACGTCCTCGGCATCGACGCGTCCGTCGCCGCCCAGGCCGAGTACGCGATCGAGGCCGCCGACGCGGTCGTCTTCGTCGTCGACTCCACGGTCGGCGCCACCGACACCGACGAGGCGGTCGTCCGCCTGCTGCGCAAGGCCGGCAAGCCCGTGGTGCTCTGCGCCAACAAGGTCGACGGCCTGAGCGGCGAGGCGGACGCGACCGCGCTGTGGTCACTCGGCCTCGGCCAGCCGCACCCCGTCTCCTCGCTGCACGGCCGCGGCACCGGCGACATGCTGGACGCCGTACTGGAGGCCCTGCCGGAGGCGCCGGCCCAGACCTTCGGCCAGGCCGTCGGCGGCCCGCGCCGCATCGCCCTCATCGGCCGACCGAACGTCGGAAAGTCGTCGCTCCTGAACCGGGTGGCGAACGAGGACCGCGTCGTCGTCAACGAGATCGCGGGCACCACCCGCGACCCGGTCGACGAGCTGATCGAGCTCGGCGGCATCACCTGGAAGTTCATCGACACGGCCGGCATCCGCCGCCGCGTCCACCTCCAGGAGGGCGCGGACTACTACGCCTCCCTGCGCACCGCCGCCGCCGTCGAGAAGGCCGAGGTGGCGGTCGTCCTGATCGACGCCAGCGAGTCCATCAGCGTGCAGGACCAGCGGATCGTCACGATGGCCGTCGAGGCCGGCCGCGCGCTGGTCATCGCGTACAACAAGTGGGACACCCTCGACGAGGAGCGCCGCTACTACCTCGAGCGCGAGATCGAGACCGAGCTCGCCCAGGTCGCGTGGGCGCCGCGGGTGAACGTCTCCGCGCAGACCGGCCGCCACATGGAGAAGCTCGTCCCGGCGATCGAGACGGCGCTGGCCGGCTGGGAGACGCGCGTACCGACCGGCAGGCTCAACGCCTTCCTCGGCGAGATCGTCGCCTCCCACCCGCACCCCGTCCGCGGCGGCAAGCAGCCCCGCATCCTCTTCGGGACGCAGGCGGGAGCCAAGCCGCCGCGGTTCGTGCTCTTCGCCTCCGGCTTCCTGGAGGCCGGCTACCGGCGGTTCATCGAGCGCCGGCTGCGCGAGGAGTTCGGCTTCGAGGGAACGCCGATCCACATCTCGGTCCGGGTGCGCGAGAAGCGCGGCCGCAAGAAGTGAGGTAGGGCCCCTGGCGGGCCGGCGGGCTTCCTAGAAGCCCCGACGAGGAGCGGGCGGCAGCGCGGCCGGGAAGTGATTCCCGGTGTGCTGTCGCCCGTTGCTGTGCGGGGTGGTGCCGCTGTCGCTGCTCGTGACGCGCCAGAAACCGGTGTGCCCGCCGTGCGTGCCCTGACCGGTGTGACTCGTGGAGCCGTGGCCGTGGCGCGAACCGGCGGAGAAGCCCGTGAACCCCAGTTCCTCCTCGCCGGTGCGGTCGCCGGGCAGTGCCCGGAAGGACCTGCGGTACTCCGAGTAGAGCGCGTCGTAGATCGGGGTGTGCGAGTGGTCGGTCTGGGTTTCTCGCGAGGGGCGCATCGCGGGGATGGGGCTCTGGTACGGCTGATGGCGTGAGGGGTCGTATGAGTGCACGTACGTGCCAACGACCCCAGCGCCCGTCGGATGCGGGCCGAGCAGGGAATTCCCTGCTCGGCGGGGGTGAGCGGTCCGCCGTCCGGCCCTGTCGGGCGGCCCGCCCGGGCCCGTCAGGTGCCGGCCAGCGGCATGGCGGCGGCGGCCAGCACACCACGGGCGGCCGCTCGCTCCAGCGCGTTGCGCAGCAGGTCCTCGCGCGGCTGCTGGCCGATGGAACCGGCGGGCGCGGTGTAGACGAGGACGGTGCTCGACTTGTTGGCCGCCGTGCGCCAGCCCTCGGTCACCTGGAGCGGCTGGTGCGCCTGCCACCAGGACACCGGGCTGCCGCCGTTGGCCCCCGGCTGGAGTACGGCGTGCAGCTGGCCCATGGCGAGCAGGACCGACCAGCCGGGCAGCGCGGCGGGCACGTCGTTCATGTCGGCGACGGGCCGGAAGCCCTGCTCGGTCACGAGCGCCAGGAACTCGTCGGTGGTGCGGTCGGAGCCGGGGCGCGCGACCGGCCCGGTCGGCTCGACGACCAGGGCCGGGTGCAGCTGGCCGTCGATCAGCACCAGGCCGCTGGTGATCCCGAGCACCGCCTGGCCCGGCGAGCCGCCGAACTCCTCGGCGCCGGGCAGGTCGGGGCCGCCGCCCGTGATGCTGCGTACGGCGCCCTGGAGCTGCTCCTCGGCCACCTGGACGACCTGGGAGGGGATGCAGGTGGCGTGGGCGAACGCGAGGACGGCGGTTTCGTCGCCCACGAAGAGCACGGTGCTCGTGCGCTCCAGTTCGGAGTCGCCCTGGGTGCGGCAGGAGGTGCAGTCGTAACTGCCCGGGGCGTTCTCGCCGGCGAGCAGGCGGTCGGCTTCTTCGTTGCCGATCTCGGCGCGTACGTCGTCGCTGACGTCGAGCATGCGCGGCACGGGGGACTCCTCGGACTCGGTGCGGGTGCCGGGCGGTTCCCGGCTCGTCAAGGAAGACAACGGGTGAGTCGTCGCCGGGGTCACGCGAAGAAGGGAACAGAATCGAACCGATGCGCCGGGGCGGGCGCCGTTCCGCGCGCCCCCGGGGTGCCGAACGGCCGTCCGGCCGTCTCCGGTCCCCCCGACCGGGTGGGGCTTCGGGGGCGGCCGCGCGGCATCCCGGGCGTCGCGCGGGCGGCTGCTTAGCGTGGCGCGATGCCGAAGCTGCCGCAGTTGTGCCCCGTGCCGGTCGCCGTGCTCGCCGTACTGCTGGCCCTCTGCCCTACGGGTGCGCGGGCCGAATCCCCGCCGCCCGCTCCCGCGCCCGGTACGGAGAGCTGTGCCGGGGCCCAGTGGCCCTGGGGCTGCCTCGCGGAGTGCGAGAGCGGCGGCGACTGGCACATCAACACGGGCAACGGCTACTACGGGGGGCTGCAGTTCCACCAGCCGACCTGGGTGGAGCACGGCGGGCTCGCGTACGCCCCGCGCGCGGACCTCGCGACCCGGGCGGAGCAGATCGAGGTGGCCGAGAAGGTGCTCGCCAACCAGGGATGGAAGGCGTGGCCGGTCTGTTCGAAGCGCTACCGCCTCTCCGGGCGGGTCCATGTGGTCAAGGCCGGTGACACGCTCGCCTCGATCGCCCGCCGCTACGGGGTGCGCGGTGGCTGGAAGGCGCTCCACCAGGCCAACGCGAAGGCGGTCGGCGGCGATCCGAACCGGATCCGGACCGGGACGATGCTCGTCATTCCGTCGGCGAAGAGCGCGTCCGCGCGTACCTGGGCTCCGACGCCTCACCACCGCTGAACACGAGGGTTCCCCGCCCGACTTCCGGGCCATGGAGGCGGATCCCGAGGGCCGGCGGGCCGGCCTGGTCCTCGACGGGAAGGGCGCGCACGGGAACGTCCGGCTGTGCGAGGCGATGGACGCCGTCGGCGTGGACGTCACCGCCGAGGTGACCCGTGTGCGGAACCGGTCGTCCGACGTCCCGTGGACCACGAGGACGCGCCGCGCTGCCGCGACGCCCTGTGGGTCGCCGGGGCCGGCCGCGAGTACGAGGACGCGCGACTGCTGCATCGTTCCGCGGCTTCCCCACCGACCCTGATGCGCGGAACGGCGGTTTGGTTGCCTGCTTGTGCTATCGATGCCACAACCGTATTGGAACGATTTGATGCGGCTCGGGCCTATCAGTTTTCGCCCAGTACAGTCCATTTCTGAAAGCAGTCGGACATGACCAGTCCGCTGAAGATCTGGGGGTCGCGTCGGCGTATGCACATCTCTTTCCTGCTTCACAACGCGTACGGCATCGGAGGGACGATCCGTACGACGTTCAATCTCGCGCAGGCGCTGGCCGAGCGGCACGACGTCGAGATCGTCTCGGTCTTCCGCCACCGCGACGAACCGGCGATGGGCGCCCCCGCCGGCGTCCGGCTGGACTACCTGGTCGACCTGCGCGCGAAGAGTCCCGGATACGACGGCGACGACGAGCGGTGCGCGCTCCCGGCGAAGGTCTTCCCCGCGGGCGACGGCCGGTACCGGCAGTACAGCCGCCTCACCGACGCCCGCATCGCCACGCACCTGAAGTCCACGGAGGCGGACGTCGTCGTCGGCACCCGCCCCGGGCTCAACGTGCACATCACCCGCCAGACCCGGCGCGGCCCCGTGCGCGTCGGCCAGGAGCACCTCACGCTCGCGGGCCACAGCTACCGGCTGCGCCGGGAACTGAGTCACCGTTACGCCGTGCTGGACGCCGTCACCACCGTCACCGAGGCCGACGCCCACGCCTACCGCACCCGCCTCAAACTGCCGGGCGTACGGATCGTGGCCGTGCCCAACAGCGTGCCCGCACCGCCCGTCGCGCCGGCCGACTCCGACGCCAAGTGGGTCGTCGCGGCCGGCCGGCTGACCCGCGTCAAGCGCTACGACCTGCTCGTCGAGGCCTTCGCGAAGGTCGTCGCCGCCCGCCCCGACTGGCGGCTGCGCATCTACGGCGGCGGCGACGCGAGCGGGAACGAGAAGAACGCCCTGCACGCCCTCGTCGCCGAACTCGGCCTGCACAACCACGTCTTCCTGATGGGCCCGGCCAGCCCCATAGAGCCCGAGTGGGTCAAGGGTTCGATCGCCGCGGTCACCTCGGAGCACGAGTCCTTCGGCATGACCATCGTGGAGGCGATGAGATCCGGCCTTCCGGTCGTGTCCACCGACTGCCCGCACGGTCCGCGTGAGATCATCTCCGACGGCCGCGACGGACGCCTCGTCCCGGTCGGTGACACCGGCGCGGTGGCCGACGCGCTCCTCGGCCTGATCAACGACGACGACCGGCGCCGCGCCATGGGAGCGGCCGCGCTCGCCGCTTCGGCCCGCTTCGACCCGGGGAACATCGCCGAGCGGCACGAGGCGCTGTTCACCGAACTGGTCTCGCGCGGCGGACACGGACGCTCGCGCAGCCGGATCCAGGACGCGCTGTACGCCTCCAGGGGAGCGGTACTCGACGGGGCGTACTCGCTGCGCTACAAGGCCGCCTCCGCGCTCCGGAAAGGGCAGACCGCATGAACAGCACCCCGACCCGCACGGAGCGGCCGCGCGCCGACTGCATCGCGGACGCCGCCGGCGGCGTCACCTTCGACATCGCCGGTGAGGCGTCGCCGCGCGCCGCGCTCCTCCTGCGGCGGCGCGGCGGCGACACGGCCGCGGACATCGTGCGGCTGCCGCTCACGCCCGCCGGCGAGGGCCGCCTGCGGGCCGTGCTGCCGAGCACCGTCGAACTGGCCGAAGGACGCTGGGACGCGTTCACGACGCACGGGGACGAGTCCGGGCAACAGCGGATCGAGCCCGGCGTCAGGGACCTTCGGTCGCTCGTGGACCGGGCCCCGGACCCCGGGCGCGCCCGGGTCGCCGTACGCATCCCCTATCCGACCGCCGACGGCAGGCTCGCGGTGCGCAGCTGGCTGCGCGCGCCGCACGCCGAGGCCGGAGCCATCGGCTTCCCCCACGGCGCGATGACCGTGGAGGGGCGGCTGTACGGGACCGGGCTCGACGGGGACGTCGTCGTCGAGGCCAGACTGCGGGGCGCGAAGAAGGACCCGCACCGGGTGCCGGTGACCCTCGGGGCCGACGGCGCGTTCGCCTTCACGCTGGCGTACGAGCCGCTGGCCGAGGGACGCGGCGACGAGCAGCGGCTGTGGGACCTGTGGCTGTGCCCCGCGCCGGCGGAGCCCGGAGCGGCCGGGACACGGATCGGGCGCATCCTGGACGACGTGTGGGACAAGAAGGGCGTCTTCCGCTATCCGGCGCTGCCGGTCGAGGGGCCGGGGGTGGGCCGGCCGACCACGGCGTCCCCGTACTTCACCGTCGACAACGACCTCAGCGTGCGGCTCGACACCCTGCGGTAGGGGCCCGGGAGCGCCGGGGCCCGAGGACCGTGGCTGTCCTCGGGCCCTGGCAGACTCGCCGCATGTTGGAGACCTCGGCACGTCTGCTGCGCCTGCTCTCGCTGCTCCAGGCCCACCGCGAATGGTCGGGCCCGGACCTGGCCGAGCGGCTCGGCGTCACCCCGCGCACCGTGCGCCGCGACGTCGACCGGCTGCGCGAGCTCGGCTACCCCGTCAACGCCAGCCCCGGCACGGGCGGCGGCTACCGGCTCGGCGCGGGCGCCGAACTGCCGCCGCTGCTCCTCGACGACGAGGAGGCCGTGGCCGTCGCGGTCGGGCTGCGCACCGCCGCGGGACAGGGCATCGAAGGCATCGGCGAGACGTCCGTACGCGCGCTGGCCAAGCTCGAACAGGTGCTGCCGAACCGGTTGCGCCGCCGCGTCGGCGCGCTCAACGCCTTCACCGTGCCCATGCTGCGCGGGCCGGCGGCGTCCACCGTGGACGCGTCCGTGCTCACGGAGCTGGCCAACGCCTGCCGGGACAGCGAACGGCTGCGCTTCGTGTACCGGGACCACGGCGGCAGTTCGACCCGCAGGGCGGTCGAGCCGCACCGCCTGGTGTGCACCGAGCGCCGCTGGTACCTAGTCGCCTGGGACCTGGACCGCTCGGACTGGCGTACGTTCCGGGCGGACCGGATCACCCCCACACCCCCGCACGGGCCGCGCTTCGACCCGCGCGACCCCCCGGCCGAGGACCTCGCGGCGTACGTCTCGGAGGGCGTGTCCACCGGGGCGTACGCCGCGACGGCGGTGGTGCGGCTGCTGGCGCCGCTGGAGGAGGCGCGACAGGCGGTCCCGCCGAGCGCCGGCGTGCTCGAAGCGGTCGACGACGACAGCTGTCTGCTGCGCACCGGGGCGGCGAGCCTCGACGTGCTGGTCATTCACATCATGCTGACCGGCTTCGAGTTCGAGGTGGTCGAGCCGCCGGAGCTCTCGGAGCGGATCCGGTCGGCCCGTGACCTCCTCGCGCGCGCTGTGGACCGAGGCTCACCGGGGTGACCGGGCGGCCCGCCTCGCTCCGCCGCTTCGGGCTCCGGGCAGCAGGCTGCGGATGCCATGACGCGCGCGTCGGCCCCCGGGCCCGGCCGGGTGCACCCGCGGGCGCATACGTCTCCGGAGGCCCCGGTGCTCACCGCGTCCGGTGCGGACTGTGTGGGGGAACCGTGAATTCGCTACGCCCCGTCAGTTTTCCGGCGGGAGCGCGCGCCGTGAATTCGGGGGAGCGTTCGGGGGAGCCGGGAATGAATTCAGTATCTGTTATGGGGTGATGATTCGAGGGTGTTCCCTTTCCGCTCCCCGGGTGCCCCGCTGCCCTTTCGGGTGAAGACGCTCGTGCCAAACGTCTGTCGTGATCCTGTGACACAAGCGTGACCGCTGAGGTATGTGGGACGGTGACTCACCGCTCCGGCCCCGCCCTTCCTTCCCCGTCGCCGGCGGCCTACGGTGAGTCCCATGGCACCTCTACCGACCCCTTCCGCCCAGCCCGACGACGCCCCCGAGGCGTACGTCGGCCTCGATGCCGACGGCGCGGAGCGGCTGGCCCGCGAGCGCGGCTGGACCACCGTCAGGACGCTCCCGCCGGGCTCGATCATCACCATGGAGTACCTGGAGGGCCGCCTCAACTTCGAGGTCGACAAGGACACCGTCGTCCGCTGCTGGACGGGCTGACCCGCCCGGTTCCACAGCACCGGCACACGGCGAAGGCCCCGGCCGGCTCCTCAGGAGCCGGCCGGGGCCTTCGTGTGCGGGGTGGGGCCTGTGCGTACCGTCCCCGCGGGTCCGTGGGCGGTCAGCCGCCGGCCACCGGCCGGGGCGACGTCCCGGGGCGCGCCGCGCCCGTACGGTCGGCGTGCGGCGGGCGGCGGCTGCCGGCCGGGGTGACGGACGTCCGCTCCGGGCGTGCCGTGTGGGGCCGCTGCGTGAGGTGGACGGTGGTCCTGACGCCGCTCGTGGGGCGGACGGCACTGCCCGCGGCCACCGGCTCGCGGGCCGGGCCGTCCGCCTGGACGGTGCCGCGGGCGGTCGGGTGACGCTGCGGGAAGAGGCCGGGGGACAGCCGGCCGCCGGCCGGTGCGGGCCGCGAGGCGCCGAGCCTGCGACGGGCGCGCCAGGACTCGCGTACCGCGAACACCCACGCCTCGGTGCGGCCGATCAGAGGCTCGAACCAGGGCAGGCTCAGCAGGATCAGCAGCCCCGCCGCCCAGCCGAGCAGCACGTCGCTCACCCAGTGGGTGCCCAGGTAGACGGTGGTCGCGCCGACGCCCAGGGCGACCACGGCGGAGAGCACCGAGAGCCACCGTCTGGCCCGGGGGGTGGTGGCCATGTAGGCGAGGATGCCCCAGGTGACGACCGCGTTGGCGGTGTGGCCGGAAGGAAATATATCCCCGCCCGCGAACATCTCGGCCGAGCCGATCTCCGTCGCGTAGTGCGGGCCGCGGCGGCCGAGGCCGAGCTTCACCGCGCCCACCGTCACGTTCAGCAGGAGCAGCGAGGCGCCCAGCGTCAGCAGCGGGCGCAGCGTGTGCTGGCGCCAGGAGCGCCAGCCGAGCCAGGCCGCCACCATGACGGCGGTGGGGCCGCGCTGCCCGAGCACCACGAAGTAGTCCAGGAAGGGGTGCAGTTCCGGCCACTGCTCGTACGGCCGGAACAGCATGATCTTCCAGTCGAGAGCCACCAGCCAGGACGTGATCAGGACGGCCCAGACGATGGCGATGTAGAACGCCAGCGTCGAACCGAAGAGCGCCGTACGGGTACGGCTCATCCCGGGGATCTCTATCTTCGGCGGCTCCGGTTCCCGGTCCAGCCGGGCAAAGATTCGGTCGGTACGCACTGAATCGACGTTACAGCGAGTGAGTGACAAGCCCGGCCCCTCCGGCACCTTTGTGATGACGATGTGATGTGGGGTGTGTCTCACCGAGACGTTAATTCCCGGCCGTTCGGGAAAGCCGAGAGGCCCGCTGAGCAATTCATTCGGAGGCCCGCTCGTAAGAGTGAATGGTGTCGATGAATTGCGTTCACCGGAACGCAACACGGAATTTCCCGGTCCCTCACGGGTGTCCCAAGATCGCCGATGGGCTGCCGGGCGTCCTGCGGCGGTGCCGCCGACGGTGTGGCGTACGCCACACCCGGCCGTTCGCCCTGGTGAGAGGTGCGCCATGCGGCCCCCGTGTGAACTCGCGTACTCTGACGGCTCACTCGCCCGTCGATGCCGGGCCCGCAGGGACGTCGGACAGCGCCGTTCCCGCCGGTCCGCCGAGCGCGAGGGATGCGCCACTGGGAGGGACGTACATGTCAGGGACGACCACGGCCGGAACACAGCGGTCTGCGGGCGCCCCCGGGCACCGGCCGGGTGCGACGACCGTGAAGCCCGTGAAAGCCGTGCGCGCCACACCGTTGCGGACGCTGCGGGCCGCCCCCGGCAACCGCTGGGCCGTGCTGGTCGTGCTGTGCGTCAGCCTCCTGCTGGTCGCTCTCGACGCGACGATCCTGCACATCGCCGTCCCGGCCCTCTCCGAGGACCTGCGTCCCCGGGCGACCGAGCTGCTCTGGATCGTCGACGCCTATCCGCTGGTCTGTGCCTCGCTGCTGATCCTCTTCGGCACCCTCGGCGACCGCGTCGGCCGCCGTCGCGTCCTCCTGCTCGGATACGGCCTCTTCGGCGGCGCCTCCGCTCTCGCCGCCTACGCCGACGGGCCGCACGTCCTCATAGCGGCCCGCGCCCTGCTCGGCGTCGGCGGCGCGATGATCATGCCCGCGACGCTGTCGATCCTCCGTCAGGTCTTCCCCGACCGGCGCGAACGCGCGGTGGCCATCGGCATCTGGACGGCGGTCGCCGCCATAGGGGCCGCCACAGGACCGGTGCTCGGCGGCTTCCTCGTCCAGCACTACTGGTGGGGGTCGGTCTTCCTCATCAACATCCCGCTGATGGCGCTGATCCTGCCCGTCGGCCGCTGGCTGCTGCCGGAGTCGCGGGGGAGCGGGCAGGGCCCCTGGGACGTGCTCGGCGCGCTGATGGCGGCCGTCGGCGTGCTCGGCGTGGTCCTCGGGGTGAAGCGGGCCGGCGGCGGCGAGGGGGTCGCCGACGCCAGGACGCTGCTGCCGCTGCTCGTCGGCTCCGTGCTGCTCGTGCTGTTCGTGCGGCGCCAGCGGACGCGCAGGCACCCGCTCGTCGACGTCACGCTGTTCGCCCGGCCCGCCTTCTCGACCTCCGTGGGCTGCATCGTCCTGGCGATGCTCGCACTGGTCGGCCTGCAGCTCATCGCCGTCCAGTACCTCCAACTGGTGCTCGGACTGAGCCCCCTGGAGACCGGCCTGCGGCTGCTGCCGCTGACCTTCGCCGCGATGGCGGCCGGCGCCACCGGCTCGTACACCCTCCAGCGCCTCGGCCCGCGCGCGATGGTCTCGTCCGGCTTCGCGCTGACCGCCGCCGCCGTGCTGGTGCTGACCCTGATGGGGCAGCACGACCGGCCCGCGCTGCTGACCGCCGGCTTCGTCCTGCTCGGCTTCGGGCTCCAGACCACGCTCTTCGGCGCGTACGAGTCGATGCTCAGCGAGGCCCCGGCCGAGCACGCGGGCGGCGCGGCCGCCATCGGCGAGACCTCGTACCAGCTCGGCGCCGGCATGGGCATCGCCCTGCTCGGCAGCGTCATGAACGCCGCCTACGCACCCGGGCTCGCCAAGGTCCCCGGGGTCTCCCCGGCCGAGAGCGCGGGCGCGGCGAACTCGCTCGGCGAGGCGTACACCGTCGCGGCGCAGATCGGCGGGCCCGCCGGTGAGGCCCTGCGCTTCACCGCGCGGCACGCCTTCGTGCACGGCCTGCACGTGACGCTCTTCGTCAGCGCGGGTCTGCTGCTCCTCGGCGCGCTGGCCGCGCTGCGGCTGCCGCGGCTGATGGACTGCGGCGGGTGGGGCGCGGAGCGGGAGCCCGTGCGCGAGCCGTCGCCGCAGGTGAAGGTCCCGGCATCCCGGGAGCACGCGCAGCACGCCGGGTCTGGACGGGTAGCGCGGTGACCCCGTAACGTCGGCGGCGCGACGCCGTAACTACCACTGCTAGTTTTCCGGTGCGCCGCACACCGCATCGACCCGCACCGCACCTCATCGTGAGCCGAGCAGCCGCCGGAGGGCCAGGAATGTCCGTCACTTCGAAGCCTCAGCAGCTTCCGCCGTTCGATCCCAGCGACCCGATCGGCATCGACGATCTGCTGGCCCCCGAGGACCTCGCGATCCGCGAGACCGTACGCACCTGGGCCGCCGACCGCGTCCTGCCGCACATCGCGGACTGGTACGAGCGCGGTGAGCTCCCCGGCATCCGTGAGCTGGCCCGCGAGCTCGGCTCGATCGGCGCCCTCGGCATGTCCCTGGAGGGCTACGGCTGCGCGGGCGCGTCCGCCGTCCAGTACGGCCTGGCCTGTCTGGAACTGGAGGCCGCCGACTCAGGCATCCGCTCGCTGGTCTCCGTGCAGGGCTCGCTCGCCATGTACGCCATCCACCGCTTCGGCTCCGAGGAGCAGAAGCAGCGCTGGCTGCCCGGCATGGCCGCGGGCGAGATCATCGGCTGCTTCGGCCTGACCGAGCCCGACCACGGCTCCGACCCGGCCGGGATGCGGACGTACGCCAAGAAGGACGGCGCCGACTGGGTGCTGACGGGCCGCAAGATGTGGATCACGAACGGATCGGTGGCGGGGGTGGCCGTCGTCTGGGCGCAGACGGACGACGGGAGCGGTGCCATTCGCGGATTCGTCGTGCCGACCGACGCCCCCGGCTTCTCGGCGCCCGAGATCAAGCACAAGTGGTCGCTGCGCGCCTCGGTCACCAGCGAGCTGGTCATGGACGAGGTGCGGCTGCCCGCCGACGCCGTACTGCCGGAGGTCACGGGGCTCAAGGGGCCGCTGAGCTGCCTGAGCCACGCGCGCTACGGAATCGTGTGGGGCGCGATGGGCGCCGCGCGCGCCAGCTTCGAGGCGGCGGTCGACTACGCGAAGACGCGCGAGCAGTTCGGCAAGCCGATCGGCGGCTTCCAGCTCACCCAGGCCAAGCTCGCCGACATGGCGGTCGAACTGCACAAGGGCATCCTGCTCGCCCACCACCTCGGGCAGCGCATGGACGCGGGCCGGCTGCGCCCCGAGCAGGTCAGTTTCGGCAAGCTCAACAACGTGCGGGAGGCGATCGAGATCTGCCGCACGAGCAGGACGATCCTGGGCGCGAACGGGATCTCGCTGGAGTACCCCGTGATGCGGCACGCGACGAACCTCGAATCGGTGCTCACCTACGAGGGCACCGTGGAGATGCACCAGCTCGTGCTGGGCAAGGCGCTCACCGGCCTGGACGCCTTCCGGTGAGCGGCTCGCCCCTCAGCTCTGGTTGAAGAAGCCGTGCGTGTCGCGGCCCGCGGCCTCACCGCTGACGACCTCGGTGTCCGCGGGGCTCAGCAGGAAGACGCGGTTCGCGACGCGCTCGATCGAACCGCGCAGGCCGAAGGTGAGGCCGGCGGCGAAGTCGACGATGCGCTTGGCGTCGGAGGGCTCCATGGACGTGAGGTTCATGATGACCGGGACACCGTCCCGGAAGAGCTCGCCGATGCCGCGCGCGTCCCGGAAGCCGTCCGGGGTGACCGTGGCGATCCGGGGGCTCTTGTCGTCGGCGGACTCGGAGACCGCCTTGACCCGCGGGTCCGTGACCCAGGGCTCGGCGGTCTCGTTGTTTCCCTCGGCGTACTCGTCGTCGTAGTAGCGGTCGTCGTCGCTGTCCTCGACGAGCCCGAGCCAGGCACTGGCCTTGCGCACCGATCCCATGGGACGCCTCCTTTCACCGCGGTCGGTCTGTGTACCGCTCCCCCTATCGTCGTCCATCATGCGGATTACGCGCCAAGTGGATAGCCGCCGCGCAGGGGATTCGTGACGGTACTGGTGCAGAAGTTGTGGCGATTCGTCAAGGTCCGTCCTGTGTCGGGCTGCTGACAGGGTGAAAAATAGGACCGTCGGGCCACACGGGTGATGAGGGGGACGGACGGGTGAACACGGCGTCCTCCCGACCGCCTCGGTACGATGCGGGCCGCACCGTTCAACAACTCTCGGGGGAGCGCCTTGTTCGGAATCGTCAGGCCATGCAGCCACAGGCTCTCGGAAGGGCTCAGGGCCGAGTGGATGGCCCATCTCTGCGGTCTGTGCCTGGCACTTCGCGGTGACCACGGGCAGCTCGCGAGGGTCGTCACCAACTACGACGGGCTCATCGTCTCGGTTCTGACGGAGGCTCAGTCCGAGTCCGTCACGGGTCGGCGGCGTACGGCCGGGCCCTGTCCACTGCGCGCGATGCGCACCGCGCCCGTGGCGCAGGGCGAGGGGGCCAGGCTCGCGGCCGCCGTCTCGCTCGTGCTGGCCTCGGCGAAGATGCGGGACCACGTCGCCGACCGGGACGGGCTGTTGGCCCGCAAGCCGGTGGCGGCGGCGGCCCGGCGGGTCGCCGCGGGCTGGGACAGGGCCGGTGCGCGCACCGGCGCCTCGCTGGGCTTCGACACCGCGCTGCTGGTCGACGCGGTGGACCGGCAGGTCGGCATCGAGGCGCTGGCGGGGCCCGGCACCTCCGTCCTCGCGGTCACCGAACCGGCCGAGACGGCCACCGCCGCGGCCTTCGCGCACACCGCCGTACTCGCGGGCCGGCCGCAGAACGCCGCGCCGCTCGCGGAGGCGGGCCGGCTCTTCGGCCGGCTCGCGCACCTGCTGGACGCCGTGGAGGACCTCGAAACTGACGTGGCGTCGGGTAAGTGGAACCCGCTGACAGCCACCGGGACCACGCTCGCCGAGGCGCGCCGGCTCTGCGACGACGCCGTGCACGGCGTACGGCTGGCACTGCGCGACGCGCACTTCACCGACGACAGGCTGGCGCACGTACTGCTGGCGCACGAGCTGAGCCGCTCCGTGGACCGGGCGTTCGGAACGGTGGCCTGCGGCCACGAGGGGCAGGTCCAGGCGTACGGCGCGCCGCCGCCCGGGGCCGGGCACGGTGGCGGCAATCCGTACGGCTCGAACAACCCCTACGGCGGCGCCGGGGCCGGCGCCGGGGCTCCGGGCGGCGGTTACGGCGGTTACGGTCCGCCCGGCGGTCACGGCGGGATGCCGCCCGGCTTCAACGGAGAACCGCACCGGCCCGGCAGGCGCGGCTTCTGGGCGGGGTGCGCCGTCGCGATCGGGCTGTGCTGCACCTGCAAACTGTGCTGCGCCAAGGAGTACGAGGGGGCCTGGTCGCGGAAGAAGCGCGAGGGCCTGTGCCACAAGTGCGACTGCGACTGCTGCGAGTGCTGCGGCTGCGACTGCTGACGCGGGCGACTCGGGTGGTTGCCGTGGGCGGTGCGCGGGACCGGGTGGCCGGTGACGGGGGCGGTGCGCGGGCTTGGGCGGGTGACGGGCCGGGCGGTGTGCGGGTGCGGGGTGGCCGGTGCGTGGGAGCGGGCGGTTGCGGGCCCGGCGCCGGCCGGTACGAGGTGTCCCCTCGGCGTGACCGGGGCGCCCGTGTGGAAGGGTGGCGCGCATGAGCACCGACCCCCGGCAGCAGTGGCAGCACTGGCACGAGCGGCGCGCCGAGACGGTCGCCGCGCCGTACGGTCCGCTCTCGCTCACCGGCACCCACTGGCTCTCCGACTATCCGGAAGGTCGCATTCCAGGCGTTCCGGGCCGGTGGGCGGCCGACTGCGACGAGGTCGTCCTGACCGTCTCGCCGCACGACGGGATCACGGTCGACGGGGAGCCGCCGGCCGGCGAGGTCCGGCTGACCGCCGACACGGGGCCCGTCCCGGAGTCCCGGGTCGCGGCGGCCGGCCACCGGCTGGTCGTGCTGCGCCGCGAAGGGCTGTGGGCGGTGCGGGTCTTCGACCCCGGGTCCCCGGCGAGGCGGGGTTTCACGGGCATGGAAGTGACGCCGTACGACGCGAAGTGGGCGCTGCGGGGCCGGTTCCGTCCGTACGCCGAAGGGCGCACCACCGTCCGGGTCGAGAACGCGGACGGGCGGGAACGGGGGCTCGGGCTCGCCGGGGAGATCGCCTTCGAGATCGACGGCGCCGAGCACACGCTCCAGGTCGCCGTCGAGGGCGACGGCTCGCTCTGGGCCGTCTTCGCCGACGCGACCGGCGGGGCCGGTTCGTACCGCTTCCGCTTCCTGCGCCCGCCCGCGCCCGCTGCCGACGGCACGGTGACGGTCGACTTCAACCGGGCGCTGCTGCCGCCGTGCGCCTTCGCCGACCACTTCATCTGTCCGTTCCCGCCGCCGGGCAACACGCTGCCGGTCGCGGTGCCGGCGGGGGAGCGGAACCGTATCGACCGCTGACCCGTCCCAACGGCGGACACCGGCCCCGGCCGGCTCCTCGCCCCACGCCGCAACCCGCTCGGCGAACCGTGCCGCACCCGCCCCGCCGGCCCCGTGCCGCCGGGGCCGCGAGCCGTGCCCGGACGCGCGCGGCCGAAAGGCGCCCTTGCGCGCGCTGTTGGCGCCCCGAATACTCCCGAGGAGCGCTTGTCAGGAGCACGACGTGTCCGGAATCCGGACCCGTTCTCTGACTGCGCCTCACGGACCTGCTCACCCCACGAGCGGGTCACCTACTTCCCCCCGGGAGGAACGAGAAGTGAGGATCAAGCGCACCACCCCCCGCAGTGGCACAGCGAGACGATCCCGCCTGGTCGCCGTCACGGCAGGTCTCGTCGCCGCAGCCGCACTCACCGTACCGAGCGCCAGCGCCGACACGGCCGGCACGTTCAGCGCCAACCAGCTCTCCTCCGCGAGTGACGCGGTCCTCGAAGCCGATGTCGCCGGTACCGCCTGGCACATCGACAAGGCGAAGAACACCCTGGTGGTGACGGCCGACAGCACCGTCTCCGCCGCCGAGATCGCCAAGATCAAGCGGGAGGCCGGTGCGAACGCGTCCGCCATCCGCGTCGAGCGCACCCCCGGCAAGTTCTCCAAGCTCCTCGCCGGCGGCGACGCGATCTACGCCACGAGCTGGCGCTGCTCGGCGGGCTTCAACGTCCGCAACAGCGCGGGTACGTACTTCTTCGTGACCGCCGGCCACTGCACCGACGGCAACCCGCCCTGGTACACCAACTCCTCCCGCACCACGAGCATCGGCCCGACGGCCGGATCGAGCTTCCCGGGCAACGACTACGGCCTCGTGCGGTACGCGAACACCTCGCTCTCGCACCCCGGCACCGTCGGCAACCAGGACATCACCAGCGCGGCCAACGCCACGGTCGGCATGTCCGTCACCCGTCGCGGTTCCACCACCGGCACCCACAGCGGTTCCGTCACCGGCCTCAACGCCACGGTGAACTACGGCGGCGGCGACATCGTCTACGGCATGATCCGCACCAACGTGTGCGCCGAGCCCGGCGACAGCGGTGGTCCGCTGTACTCCGGCACCCGCGCCATCGGTCTGACCTCGGGCGGCAGCGGCAACTGCTCCTCCGGCGGCACGACCTTCTTCCAGCCGGTCACCGAGGCGCTGAGCGCGTACGGAGTGAGCGTCTACTAGAGGAGCCGTCCGTACCACGGGCCCTGAGCCCGAAGGACGCAGCCAGCGGCACACGTGTCCCCGTCCGGTCCGACCGGACGGGGACACGTTCGTTCCGCAACCCGCTGCGACGCGAGCTGAGTTGACCGCGATGCGTGTCGTGGCCGCCGGAATCCGGCCCGCGAGGGCGAGTACCGGACAGGACTAGTCCTCACCCGCTGCTGCCCGAGTGATCGCACCCGGTGTTCGCGAACGTGACCGGCGCAAGCGGCGCCCGGCTTGTAAAGACCTCGGGGGCGCACGGGGGTTGTCGTGTGCGCGTCCTGAAGTCGACCTTGTGTGCTACCGATCAGCCTCGGAATAGTGGGCGTACTCGGTCCTGCCCCCCACTTCGCAGGGCCGAACCCCCCACAGGAGGTCATTACGTGAAGCACCGACGCATAGCCAAGCGGCGTGTGGCGATCGCGGGAGCAGGCATCGCGGCCCTCGTAGCAGCGGGAGTCACCTTGCAGACTGCGAACGCGAGTGAGGAACCCCCTCAGTACACCGTCAAGACGCTGTCGGCGAGCGGGGCCGGAAAGCTCGCCTCCGACCTCGACTCGCTTCTGGGCGGCGACGCGGCCGGGGCGTACTACGACAGCGAGTCCAAGGCGCTCGTGGTCAACGTCGTGGACGAGGCGGCGGCCCAGGGCGTGCGGAAGGCGGGCGGCAAGGCCAGAATCGTCGAGAACTCCCTCGCCGAACTGAAGGCCGTGCGCAGCACCCTGAGCGACAAGGCCACCATTCCCGGCACCGCGTGGGCCACCGACCCGGTCACCAACAAGGTCGTCGTGACGGCCGACCGTACGGTCAAGGGCGAGGAGTGGGCGAAGCTGGAGAAGGTCGTCGGCGCGCTCGGGCAGAAGGCCGAACTCAAGAAGTCGGCCGGGGAGTTCAAGCCCCTCATCGCGGGCGGCGACGCGATCCTCAACGGCGGCGGGCGGTGCTCGCTCGGCTTCAACGTCGTCAAGGACGGCGCTCCGCACTTCATCACGGCGGGTCACTGCGGCCAGGCCGGCACCCAGTGGACGGACTCCACGGGCGGGGCGCTCGGCACGATGGCCGCCTCCACGTTCCCCGGCAACGACTTCGCGCTCGTGAAGTACGACGACGGGGTCGAGCACCCGAGCGAGGTCAACCTCTACAACGGCAGCACGCAGCCGATCACCAAGGCGGGCGAGGCGACCGTGGGCATGAAGGTGACGCGCAGCGGTTCCACCACGCAGGTGCACGACGGTGAGGTCACCGCGCTCGACGCGACCGTGAACTACGGCAACGGCGACATCGTGAACGGGCTCATCCAGACCACGGTCTGCGCCGAGCCCGGCGACAGCGGCGGTTCGCTCTTCGCGGGCGACACGGCGATCGGTCTCACCTCGGGCGGCAGCGGCGACTGCACGTCGGGCGGCGAGACGTTCTTCCAGCCGGTGCCGGCGGCGCTGGCGGCACTGGGGGCGGAGATCGGCTGACGCCGCCCGACCGCTGAGGCCCCGTCCGGTACGCGCGTACGCCACGTACCGGGCGGGGCCTCGCGCGGTACTTTCGCCGTCGCGAAACCGCGGCCCTCGCGCGGCCGCGCCGACAGCGGGCTCCGGAGCCCGGGCGGCCGCGATTCCGCCGCCGCGGGCTTCAGGCTCCGTGCGTCGTGATTCCGCCGCTGCGGGCTCTAGGTTCCGACCGGGCGCGAATCCGCCGCGGCGGGGCCGCGTCGCCGGGCCGCCATCGCCAGGGTGATCGCGCCGCCCGCGACCGCCCACGCGGCGAGGACCAGGAACGGGCCGAGGAGCGCGTTCCCCCCGAAGTACGCGATCGAGCGCGCCGCCCACGTGCCCGCCCCCGGCGGCAGGGCCGGCCCGATCGCCTCCCAGAACGGCGGCAGCATCGGCAGCGGGAACGCGCCGCCCGCGCTCGGGTTGCCGGCGATCACCACCAGCAGGACCGCCAGGCCGATGCCCACGATGCCGGTCAGCGCCTGGAGCGCGAGCGTGATCGCGCCGACGGCGAAGACGACCAGGGCGCCGAGGCCCCACAGTCCCATGATGCTCCCGGGCAGGGCGCCCAGGATCGGGCCGACGATGACCGCGCCGCCGATCCCGCCCGCGACCGAGTAGAGCGCCATGACGCCGAGCCGGATCACGGCGCGCTGTCCGTTGGCCGGCCGGGAGCCCGCGCTGATCGCGAGGATCGAGGCGCAGAGATAGCCGCCCACACACCACCCCACCACCAGGTAGAAGGCGGAGAGACCGTCGAAGTCCTGGTCGGAGGCCGGGGCCACGTCGACGGTCTTCACCTCGCGCTGCTGGGTGGCCTCGACCTTGGTCACGAGGGTGGTCAGGGCCGAGGACAGCACGGTGCCGCCGCCCGAGGCGACCAGCAGGGTGTCGGTCTTCGACGCGGGGGCGACGATCAGCGCGCCGTCGATGTCACGGTTCATGATCTGCCGGCGGGCGGTGGCCTCGTCCGCGACCGCCCGGGGATCCAAGGGATCCCCGGGCAGCCCTTCGAGCTGCTGGACGAGCCGGCCGGACACCTGCTCGGGCGCCACGACCGCGAAGGGGACGTCCCTCATCTTCGGGTCGTGCAGCGCCCCCACGTACGACGTGATGAACAACAGCTGGAGCGCCAGCACGCCGATCACGAGCAGCGCGGCCCGTGGCGTGACGGCGTTCTTCACCTCGTCGACGAAGGTCATGCCCCCACGCTCGGCGGCCCCCGGAGTTTGCGCAGGTGGGGCCGGGCCGAATGGCTGAGGACGCGGCTATCGCACGTGCGTTCGAAACTTGGTCTATGGTGGAGATGGGGGAGGTGAGAGCAGGATTGATTCAGGGGACTCAGGAGGTGCGATGCCCGCGTTCACGCATCTGCACACCGTTTCGGGGTTCTCCGTGCGCTACGGCGCCTCTCACCCCGAGCGGCTGGCCGCGCGTGCCGCCGAGCACGGCATGGACGCCCTCGCCCTGACCGACCGCGACACCGTCGCCGGCGCCGTCCGCTTCGCCAAGGCCTGCGCGAAGGCCGGCGTCCGCCCGCTCTTCGGCGCGGAGCTGGCGCTGGGGCCGGGGGAGCGCACCCGCGACGAAGAGGGGCGTACGCAGCGTCGGCGCACGCCGGTGCGCGGCGGTGCCTTCGTCGACGAGTCCGCGCCCCGCGCCACCTTCCTCGCCCGGGACGGCGCGGCGGGCTGGGCGGACCTCTGCGAGCTGATCACCGCCGCCCACGAGGCCGGCGGACGCAACCCCGTCCTGGAGTGGGAGCGCAATCACGGCGACGGGCTCACCGTGCTGCTCGGCCCCGGCTCCGACGTCGGCCGCGCGCTGGCCGCCGGCCGGCCCGACCGGGCCGCCACCCTGCTCGCGCCCTGGCGGGAGGTCTACGGCGACGCCCTGCGCCTCGAAGTCGTCCACCACGGCCGTACGGGCACGGGCCCCGGCTCGCTGCGGCTGGCCGCCCGCACCCTCGGCCTCGCCGCCGAGCAGGGCGTGGCCCCCGTGCTCACCAACGCCGTCCGGTACGCCGACCCGGGCCTCGGACCGGTGGCCGACGTGCTGGACGCGGCCCGCAGACTCGTCCCCATCGACCCGCGCGGGCCCCTCGACAGCGGTGAGCGCTCGCTCAAGAGCGCGGCGGAGATGGCGCGCGCCGCCGAGCTGGTCGCGGAGGCCGCCGGTTACCGCCGCGCCGCCGCCCACCGGCTGCTGGCCCTGACCGAGGAGACCGCCGCCGCCTGCCGCGTCGACCCCGAGGACGACCTCGGGCTCGGCACCGTCCACTTCCCCGAACCGCACCTCGTCGGCGCGGGCCGCCGCACCGCGCAGCGCGTGCTGGCGTCCCGGGCGGCCGCCGGAATGGTGCTGCGCGGCTACGACCGCGGGCCGCGGGCCCGCGCGTACTGGGAGCGGATGCACCACGAGCTGGACATCATCGCCCACCACGGGTTCGCCTCCTACTTCCTCACCGTGGCCGGGGTCGTCGACGACGTGAAGACCATGGGCATCCGGGTCGCCGCGCGCGGCTCCGGCGCGGGTTCGCTCGTCAACCACCTCATCGGCATCGCCCACGCCGACCCCGTCGAGCACCACCTGCTGATGGAGCGCTTCCTGTCCAAACGGCGCTCCGCGCTGCCCGACATCGACATCGACGTCGAGTCCGCCCGCCGCCTGGAGGTCTACCGCGCGATCATCGGCCGCTTCGGCGCCGAGCGGGTCGCGACCGTCGCCATGCCCGAGACGTACCGGGTGCGGCACGCCGTACGGGACGTGGGCGGCGCACTGTCCATGGACCCGGCCGAGGTGGACCGTATCGCCAAGGCTTTCCCCCACATCCGGGCGCGCGACGCCCGCGCCGCGATGGAGGAACTGCCCGAACTGCGCGAGGTGGCCGACGAGAAGGACCGGTACGGACGAATGTGGGAACTGGTCGAGGCGCTCGACGCACTGCCGCGCGGGATCGCCATGCACCCGTGCGGCGTGCTGCTCTCCGACGCCTCGTTGCTGCGCCGCACCCCCGTCATGCCCACCAGTGGCGAGGGCTTCCCCATGTCCCAGTTCGACAAGGACGACGTGGAGGACCTCGGGCTGCTCAAGCTCGACGTGCTGGGCGTCCGGATGCAGTCGGCCATGGCGCACGCGGTCGCGGAACTGCGGCGGGCGGCGGACGTGGCGCTCGACCTCGACGACCCGGAGCAGGTGCCGCAGGGCGACCCGGCGACGTACGGACTGATCCGCTCGACCGAGACCCTCGGCTGTTTCCAGATCGAGTCGCCGGGCCAGCGCGACCTGGTCGGCAGGCTCCAGCCCGCGACCTTCGGCGACCTGGTCGTCGACATCTCGCTGTTCCGGCCGGGCCCCGTCGCGGCCGACATGGTGCGGCCCTTCATCGAGGCCAGGCACGGCCGCGCGCCCGCCCGCTACCCGCATCCGGACCTGGAGGAGGCGCTGCGGGAGACGTACGGCGTGGTCGTCTTCCACGAGCAGATCATCGAGATCCTGCGGATCATGACGGGCTGCGACCGGGGCGAGGCGGACCAGATGCGGCGCGGGCTCTCCGACCCGGAGATCCAGGCGCAGATCCGGGCCTGGTTCGCGGAGCGGACCGCGCAGCGGGGTTACTCGCCCGAAGTGACCGCCCGTACCTGGGAGATCGTCGAGGCGTTCGGGTCGTACGGCTTCTGCAAGGCGCACGCGGTCGCCTTCGCCGTGCCGACGTACCAGTCGGCGTGGCTGAAGGCCCATCACCCGGCCGCCTTCTACGCCGGGCTGCTCACGCACGACCCCGGCATGTACCCGAAGCGGCTGCTGCTCGCGGACGCGCGGCGGCGCGGGGTGCCCGTGCTGCCGCTGGACGTCAACCGGTCGGCGGGCGCTCACCAGATCGAACTGGTGTCTGGCGAAAAAGGCGCTAAAGGCTCTTCTAGTGGGATGTGGGGTATCCGGCTCGGGCTCATGGACGTCCACGGCATCAGCGAGGCCGAGACCGCGCGGATCGAGGAGGGCCGCCCCTACTCGTCGCTGCTCGACCTGTGGCAGCGCGCCCACCCGAGCAGGCCCGTCGCCGAACGGCTCGCCCAGGTGGGGGCGCTGGACGCGTTCGGCGCCAACCGCCGTGACCTGCTCCTGCACCTGTCCGAACTCCGCGCCGGGCAGCGGACCTCCGGCGCGTCCGGCGGTCAGCTCTTCCTCGGTGAGAGTCAGAAGGCGGCCCCGGCCGGCCTGCCCGACCTCACCGAGGCGGAGCGCCTCAGCGCCGAGCTCGGCGTCCTCGGCATGGACGCCTCCCGGCACCTGATGGGGGACCACTACTCCTTCCTCAAGGAGCTGGGCGCGACCTCCGCCAAGCGGCTGCGGATGGCCGAACACGGCCAGACCGTCCTGGTCGCGGGCGCCAAGGCCGCCACCCAGACCCCGCCGGTCCGCTCCGGCCGCCGGGTCATCTTCACGACCCTCGACGACGGTACGGGGCTGGTCGACCTCGCCTTCTTCGACGACAGCCACGCGGCGTGCGCCCACACCGTCTTCCACTCCTGGCTGCTGCTGGTGCGCGGAGTGGTGCAGCGGCGCGGGCCGCGCAGCTTCAGCGTGGTCGCGTCGGCGGCCTGGAACCTCGCGGAACTCGTGGAGCTGCGGCGCACGGGCGGCCTCGACGCGGTCGCCGCGCGGCTGGCGGCTCCCGCCGGCCCGGCGGACGAAGCGCCGGGCAAGGACGGGGCGGACGACGGCCGGACCATCCAGATGCCCACCGGCTACCGGATGAACCCGTGGGCGGACCTCCGGCCCGCGGGCGAAGGTGCCCCGACCGGGCGCAAGTTGTGGCATTCGAGCCCGGGGAGCGCGGGATGATCCTTTACGTACGCTTCCACGTCGCGGGCGCCGAGCTGTCCGAGGCCGCGCTGCCCACGCTGCTCGGGCTGATCGAGGACATCACCCCCGTCGTCCAGGCGCTCCCGCCCGACGGCGCACTCGTCGACGTCCGGGGCGCCGAGCGGTACTTCGGGCGGGACGCGGCCGGGCTCGCCGCCCTGCTGCGGGTGCGCGCCCTCGCGCACTGCGGCGCCGACTGCACGATCGGCGTGGGGGCCAATCCGCTGCTGGCCAGGACCGCCGCGCAGGACGCGCCGCCGGGCAGGACGCTGGTCGTACCCGGCGACCCGGAGGCCGTCGCCGCGTACCTCGGCCGCAAGCCCGTCGCCTCGCTCCTCGGCGTCGGCCCCGCCACGGCCCGCACCCTCTGCTCGTACGGGCTCGACACCGTCGGCAGGGTCGCCGCCGCACCGCTTGCCACCCTCCAGCGGATCGTCGGCGCGCGGGCGGGGCGCGAACTCCAGGAGAGGGCGCGCGGCATCGACCGTACGCCGGTCGTCCCCAACGCGGCCTCCCGCTCGCTCGCCGCCGAACGGCGCTTCGACCGCGACGAGCTGGACCCGGTCCGCCACCGCCGCGCCCTGCTCTCGCTCGCGCAGGAGGTGGGGGTCAGGCTCCGCGGCGAGGAGCAGGTCTGCCGCTCGCTGGCGCTCACCGTGCGCTACGCCGACCGCTCCACCACCACCCGAACCCGGACCATGCCGGAGCCCACGGCCCACTCGGCGGCGCTCACGGCCACGGCGTACGGGCTCTACGCGGCTCTCGGCCTGCAGCGGGCCAGGGTGCGGGCCGTCGCGCTGCGCGCGGAGGGCCTGACTCCGGCGGAACAGGCCGCGCACCAGCTGACGTTCGACCCGGCCGACGAGAAGGCCCGCCGGATCGAGGCGGTGGCGGACCGGGCGCGGGCGAAGTTCGGCCCGCGGGCGGTGCTCCCGGGGTCGCTGTCGGCCTGACGGCTGCCTAACGGAGCAGTCGGACCCCTCTTGTTGACTCTTCGTCAACTTTTACCTACGCGTCACTTCACTCCTCATCTACTCGCGCGTAATTTATGGCCAGCACGGCATCTGTGTGATCCGGATCACGTCCCCCTTCCCCTTGAGTTCCCCTTGAGCCGCAAGGAGATCACCCGATGCTGCCCTGGAAGCGCGCCCTCAGACCGGCCGCCGCCCTGCTCCTGGTGCTCGCCGCCACTCTCACCCCCACCGCCACGGCGAGCGCCGCCGCGTCCGCCCCCACCAGCGGGTGGAACGACTACTCCTGCCGGCCGTCCGCCGCCCATCCCCGCCCGGTCGTCCTCGTCCACGGCACCTTCGGGAACTCCGTCGACAACTGGCTCGGCCTCGCCCCGTACCTGGTCAAGCGCGGCTACTGCGTCTTCTCCCTCGACTACGGGCAACTCCCCGACGTGCCGTTCTTCCACGGCCTGGGCCCGATCGACAAGTCGGCGCAGCAGCTCGACACGTTCGTCGACACGGTGCTCGCCGCCACCGGCGCGCCCGAGGCCGACCTCGTGGGGCACTCCCAGGGCGGTCTGATGCCGCGTCACTACCTCAAGTTCCTCGGGGGAGCCGACGAGGTGAACGCCCTCGTCGGCATCGCGCCCGACAACCACGGCACGACGCTCCTCGGGCTCACCCGACTCCTCCCGTACTTCCCGGGCGTCGGTCACCTGCTGACCGCCAAGACGCCGTCCCTCGCCGACCAGATCGCCGGGTCCGCCTTCCTGACCAGGCTCAACGAGGGCGGCGACACCGTTCCCGGGGTGCGCTACACCGTCATCGCGACCCGGTACGACCAGGTGGTCACCCCTTACCGCTCGCAGTTCCTCGACGGCCCCGGCGTACGGAACGTGCTGCTCCAGGACCTGTGCCCGGTCGACCTCTCCGAGCACGTGGCGATCGGACTGATCGACCGGATCGCGTTCCACGAGGTGGCCAACGCCCTCGACCCGGCCCGGGCCACCCCGACCACCTGCGCGTCGGCGGCCTGAGACAGGGCTGCCGCCCCCACCCGGGAAACGAGGTGGGGGCGGCAGCGGTCGTGGGGCGCGGGCCGCACGGGCCCGGTCGTACGCTCCGGCCGTACGCGGGCCGGTCAGCGGCGGGCGGCCCTGCGGCGGGCGGAGCCGAACATCACCGCGGCGCCGACGGCCAGCGCGGCGGCGCCGCCGATCGCCAGGTACGGGGTGGCGCCGTCGCCGCCGGTCTCGGCCAGGTTCTCGTCCGCGCCGCCGGCGGCGACGGGCCGCGCGGTGTCGCTCTTCGCCTCCGGCGCGCTGGCGGCGGGCTGCTCGGCGGCGGGCTTCTCGTCGGCCCGGCCGCCGTCGCCGGTGGCGTCCTGGCCGGCGGCGTCGTCCTGGCCGGCGGCCGGGGCCGTCGCCTCGGCGCCGGTCTTGTGGTCGCTGTCGCCGTGGCCGCCGTGCTCCACGGACGACTCGTCGGCGCCGTCCGCGATGTCCTGCTCGCTCGGCGCGGACGCGGCCGGGGCCGGGGCGGCGCCGGCGCCGCCGCCGTTGTCCTCTCCGAACACCACGTCGGAGCAGGTGTAGAAGGCTTCCGGGCTGTCCGAGCGCTGCCAGACGCTGTAGACGAGGTGGCGGCCCGACTTGCCCGGGACCGTGCCGTCGAAGACGTAGTCGCCGTTCTCCATCGCCGGGTCGGTGACGCTGACGAACGGCTCGGCCTCCAGGTCGGACCACTTCAGCGGCTTGGCCGGGTCGTAGCCGTCCTTGGTGATGTACAGGTCGAACGAACCCCTGTGCGGCGCGGTGCCCTTGTAGCGGAAGGTGTGCTTGCCCGCGGTGAGCTTCGACGACGGCCAGTCGGCGCGCGGGAGGTCCAGGCCCCGGTACTTGTCGTTGCCGGCGCTGCACAACTTCCCGTCCGGGATCAGCTGCCGGTGCTTTCCGGCGGCGTTCGCGATGTTCACTGCGTTCCAGTCGTAGAACGCCTGCCCGCCACTGGCGGCGACCGCCGCCTTGCACGCCGCCGAGTCGGGGCTCTCCGGACCCTCCGCGTAACACGCCGACACGCGGGAGACCGGGTCCGTCATCGAGCCGTGGGCGGAAGCGGGAGCGGCGGACAGGACGGTCAGCGCGAGCGGCGCGACGCCGAGGGCGGCGACCGAGGCGGCGGTACGGCGACGAGCGGTCATCGGGACGTTCTCCTTGCGATGGGGGAGCGTGTGGGGGCACGGGGGCGGGGATCGAGTCCGCCGGCGCAGCCCCCCGAAACCAGCGGCGCCGACGGACTGAACCCCGCCCCGGCACTCAGCACGCTAGCCCCGGAAACCGGCGGGAACCGCTGCTGAAAGGGGTGCCGGGCGATCTTTATGCTGGGTTTAAGGAGTCGCTAAGAAGGGCCTGAGGAACCGGCGGCCGGCGGGCCTGCCGCGCGGCGCCGGGGCGGTCGTTGCGCTGTCTACCACCGGCTTTTCGCCTAGCGTGGAGAGCGGGGACCGTTCCTCGCTCGGAGACGCGCATGTTCAACCGGCGAAGGGAAAGCGAAACCAGTCTGACGTCCCCGCTTCCCGCGCCACGCCGGATCGCGTGGTGGGCGTGGAGCGCCGTGGGGACCTTCGCTCTGCTCGGCCTGCTCCTGTGGGCGGGTGAGGACCACCGGGCCTGGACCGACAGCCCGTGGGACGACGGACTGTGGGGCTGGGCGGAGAGCGCCGTGGGGTGGCTGGCGCAGGTGTGCGGTGGTCTGGGCCGGGTCTTCTCGAGCGGCGACGGACTCTCCCTCGGCCAGCGGCTCGGTTTCTTCCTCGTCGTGCTCGGCGTCCTCTACCTCTACTGGAGAGCGACGCGGGCCTGGCTGGCGTACAAGCCGGGCCCGGTCGACGTACAGGACCTCATCGACGCGACGCCCGGGGGAACACTCGGTCTGCCGCCCGAGGACCTGACGGCCGAACTGCGCCAGCAGTTGTCCGGCAGCAGCCTGTACGCACCGACGACGCTGCCCGCCGAGGCGCCGCCGACGAGTTTCCTGGAGCTGGTCGGCGACGTGGAGCTCGACCCGAACAAGATCGGCACCGCGCTGCCGCGCCTGCTGAGCCGGCTGCGGCCCAAACTCGCCTACCGCGTCGGCGGGGTGCTCCGGGTCCGGGCGCAGGGGCCGGAGAAGCTGGGTGTCACGGTGACCGTCACGGCGTACGTGTTCGGCGGAGCCCGTTCGACGACCGTGTGGGGATGCGAGTGGAGCGAGGTCATCCGCAGGGCCGGATGCTGGGTGATCAGCACGCTGCTGCCCGCCACGCGCGCCGGCAGGCAGCCGCCCTGGCGCCGGTGGTGGGGGCGGGAACTCAGCCCCGAGCTGTACGAGGCGTATCAGAACGCGAGTGAGCTCAGCCGGGCCGGCCGGTACCACGAGGCCCTGTCCCGGTACTACGAGGCGATCTCGTTCGACCCGGCCAACCCCTATCTCCGCGGCGAGCTGGCGGAGGTCCAGGAGAAGATGGGGCTGCACATCGACGCGCTCGACACCTGCCAGCGCGCCCTCACCCTCGACGGCCAGACCGCCGAGCAGTACAACCTCCGCCTGTGGCAGCGCTATCGCCCCCTGCGCCACCTCCGGCATCCCCGCCTCTACGCGGAGGGTCTCGGGCTGCGGTACCGCAACGCCATCATCCTGGCGACCGCCGAGGAGACCGTGAGGCAGTGGTACGAGAGCCGCGGCGCCCGCCACCGGGAGACGACGGAGCGGCTGGCGCCCCTGCTCGCGGACCGCTACTGGCCGGCCGCCACCGGTCTCGCGCCTCCCGGCGCCGAGAAGACGGCGCTCCTCGCCGCGCTGCGGCCGTCCGCCCGTCCCCGGCCGGGCGGGAACCGGGAAGCGGACGCCGGGCTGCTCCTCGCCGTGTTCCAGCGGGCCGCGCGACGGGAGCTCGACCGGCTGGCCGACGACGACCGGTGGGCCCGGCTCGCCGGGCTGTACTGGCCGGCCCGGCTGCGGAGCCTGACCGGGGTCGTATGGCCCTTCTCGTACGTCCAGAGCGTCAAGGGCTCGCGTGAGCCGGTGACGCGGGGCGCGCTGCGGTTCAACCAGGAGGTGTGGGCTCCGCTGCGTCTGGCCCCGGGCACCGGAACCCCGGCGTGGGCGGCGGCCGGGGCGCGGGAGGTCGAGAAGCGGATCAACACGGCCCAGAGCCGGGTCCCGCTGCTGCGCCACGTCCTTCCGGTGTGGCGCTGCCGCGACTGGCTCACCCACTACAACAGCGCCTGTGCGTACGCCATGGCGATGAAGGCGGCCGGCGGCGGCCCGGACGGCAGAGAGCAGCACGCCCGGCGTGCCGTGGCGGAACTGGAGAAGGCCGTTCTCGTGCCGAAGGGCGGTTTCACGACGGTGGAGCGCACCTGGATGGTCCACGAGGATCCCGACCTCGACCTGCTCCGGAGCGAGGAGTCGTTCAAGGGCTTCGTCAGGACCGCCTACCCGGGGCTCGAGGCCCCGGACGCGGCGCCTGCGGACAACTGGTCCGAGAAGCAGATGCGGGGTTACGACTACCGGCTCCTCGAAGCGGTCGCCAAGGTGATGCGGCAGGTGTGGAACCTGCGGGGCGAGGAACGCGGGGTCGACATCCAGGTCGCGACCGAGTGGCTCCGCGGCGAATGCGACATCTGGGCGGGCGTCCACGGGGTGACCGACGGCGACCGCTGCGGGCAGTGGGAGGACCGCGTGGACCTCATCGGCCATGTCGGGGCCAGCAGGCAGCCGGATCTCTTCTTCGCACCGGAGTTTCCCCCTCCGATGCTGTGCGACGGCGCCTGCGCGGACGACTGTCCGCCGGACGCCGGCCGCCGTCTCGAACTCCTGGCGCGGGACCTGGCGTCCCAGGAGGGGGAGGCGGGCGTACTCCACCTCAGCAGCCGGCAAGGGCAGGACGTTCTCAGAGAGGCCACGGCCGGCGGAGTCGTACGGCTGAACCGGGCGTCCGTGCGGAAGCTGGCCACCGGGTACGCCGCGGTCTGGCAGACGCTCGGCGAGTGGCTCGGCCCCGAGGACCGCGGCGAAGAGCCCTTCCTCCACGCGCTGGCGAGAGTTCCCCGGCCGACGCGGCGACGCCGTGCGCACCGCTCGGTCGTCGCCGACCGGGCGCGCGTGCGGATCTGAGCCGGACAGGCACGCTCGGCCGCGCGGCACGCGAGAACGTCCGGCCGTCCGCACGGCACGAGAAGCGCCTCCCGAAGCGCAAGGAGGAGTTCGGCAAGGGCGCGATCGAGGGCGTGGCCGGTCGGCGGGCACCGCCCCGTGGCGGGGGCGGCCGGCCCCGATTGTCAGTGGCGGCTGCGACGATCGGAGGCATGAGGTGGACTGACTGGGACGCGACCGCGGACTGCTTCGACCAGGAGCCGGACCACGGCCTGCTCGACCCCGTGGTGCGGGCCGCCTGGGCGGCCCGGATGAGGAGCTGGCTGCCGGCGGCGGGGCGGCCGCCGGCCGACGTGCTGGATCTCGGCTGCGGTACAGCAAGCCTGTCGTTGCTGGCGGCCGAACAGGGCCACCGGGTGACGGGGGTGGACCGCTCGCCGCGCATGGTGGATCTGGCGCGGATCAAACTCGCGGGCACGGACGCGGAGATCCTCCTCGGCGACGCGCTCCGGCCGCCGGTCGGCGGGCGCCGGTTCGACGTGGTGATGGCCCGCCACGTGCTCTGGCTGCTGCCGGACGCGGGCGCGGCGCTGCGGCACTGGTGCTCCCTGCTCAAGCCCGGAGGGCGGCTGCTGCTCATCGAGGGCGTCTGGGCCGGCGACGGCATCCCGGCGGCGGAGGTGGTGGAGGCGCTGGCCCCGCTGACCTCGCACGTACGGCACGAACCGCTGTCCGCCGACGCGTCCCTGTGGGGCCGCACCGTCGACGACGACCGGTACGCGCTGGTCGCCCACGCCGCGCCGCGCCCCCGGCACACCGAAGTGGTCGACGTGCACCTCATCCTGCGCAGGGGCGACGAGGTGCTGCTCGCCCGCCGGGCCGGCACCGGATACGCGGACGGGCTGCTGAACGGGCCGTCGGGACACGTCGAGGACGGCGAGGACGTACGGGCGGCGATGATCCGGGAAGCGGCGGAGGAGATCGGCGTCGCACTGGCCCCCGACGACCTGCGCGTGGCCCTGGTCATGCAGCACCGGGGGCCGGGCGGCAACCCGAGGACGGGCTGGTTCTTCGAGGCCGAGTGCGGCCCGGACCACGAACCGTACAACCGGGAACCCGACAAGTGCTCCGGACTGGCCTGGTACTCCCTGAACGCCCTGCCCTCGGACATGGTCGCCTACTGCCGGGCCGGCCTCGACGCGTATCTGGCGGGGGAGCGGTTCGTCCTCCACTGGCACGAGGACGGCGACCGGGTCGCCCACGACGAGGGGGAGCGGAGAGCGGTCCACCTGCCGGCGACGGGGACGCCGGCCTGAGTATCCGTACCCGTGCGGGCGTGAGTGCCCCGGCGGCAGGATGTCCGTATGACTCGTCATGCGCGTGTGCTCGCCGCCCTGCTGCTTCCTTTCGCGCTCGGTGCCTGCGGTGCCGAGAAGACGGAGGACGCCGGCGCCCCGCCGTCGGCCGAACTCAGGGCGCGGGCCGGGGAGTCGGCGCTGGAACTGATCTACGTGACGGAGGCGCCGGGGTACGAGCTGGCCGAGCAGTCGGTCGGCGTCCTCGGGCACGACGGCTTCTCCGCCGCGTACGTCTCACCGGGCGCC
This sequence comes from Streptomyces sp. NPDC046122, assembly GCF_056429965.1. Lineage (NCBI taxonomy): Bacteria > Bacillati > Actinomycetota > Actinomycetes > Kitasatosporales > Streptomycetaceae > Streptomyces > Streptomyces sp. NPDC046122. Next base: position 299,762 of record NZ_JBWKLQ010000007.1, on the reverse strand, counting down.
GGCGGACAGATACAGCTGTCGGTCGACCGGGGGAAGCTCGACGGGGCGAGCTGCCCGGAGCAGCCGGTGGGCTCCCCGGGGGCCGGGGCCGGCGGGACCGTCACGTGCGAACGGGACGGCGACCTCTGGTACCGCGCGGCGGCCGCCTCGCACGAGTACGCGCGGGCGCACGACGGACACGTGGTGCGGGTCGGCGCCGACGCGGAGCTGGTGGACCGCGCCACCCTGCGGCGCGCCGCCGAGAAGGCACACCGGGCTGACAACGAGGAGCTGGACGAGGTGCTCCCGGCGAACGGCCGGGGCTCCGCCGGCGCGGGCGGCGCCGGGTCGCCGGAGATGCCCGAGCGCGGCGACCTGCCGCCGGTGGGGGACGGCGCACCCGACAACGAGGTGGGCGCTTCCGGCTGAGCCCGCCCCCGGGCCCCCAGAGGCCGAGCCGTGCGGGCCAGTCGGGAGGGCGAGCCTCGGGCCATCACGGACTCCCCCGCCCCCGGAACAGACATCGGGCCCTGTCAGCAGCCGAGTCGTGCGGGCCCCTCAGCGGCCGAGCAGTGCGGCGAAGCCCCCGCCGCGGGCCCGCAGTTCCAGGTCGTCGAGGGAGCGGCTCGCCTCGGCCGCCGCCCGCGGGTCGCTCGCCGCGAGCCCGCTCGCCGCGAACTCGTCCTCGTCCAGCCGCAGGACCTGGGCGCCGTCCGCCGACACCCACAGGTCCAGGTCCAGGTCCTCCACCTCCACCCGGCCGCCTCCGACGAGCGCCGGTCGCGTCACGTCGCAGTACCAGCCCTTCAGCGCGCCGTCGCCGGCCCTGACCTCCTTGACGGCGTACCACCGGTCCCGCCAGTAGTGCTCGGTGAACACGTCACCGGGTTCGAACCGTACGAAGCCGAAGTCCCGTACGCCCGGCGCCGCCCACGGCGCGCGCACCACGAGGTGCGTGCCGTCGTCGGACAGGACGGACGCCGGGTAGCGGATCTTCGTACGCCCGGCCTTGACGAGGACGACCTCGATCTCGTCGCCCCTATCCGCCGAGCTCACGGACATGACGCACCTCCGAGGCGCAGATCTCGTACCCGAACCACTTGTTGACGGCGAGCATCGGACCGTTGTCCGCGTCGTTGCTCGTGAACGCGTCCGTGTAGCCGGCCGCCCTGGCGCGGTGCAGGGAGTCGGCCTTGGCGAGCTTCGCGAAACCCCGGCCGCGGTGGGCGCGCAGTGTGCCGGTCATGCCGGACCAGTAGCGGGTGAGGCCGTCGGTGTGGACGGCCGTGAAGGCCGCGACCCGGCCGTCGGCCATCACGACCGTGGACAGGTCGTGGTCGAGGAGCGGATGGTTCCAGGTGTGGTTGATCCAGTCGTCGAAGTCCGTGAAGTCCGTGCTGATGTCGCTCGGCTCGTCGGCGGTGGTCTCCGCGTCGGCCTCGAACATCGGCCTCGGGTCGTCCAGGAAGTCCGCAGCCGTGCGGAGTTCGACCCCGGCGGGGAGCGGCGGCCGCTCGGGAAGCAGGCCGTTCGCCAGGTCGAGCCGCTGGAAGTGCAGGGACCGGGTCGGCCGGTAGCCGTGCCTCTCGGCGAACGCGCGGGACCCGGGCGTGTCCAGCACCCAAGCGTAGACGGCCGTCGCCCCCTCGGCGGCGAGGTGCTCCTCCGCCGCGCGCAGCAGCAGCGCCCCCGCGCCCCGGCGGCGGTGGCCCGGGCCGATGTGCGGCGTGACGAAGGACTGGCCCGGATCGGAACTGTCGTACGCGATGCCGGCGAGCGCCGTGCCGACGACCTCGCCGTCCTCCTCGGCGACCAGCATGCGCTGCTTCTTGTCGGGGTGGGCGGTCTCCCGTTCGAACGCGACGGACTCTCTGGTCGTCACGATGAAGGGAACGGAGGCACGGCGCACGCGGACCCAGGCATCGGTGTCGGCGGGCGTGAAGTCACGTACGAGCAACGTCATGGTGCGGCACGCTACGCGCGGGACATGCTCCGGTGCCTCCCATTTTCCGGCGGTGGGGGACAATCGGGCCGTGACCTTGACGATCTCCCTTGACGCGGACTCCGGTACCGCTCCGTTCGAGCAACTGCGCACCCAGATCGCGGAACAGGCCCGTGCCGGTGAGCTGCCGGTCGGCTACCGGCTGCCGACCGTGCGCGGTCTCGCGGAGGACCTGGGGCTCGCCGCGAACACCGTCGCCAAGGCGTACCGCGCGCTGGAGAGCGACGGGGTGATCGAGACGCGGGGGCGGAACGGGACGTTCGTGGCGGCGGCGGGGGACGCGGCGGACCGGCAGGCCGCGGCGGCGGCCGCGGGGTACGCGGACCGGGCCCGGCGCCTCGGCCTCGGCCACGCCGACGCGCTGGCGGCGGTCGAGGACGCCCTGCGCGCGGCGTACGGGAAGTAGGGGCGCGGCGCGGGAAGCGGCGCACACGCCGCGCCCGCCCGCCCGCTACAGGTACAGGCCCGCGTCCGGGCCGTCGGCCTGTGCGGGGACCGACGCCGGTCCCGTGCCGCGGCGCAGCGCGTACAGCTCCGCCAGCGTCGCGCCCTCGCGGCCGATGCCCTCCTCGGTCCCCAGCCAGCCCACCGCCTCCGCCCGCGTCAGCGACCCGACCTCGATGCGCGCCATGCAGCGCCCCGGCCGCACCACCGCCGGGTGCAGGCGTTCCAGGTCCTCGTTGGTGGTGACGCCGACCAGGACGTTGCGGCCCTGCCCCAGCAGACCGTCCGTCAGGTTCAGCAGCCGGGACAGGGCCTGGCCCGCCGTGTGCTTGGCCTCGCCCCTGATCAGCTCGTCGCAGTCCTCCAGCAGGAGCAGCCGCCACCGGCCCTTCGCCGACCCGTCGTCCTCCCCGATCGCGATGTCCATCAGGTAGCCGACGTCGTTGAACAGCCGCTCCGGGTCCAGGACGCAGTCGACCTGGCACCAGTCGCGCCAGGAGCGCGCCAGCGTGCGCAGCGCCGACGTCTTTCCCGTACCCGGCGGCCCGTGCAGCAGGAGCAGCCGGCCGGCGATGTCCTCCGGGGTCACCTTCATCAGGCGGTCCAGGGCCTCGGCGACCGGAGCGGTGTAGTTGGGCCGCACCTCCTCCCACGTACCGGCGGAGATCTGCCGGGTGGTGCGGTGCGGGCCGCGGCGCGGGGAGACGTACCAGAAGCCCATCGTGACGTTGTCGGGCTGCGGTTCCGGCTCGTCCCGCACCCCGTCCGTGGCCTGCGCGAGGATCTGTTCGGCGAGCTCGGAGGTGGTGGCCGTCACCGTGACGTCCGCGCCGCGGGTCCACCGCGAGACCAGCAGCGTCCAGCCCTCTCCCTCGGCGAGCGTCGCGCCGCGGTCGTCGTCGCGGGCGGCGCGCAGGACGCGCGCGGTCGGCGGAAGGAGTGTGGCGCCCGGTCTGACGCGGTCGATCGACCTGCTGTGGGAGTACGGCTGCTCGCCCGTCGCGAAACGGCCGAGGAACAGCGCGTCGACGACGTCCGACGGCGAGTCGCTGTCGTCGACGTTCAGCCGGATCGGCAGAGCGGCCTCAGGGGGTGCGGACATGGCGCCCATGATCCGGCACGGGGCCGTCCCGTGCACCCGGTTTCCGACGTTCATCCGTTCCAGGGAACAGCGTGCCGTTACGTGCCGGTTCCGCTGATACCTGCCGGAATGGCAACCCCCGGCGATACGCTGAGGGGTGATGGGACGCCATGGGTGGGAATCCGGGACAAGGCGGTGGCGGCTCACCGCGCTGATCGGCGTGGGCATGGCCGCGATCGCCCTCGTACTGACGATGGTGGTGACTCTTCCCGACGATGCGGGAAACGGCCGTGACGCGGGCACCACCACGGACGGCGACAAGGTGCACGGCACCCCCGCGCCGCCGCGCGGCGCTCCGCGGCCCGAGCTCGGCTGGGGCTTCACGCACACGCAGTACAGCGCCGACGAGGGGAACGCCGACGCCCGGCGCCGGGCCGAGGAGACGCTCTCCGCGCAGTCGCTGCCGCAGATCCAGCACATCATGGGCTGGGGCGCCGAGAACCCGGAGCCGTCCCCCGGCCGCTACCGGTTCGACGAGCTGGACAGCCGCGTCGACCTGATCCGCAGGACGGGCGGCACCCCCGTCATCACCCTGTGCTGCGCGCCCGACTGGATGAAGGGCGGCAAGGCGGGGGCGGACAACACCGACTGGAGCAAGAAGGCGCTGGAGACCGCTCCGCTGCCCGAGCACTACGAGGACTTCGCGAAACTCGCCGGCACCGTCGCCAGGCGCTACCCCGACGTACGCCACTTCATCGTCTGGAACGAGTTCAAGGGCTTCTTCGACGACCGCCGCGGGCGCTGGAACCACGAGGGCTACACCGAGCTCTACAACCTGGTGTACGCCGAGTTGAAGAAGGTCGACCAGGCCAACCTCGTCGGCGGCCCCTACCTCGTCATGGACAGCCGCGAGCCGCGCGACCCCGCGTACGCCTCCGCGCTGAAGGGGCCGTGGGGCAGCGTCGACCAGCGTGTCCTCGACAGCTACGCGTACTGGAACGCGCACAAGAAGGGCGCCGACTTCGTCGTCGTCGACGGCTCCAGCTACACCCGCGACGACGAACTGCTGCCGGACGAGTTCCGCGCCACGGACAAGCTGACCGCGGTGAGCGAGTGGATTCGCGACCGTTCGGACGGTCTGCCGCTGTGGTGGGCGGAGTACTACGTCGAACCGGGCGACGACGACGACGATCGCGACGGCTGGAGCGAACCGCGCCGTGCCGCCGTCCACGCCGCCGGTCTGATGGCGATGGCGAAGGGCGGCGCCGGCACGGCGTTCTACTGGAATCCGCAGAACAGGGGCGCCGCCTGCGCCGGATGTCTGTGGCGCTCCACGCAGCTGAACGACGGAGGCGGGGCGCTGCCCATGATGAGGCTCCTGTCGCGGTTCGCGAAGGAGTTCCCGCCCGGGACGCGGTACGACGACACCGTGCGGGTGGCCGCCGACGACCTGCCCCATGTCCGTGTCCTCGCGGACGAGAAGGTCGTCCTCGTCGTGAACACCCTCGACCGGCCGATCAGCGCGAAGATCGACGGGAAGTCGTTCGACATGCGGGCATACGAGGTGAAGTGGCTGGCGCGCTGAAGCCGCCCCGGCCACCGCCCCTCACGACAAGACGCCCCTCACGACATGGTCAGGAAGCGCTGCACCAGCGACGCCAGCAGCACCGCCACCAGCGGCAGCGAGAACCAGAACGAGCTCTGGAGCCACTGCAGCTGCCGCACGCCCGGCGCCACCGCCACCCGTACGACCTCCCGCGTCGCCAGCAGCACGATCAGCGCCAGCGCGGCCAGCGCCCCCACCACCGACCACGGCGTCCAGGTGATCTTCGGGCCCGGCGGCCCGGGGGCCGGCTTCTCGACCGGGCCGTCCGGCTGCTCGCGCAGCGCGTACAGGGAGACGTCCGCGTTCGTCAGGACCTTCTTCAGTTCCGGCCGCCTGTCGAGATGGGCCGTCAGCCGCTTCTCCCAGGTGGGCGAGTAGCCGGCGTCGAGCCGCAGATACGTCGACTGGCTCCGGTTGATCATGAGGTACGAGTTCGGGCCCGCGTCCTTGAGGGACTTGACGAGGCCCGCCACCAGCACCGGATCCGCGGGCGCGAGCGTCGGCAGGTAACCGACCTTCTCCATGTCCCGCGCGCCCCACGGCATCGCGGGCGTGACGTTGTCGACGGTGTCGTTGCTCATCCACAGCAGCCGCACCGACGGGTCGTCGTGCGCGTACACGAACTCCATCGCGGCCACCTCACCGCTTCGGGTCCGCTCGAAGGATTCGTTGCCCCAGCGCGAGACCAGGAAGCCGCCCATCAGCAGCAGGCCGATCAGCAGCGCGGCCGGCGGCGCGAGGCTCCTGCGGTCCGCCTCCCGCTCGGCGGCCGTGACGCCGGTGCACGGGAACAGCGCGAGCCCGGCCAGCAGCGCGGCGCCCGGCAGCGCGAACATGAAGACGCGCAGGGCCATCTCCCCGCCGTACGACTGCATGCCGAAGCCCAGGAACGGCACGAAGGCCAGTACGAGCAGTGAGCGTTCGCGGTAGCCGGCGAAGCGCCGCCGCCACCAGCCCCAGCACGCGAGGGCCATCACACCGCCGGCCATCGCGACCCGGACGTACAGCACCAGCTTGTGCGCCGAGCTGCCGCCCTCGATGCGGCCGGATACGGACGAGGTCACGTTGCCGCCGACGCCGCCGACCCCGCCGAACAGCTCGTCGAAGTGCCCCGACCAGTACGGCTCGGCGAAGAAACCGATCCAGACCGCGACCAGCACGCCGAAGAGCATCGGCAGGCCGCGCAGCGTCGACCGGCCCGCCACCACCAGGACGGCGAGCACCCCGAGCATGACGAACGGCGTGAGCTGATGGGCCGGGACGGTGGCCGCGAAAAGCCCGATCAGGACGAGCAGCAGCACCGCCCGCTCGCGCCGCCCGGCCGGCCTGACCTCCGCCTCGCCCGGCCGTCGCTTCGACCACAGCACGCGCGGCTCGCGGAACCAGACCAGCAGCACCGCGACGAACGCGAGGTACATGCCGTACGTGAAGCCCTGCGGCGAGAAGTAGTCCTGGCCGACCCAGCCGCTCAGTACGAAGATCCAAACGCCCGTCCAGGTGGCCCGCCAGCTCGCCCGCATCGAGCGCGTCAGCAGGAACAGCGGCGGCAGGTAGAGGAGTTGCATGGCCAACGGCCACCAGCGGATCACCGGCGACATGTCCGACACGCCGCACGCCTCGGCGACGAAGGCGGCCAGGGCGAAGAAACCGGGCCAGCTCCAGCGCGCGTCGAGGTCGGGCACCGCCGTGCCGGTCCGGTCGATGTAGTCCAGGAAGCCAAGGTGCTGCCAGGCCGTCGGGAAGCGCGGTTCGGTCTCCAGTACGGCGGGCAGGGCGTGCAGCGACACGACCGTGGCCAGCAGCACGACGGTCAGCAGTACGGTCCTCGGCCGGTCCAGCCACAGCAGCGAGGCGAAGGACAGCACGAGCAGGCTCGCGCCGATCAGCGTCGCAGTCGGCAGTACGGAGATCAGGCCCAGGCCGCCCATGCGGTCCAGGTCGGCCTCCCCGATGCCGCGCACCGGCAGCCAGTACAGCGCCAGCGCCGCCACGAGCAGCAGGGCGACACCGAGTTCGGGCACGCGGGCGCGCGGGACGGGGCGGCGCGGCGCGGCCGGTGAGCCGTGCGCCGCGGCAGCGGCGGGGGCACGCTCCTCGCTCGCCTCCGGAGACGGCGGACCGGCCGGTACGGACGAGGGGGAGCGGGCGGGCGCCGCCCCGGGCAGCGGGGACGCGAGCGCCCACGTCGGCCGGTGGCCCTCACCGCTCGGGCCGGGCGTCGCCACCGGTGTGCCGGTGGCCGGAGTCTCCGGGCCCGGCCGCACGTCCGGCCGGCGCTCCTGGTGGTCGAAGTCCAGCCGCGCCCCGAGCGGCAGGGTGGGCGAGTCGAGCGCCGAGCGCAGCGCCCAGCGCGTCCCGAACTCGCCGGGGGACCGGCCTTCGACCGTACGCTCCCCGGCGGGGGCGCCCGCGCCGCCGGGGCCGTCGCCCGCCGCGAGGTCCGCCGGGTCGCCGTCCGGGGCCGCCGCGTCCGCGTCCGGGCAGGCGGCCGGCGGCGTGGAGCGCACCACCCGGTACAGCATCACGCCCGCCACGGAGGCCACGACCGCCAGGCTCGAGATCTCCGCGATCCCCGCCCCCACCAGCCCCATGCGCGGCAGCAGCAGCAACGTCAGCCCGAGCACCAGGACGCACAGCCCGCCCTGGAGATAGGCGAGCCCGGAGGTGCGGCTCTGGGCGCGCAGGACCGCGAAGTACACCTCGATGACGACGCGGAGCAGCGCGCCGACGGCGAACCAGCGCAGCAGCGGCGTAGCGGCCTCGGCGTACCCCTCGCCGAACACGCCCAGGATGTACGGGGCGCCGAAGAACAGGACCGCGGCGACCGGCAGCATGATGCGCGCCATGCGGCGCAGCGCGGCACGGCAGTTCCGCGCCAGGGTGCTCGGGTCGTGCGCGCCTTCGACCGTGAGGGAGGCGCCCATGTTGATCGCGAGCAGGTTGACCGTGCCGCCGATGGTCGTGGTGATGTAGAAGTACGCGTTGTCCTCGGCGCTGACCTGAGAGGCGACGATCACCGGCACCGCGTAGACGACGGCCAGCGAGAAGAGTGAGCCCGTGTAGTCGCCGGCCAGGAACCGGCCCATCTGCCGCAGCGTCGGCGGCTGGGCCCGGCCCTCGGTGGCCGCCACGTGCCGGGGGACCAGGCGCCGGAAGACCAGCCATCCCAGCGGGACCACCGACACGGCGATCGCCGCCACCCACGAGACGAAGACGCCCGCGGTGGGGACCGAGGCCGCGATCACGATCAGCAGCACCAGTTTGACGGCCGAGAAGACGGTGTTGCCGACGGGCACCCACAGGGCGCTGCGCAGGCCCGTCAGCACCCCGTCCTGGAGGGTGAGCAACGACCAGGCGACCACGGCGAGCACGAAGCCGGTCCCGTTCAGCGGGCCGTGCAGGAAGCTGTACGAGGGCCCCCACAGGCCGAGCGTGGACAGGAACACCAGCGCCGCTCCGGCGACCACCACGGAGCTCGCCGCGTACGTGTGCAGGACCAGCCGGCCCGTCCTGCGGCCCGCCACCGGTATGAAGCGGGCGAGCGCTCCGGTGAGCGTCAGCGCGGTCAGGCCGGCCAGCAGCTTCATCGCGGCGATGGCCGCGGAACCCTGCCCGACCGCGGACTCCGAGTAGTAACGGGCCGCCGCCAGCCAGAAGCTGAGACCGAGCAGTGCGCTGATCCCCGTGTTGAGCATCAACGCGTAGGCGTTGCGGAAGAGCGGGTTCCCGCCGTCGCCGGGCAGGCGCAACCGCCGTCCGGCCGGCGGCCGGTCCTTCGCCGGGCTTTCGGCCCGGGCGGTGGTCGTGTCAGACACGGCTCCTGCTCACCTTCCGGCCGGCCGCGCGGGCTCTTCGGACCATGGCGTACCCCTGGGTGAGGATCCGGCTCCCCACGAAGGTACGGGCGATCGACCGCCCGTGCACCAGGCGCTCGAACTCCTCGATGCCGGTGGTACGCCGTACGGTCACGCGCGCCAGGGCGTACGGCCCCTGGCGCCGCTCGGCGAGGGCGTTGCGCACGGCGAGCGACTGCGCGAAGCCGGCCTCGCGCACGGTGCGGCGCACGCGCCGGTCGGAGTAACCGTACGGATAGGCGAAGGACACGGGCCGGGCGCCCAGTTCATCCGTGAGGATCTCCCGGCAGCGCAACGTCTCGAACCACAGCTTCCGGTCCGGCAGTTGGTCCATCTGCGGATGGGAGTGGCTGTGGCCGCCGATCTCGGTGCCGGCGGCGGCCAGTTCCCTCACCTGGTCCCAGTCGAGCATGGTGTCGAGAGCGCCGCCGCCGTCGTACGGGCCGCGCAGCCAGCCCGTCGAGACGAAGACGGTGGCGACGAAGCCGTGGGCGGCGAGGGCGGGGAGGGCATGCCGGTGCACGCCCTCGTAACCGTCGTCGAAGGTGATCAGAACCGGCCGCGGCGGCAGGGGAGCGCCGCTCCGCCAGGCCGTGCAGAGTTGCGCGGTGGTGAGCGGGGTGAAGCCGTGCGCGCCGAGCAGGTCCATCTGCTCGGCGAACGCCTCGGGGGAGACCGAGAGGCCGTACGCCGCCGTCGCGGGCCGGCGCCCCACCGCGTGGTACATCAGGATCGGAACCGGGCCGCTCACCCCGTCTCCCCCCGCGCCCGCGGTCTCGCGGAGGCGGGCACGGCGCCCGGCACCGGCGCCGCGCCCGGTGCCGCCTCCGCCCCTGCCACGGAGTCCGCCCCCGCCGTCGATTCCTCCCCCGGCACCGGCGCCGCGCCCGGCTCGGGGACCGCGCCCGGTGCCGTCTTCGCGTCCGGCACCGAGAAGGTGGCTCCGTTCCGGCGCGCGCGCAGGCTGCCCAGCACGTAACCGCCCGCCGCGGCCGCCACCCCGGCCACGATGGCCCCGGCGCGCCCCGCGCCGCCCGGCCGCCCGCGGACCGCGTCGCGCAGCCCGCGGGCGATGCCGGCCGGGAGGACCCGGGTGGTGTACCGGCGTTCGGACTCGAGCCCCTTCGCGGCGCCCACGCTGCGCGCGACCAGGGCCTTCGAGAGCCCTTCGGCGTACGTCCGCGTCCGGAAGTACGCGAAACGCTCGCGGACGGCCGGGACCTTGTGGTGGATCACCGAGCGGTCGTCGATCAGCAGCACCGCGTCCGGCAGGGCCCGGGTGAGCCTGATGCACAGTTCCGTCTCCTCGCAGCCCAGCGGCCGCTTGTCGCCGTCCCTGCCGATGCCGGTGGCGAAGCCGCCCACCGTGTCGAACGCCGACCTGCGGAAGGAGGCGTTCCCGCCGAGGACGTTGCGGACCCGCACCCGCCCCGGCGGCAGTCCCCGGTACGTACAGCCGACGACCCAGTCGAACTCCTCCGGGAACCAGTCGGGCCGGCGGCCGGACGCCCAGGCGGGCACGGTCCGGCCCCCGACCGCCATCACGCGCGGGTCCTCGTACGCCTCGGCGAAATGCCGCAGCCAGTCGCGCTCGGCCACGGCGTCGTCGTCGAGGAAGGCGACGATCTCGCCGCGGGCGGCGGCGATACCGGTGTTGCGGCCGGCGGAGAGGCCGCGGGGGCCCGCGTTGGCGAGCACCCGTACCTCCCCGTCCTCGTGCGTGTGCTCGCGCGCTTCCCCGCCGAGCCGCTCCAGCAGCGCCGGATTGTGGTCCACGACCAGCAGGGTTTCGGCGGCGGGCCGTGACTGGCGGCGCACCGATTCGACCGCCGCGAGGATGTCCTCCCAGCGGTCCTCGGTGTACACGCAGATCACCACCGAGATGTCGGGGTGGCTCAAGACACCTCTCCCCGGCCGGCGCCGGGTGCGAAGACCGGCGGGCGGCGCCGTCCGGTGCGCCGCTTCCCCTGCTCCTTCAGGATCACTCTCAGCACGCGCAGCCCGTCCCGCACCGCGCGGAGGTTGCTCATGCCGTGGATGCGGACGTACTCGTGGCTGGGGATCTCCTGGACCCGCAGGCCGGCCTTGACCACCCGGATGTTCATCAGGGTCTCGACCTCGAAGCCCGTGCAGTCGAGGTCGATCGTGTCGAGGCAGTGCCGCCAGAAGGCGTTGTAGCCGTAGCAGAGGTCGGTGTAGCGGGCGCCGAACTTGGCGTTGACCACCGCGCACAGCACCCGGTTGCCGAGCTTGCGGATCGGTGTCATGTCGTCCGTGCCGCCGCCGTTGGCGAAGCGCGACCCCTTGGCGAAATCGGCCCCCGAGACGAGCGCCGACACGTAACTGACGATCTCGTGACCGTCGGCCGAGCCGTCCGCGTCGACCATCACGATGATCTCGCCGGTGCAGGCGGCGAATCCGCTGATGAGTGCGTCGCCCTTGCCTCTTCCGCGCTGCTTGACGACCGTGATTCCCGGCCAGAGATCACGGGCCACCCGGACGGTGTCATCGGTCGAATTCCCGTCGACCAGGACCACTTCATGGATCCAGGCCGGAAGGGTCTTGAAGACGTACGGAAGATTCTCCGCCTCGTTCATGGCGGGGATCACGACGCTCACCGGCGGCGCGATGGCGAGATGTGAGGAGACAGGACGGTATCGGCTGTCGGATATCAGTGGATCCTGGCCCTCGATCGCAGGGCGGAGGAATGAGCTCATGAGTCTTTTCCCTCTCCACCGGTGGACCGCCCGCCCGCGGGCGGTCCGGATGAGTTTCCGGTTCGAAAGGGGGGTTCTCACCTGCCCATGACGGAATACCACTCCGTACTGGCCGGGCGAGCTGGCACAGCTTTCCCACGCGGCACGCGACCCGGCACAGCACTGATCGAGACAGTGCTGGTCACCGGGCACGGCACCCCCCTACCGCGCCCCGCACCGGCCCCCCATCGCGACGCCTGAGCCCTCCCCTGGAGTCGCTTTGCGTGATGGCCCGTTGCGGGTGGATGTACGACGGTATTGATGATGTGGACCGTATGGCAAGACCCGCAACGCGGGCTTGCTTTTTTAGCTCTTTCGCGTTACGCCGACGGTCACTTGCGCACCCGCCCCGCTCGGAATTCGCCAATCCGTTTGAGCAGTTTATCGGCGGGCTCGAACAGTTCTGGACGTTCGACGACTGTATTGCGCAGCGCGCGGACCGGGGCCCGGTGGGCCCAATGACCGAAGGCGATCGGATGGCGTCGCATCACCCATCCCTCCGACACCATGATTTCGCGTGTCTTGAGGGAGTCCTTGTACTGTTTCTGGCCCCGGCCGAGATCGATGTACGCGATACCGTCGGCAGCCGCCGCCTCCGCGATGCGCAGGTGCATGAGCAGGCCGGGAGAGAATTTCGCGAACTCCGGATCATAGGCGGGAAACCAGCAGCACATGATCCTTTCCGAACGCGGACCGAAATGGGCGGCGATCGGCCGGCCGTCCGCGTACAGCACCGAGAGCAGACCGGCGAACGACGGCGTCCTGGTGTGGAACAGGTGATCGACGAGCCCGGTGATCCAGGACTGCGTGAAGCGGTCGCTGCGCCCGGTCCTGCGGTATTGCGCCGATTTCCAGCGCATCAGCGTCCGCAGTGCCGCGGGATCGCGCTCGTCGTGCACGTACGTCAGTTCGCCGACCGAGCGGATCAGCTTGCGTTCCTTGGCGAGGGTCGTCTTGAGGAACTTCGGCGAGTTCACCCGCAGGTACGCGAGGTACGCCTCGTAACCGTCCTCCGTGTCGATGACCGGTGAGGGGAACGAGCCGGTGACACCCGCGCCGAACGCGTCCTGCCCCTGCGCCAGATGGTCGAACTCCCACACCGCGAGCCCGCAGGCCCGCAGCAGCTCCCGCGCGTCCCAGGTGAAGCCGGGCCTGTGCACCAACCCCTGGCTGTCCGACACGCCCAGACCGGCCGCCCGGCCGACGCCCGCGGCGGACCGCTGGTGCGGGAAGAAGGCCGCCGGCTCGCCGTCCTCGCGTACGACGGCGACGCGCACCCCGCGCCGGTACCGGTCGAGCGCCAGGGTGAACTCCGGTGAGAGGAAGGGGTTCGCCAGCTCGGGCGACCCGTGCAGATGGGCTTTGGACTGCATGGCGGTCCAGGCCGCCCGGTCGGCGGAGCCGAGTTCTCCGGGGCGGTGCACTGTGATGTCCATGGTCAGGTGGTCCGCCTTCTCGCCGGGGAGCCTCCGGGGCGCCGTACCAGTGCCAGCAGGAAGAGCAGCGCGCTGATGCCGGCGATCGCCGCGACCCCGCTCCTGATCGACCACACGTGCGTGGCCAGCATCGCCTGGGCCACCAGCAGGTTGAGCGCGACGGCCCCCGCCGCCGACGCTACCAGGCGGCCCAGCGGATCGAGGCCCCGAAGGCCCACGCCCACGGCGAAGCCGGGCGCGACGAGCAGGAAGAAGAGGGTGAACGGCGCGCGAAGCGGCGACGCCAGATCGGCGAACGCCAGGACGGCGCCGACCGCCGACACGGCGAGCGCCGCGCCCGCCAGAGCGGGCAAGGAGTCCGCGACACGACTCAATGGCTTGTCTTCGATGGTCTGCATTGGCGACTTTGCCCCCTGAAGCGCCGGATGCCGGGCTTCAATGTCGCGCAGCGCACTCCGGCGCGTCAAGGATGCGGAGGGGTTGTGCGGAAGCCCTCGGCGAAAGTTCTTGGCATGAACACTTCCCGTGATGTAAGGGGCCTGCTACGACAGTTGAGGCGGAAATCCTGCTAAGGGAGGTTCCATGAAACTGTCCCGAATCGCGGCATTCTCATCCTCACTCCTGCTCACCGTCGCCCTTGCCCTCACCGGGGCGAGCGCGGCGCAGGCGGCCCAACAGGCCGAATCCCCGGACTACGTGGCCCTCGGCGACTCCTACTCCTCCGGCGTCGGGGCCGGCAGCTACGACAGTGCGAGCGGCAACTGCAAGCGCAGCACGCGTGCCTACCCCGTCCTCTGGGCGGCGTCCCATTCACCCTCGACGTTCGCGTTCACCGCTTGCTCGGGCGCTCGCACGGGTGATGTGACAGCCGGTCAGCTCGCCCCGCTCAGCGCCTCGACCGACCTCGTCTCCCTCACGGTCGGCGGCAACGACGCCGGCTTCGCGGACGTCATGACGACGTGCGTCACCCAGTCCGAGTCCAACTGCCTCGCCCGGATCGCCACGGCTCGCGCCTACGTCGACTCCACCCTGCCCGGCAAGCTCGACTCGGTGTACTCGGCGATCAGAGCGAAGGCCACCGCGGCCCGCGTGGTGGTGCTCGGCTACCCCCGCTTCTACAAGCTGGGCGGCAGCTGCATCGCCGGGCTCACCGAGCGCGAGCGCTCCGCCATCAACGACGCCTCCGACTACCTCAACGACGCGACCGCCAAGCGCGCGGCGGACCACGGCTACACCTTCGCGCAGGTCAGCCCGGCCTTCGCGGGCCACGAGATCTGCTCGTCGGCGCCGTGGCTGCACAGTGTCAAGTGGACCAACATCGGCGAGTCCTATCACCCCACCGCGGCCGGTCAGTCGGGCGGTTACCTGCCCGTCTTCACCTCAGCCGCCTGAGCGTCGGCGCCTGCGCCGTACCACCGGCCGGGTAGGAGACTCCGCTCGTCGGGGTCTCCTGCTCGCAGGCCACCGAGAACGCCACGGCGCCGGACACCGCCTTCACCGGGCTCCTGACCTCGACGCTGATCTCGTCGTGGTGCGTCCCGTCCTCCTTGTACGTCAGCTCCGTGTGGTCCACCCGCTTCGACTTCTCGTCGCCCGCCGCGAACTGCAGGGTCTTCCAGCCCGGGTCGGAGGACTCCCCGCTCCCCGTCACCCACCGGTAGCCGACCTCGACGGGCACCCGCCCGACCGTGAACGTCGCGGTGAACGACGGCGCGTCGGCCTCCGGCGGCGGGCAGGCGCCGGAGTAACTCCCGTTCACGGCGGTGACGGTGACCTTCACGGACTGCTGCGGCAGAGCGGTCGTGCCCCCGTCGCCGCCGCCCCCGGTATGACCTCCGCCGTTCCCGCTGCCGCCTGTCGTGCCGCCACCGCCGCCGGTTCCGGGGTCCCCGCCGGTAGCGGTCCCTCCGCCGGCCCCGCCGTTGTCCGCAGAGCCGCCGTCCGTCCCTCCGTCGTCGCTCCCCCCGCCGTCCGCCCCGCCGTCGGCCGAGCCGCCCCCGGACCCGCCGTCGTCGCCGCCCGTGCCGGACCCGCCGCTCCCGCCGCCGCCCGTCGCCGACGAGCCGCCGCCCGAGGGGGCGTCCGGACCCCCGCCGGCGTTCATCACCGCCCACGTCACGCCCCCCACGGCGAGCAGCAGTGCGAGCACCCCCGCGGCCAGTGCCGGGGCGCGCCGCCGGGCACCGTCCCGTGACGGGGTGGGCACCGTCGTCGCGGGGAGGGGACCGGGCGATGGAAGAGGTGCGGCGCTCCCGTACGGGGACGTCCCCGCGACCGGCGCCGGGTCCGTGCGGACCGGGCTGTGGGGACCGGCCGCGAAAGCGGTGACGCCGGTGTGCGGCGTATCCCCGGAGCCCACGATCCGCAGCAGGTGCCCGGCCTCCGCCGCGGACATCCGCTCGGCCGGCTCCTTGCGGAGCAGCCCCTCGATCACCGGCGCCAGCGCGCCCGCCCGCGCCGGGCGGGGCAGTTCATCGTCGACCACGGCGCGCAGGGTGGCGAGCGGGGTGTCCTGGCGGAACGGGGAGTTGCCCTCCACGGCGGCGTACAGCAGCACCCCGAGCGACCACAGGTCCGACTCGGGCCCCGGCGTACGCCCGAGCGCCCGCTCCGGGGCCAGGAACTCGGGCGACCCGATCAGCTCGCCGGTCAGCGTGAGCGCCGACGTGCCCTCGACCGTCGCGATGCCGAAGTCCGTCAGCACGACCCGGCCGTCATTGGCCAGCAGTACGTTCGCCGGCTTCACGTCGCGGTGCAGCACCCCCGCCCCGTGCGCCGCGCAGAGGGCCGCCAGGACCTCCGCCCCGATCCGCGCGGCCCGCCGCGGAGGCAGCGGGCCCTCCCCGTCCAGTACGTCGGAGAGCGACAGCCCGCGCACCAGCTCCATCACGATCCACGGGCGGCCCTCCTCGGTCGCCACGTCGTACACGGTGATCACGTTGCGGTGGGAGACGCGGGCCGCCGCCCACGCCTCGCGCTCCAGGCGCGCGTACAGCCGCTGCCCGTCGGCGGCGCCGAGGCCGGACGGAGCCCTGACCTCCTTGACGGCGACCTCGCGGCCCAGCACGTCGTCGCGGGCGCGCCACACGACGCCCATGCCGCCCTCGCCCAGCGGCGCCAGCAGGCGGTAGCGGCCCGCGATCACCCGTTGCCCGTTGCCCGGCTGTCCGTTCACTGGCGAGCCCCCTGTCCGCAGCACAGCGGCATCGCGGTGGAAACCACTCCAAGCTAGCTCAACTCCGGGCGGATGAGGCCCCCTTGAACGTCAATCCGGCGCGCCCGGAGTGCGGCGACCTCAAAACTGTCCAACTCGCCCTGGAATCGCATGGATTCGGAGAGTAATTACCGACGTCGTGTCAACCCCCGTACAGGGGTGGTGAATCACACGGGCGGGATACACGAGTGTCTGGACGGGGCGATAGGGTTAACCTGCCCGGGCCGGGTGCCCTCGTACGGGTGGGGAGTGACATGGAACAGATAACGGTGCGCAGCAGGCCACGAGTGCCTGCCATCACATGCGGGAGCGGTGCGACCAGTTCGCGCCTCGACCGCCACCTCGCGGTGCTCGGCGGACCCGCCGTCCCGCGCGGCGAGGCGGCCGAGGCGACACTGCTGATGCGCGAGCTCACGTCACGTGACGTCGCGCACTCGCGAGCGAGCAGGAGCGCGCGGGTCTCGCTCTTCGCCCCGCTGCGACGCCTGCGTCGATCGCTCTTCGGCAGCCGCCACTGACCCCCGGCGGACCGCAGTCGCGGACGCGCTCAGGCGATCACACCGTCCCGGCGCAGCGCTGAGATCCGCACGTCCGTCATCCCCAGGCCGTGCAGCAGCGCGTCGGTGTGCTCGCCGAGCGCGGGTACCGGGCCCATCAGCGGCTCCGCCCCGCCCGGCATCGTGATCGGCGGCAGCATCGCCCGCAGCGGCCCCGCCGGAGTGCCGATCTCCCGCCAGCGGTCCCGCGCCGCGAGCTGCGGGTGCGCCGCCACGTCGGCCACCGTGTTCAGCCGGGCGCAGGCGATCCCGGCCGCCTCCAGCGCCGCGATCGCCTCCGGGGCGCTCATCCCTCCCAGTGCCTCGGCGACCACCGCGTCCGTCTTGGCCCGGTTGCCCGTACGCGCGGTGTTCGTGGCGAACGCGGGGTCGTCGGCCAGTTCCGGCCGCCGGAGCACCTGGTCGGCCAGCCGCCGCCACTCCCGGTCGTTCTGCACCGACAGCAGCACCTGGCCGCCGTCCGCCGTCGGATAGGCGTCGTACGGCGCGATGACGGCGTGCGCGACCCCGGTGCGCGCCGGGGCCCCGCCCCCGTGCATGCCGTGGTGCAGCGGATGGCCCATCCACTCCGTGAGCGCCTCCAGCATCGACACCTCGACCGGCCCGCCCCGCCCGGTCGTGGCGCGTCGCAGGAGCGCCGCGAGGACGCCGGAGAACGCGTACATGGCCGCAGCGATGTCGGCCGCCGGGACGCCGGCCTTGACCGGCTGCTCCGGGGTGCCGGTCACGGAGACCAGCCCCGCCTCGCACTGGACGAGCATGTCGTACGCCCGCTTGTCGGCGTACGGGCCCTCGGCGCCGTACCCCGAGATGTCGACGGAGACCAGGCGCGGGTGCGCGGCGCACAGCGTCGCGGCGTCGAGGCCGAGGCGGGCCGCCGCGCCGTTCGCGAGGTTCTGCACGAACACGTCCGCCCCGGCGACGAGTCGGCGCACCACGTCGAGGCCGCGCGGATCCTTGAGGTCCACGGCCAGGGACTCCTTGCCGCGGTTGCACCACACGAAGTGCGACGCGAGACCGCGCGCGGCGGTGTCGTAGCCACGGGCGAAGTCGCCGCCGTCCGGCCGCTCGACCTTGATGACGCGGGCGCCGAGATCGGCGAGCTGGCGGGTGGCGAAGGGCGCCGAGACGGCCTGCTCGACGGCGACGACGGTGATGCCCTCCAGGGGCAGCGGCTGAGTGCTCATGAGGACCTGACTATCGTGTACATCACACCTTAGTCACTCGGACAGGTTGGCGTAGAACCCGGTCACTTTCCGCCGTTCCCGTACTTGCGGACGGCGAGCGGCGCGAAGACCGCCAGCAGCACCAGTGACCAGGCGATGGTCCCTGCCACCGGATGGGCGACGGGCCAGGCGGCGTCCGCGGCCGGTGCGGCGTTCCCGCACAGAGCGCGGACCGCGCCGGCCACGGCACTGATCGGATTCCACTCGGCGACCGTACGCAGCCAGGCCGGCAGGCCGTCCGTGGGGATGTACGCACTGGAGAGCAGCGGCAGGACGAAGGTGGCGCTGCCGAGCTGGCCGGCCGCCTCCTCGTTGTGGATGAGCAGGCCCAGGTAACAGCCGACCCAGGCGGTGGCGAAGCGGAAGAGGACCAGGAGGCCGAAGGCGCCGAGAGCCCGGAGCGCGCCTCCCTCGACGCGCCATCCGACCGCCAGCCCCACCAGCATCAGCGGCACCATGCCCACGGCTGTCGTCAGCAGGTCGGCGGCGGTCTGGCCGAGCGGTACCGCGGCCCGGCTCACCGGCATCGTGCGGAAGCGGTCCATGACGCCGCGGTGGGAGTCCTGGGCGGCCTGGAACATGCCGGCCATGATGCCGTTGGCGGCGGTCGCGGCGAGCAGCCCCGGCACCAGGAAGGCGCGGTACTCCTGGCCGGGCACGGCGAGCGCGCTGCCGAAGACGTAGCCGAAGAACAGCAGCATGGTGATCGGCATGGTCTGCATAAGGATCAGCACGCCGGGTGCGTGCCTGATGCGCTGGAGATGGCGGCCCAGCATGGCGCTGCCGTCGTACACGATCGTGCTCATGCGGCGTGCTCCTCGAGGGTGGCGGGGCGGCGGTCGGTGAGGCGGAGGAAGACGTCGTCGAGTGTGGGCGGCCGCAGGCCGGCGTCGACGACGGGTACGCCCGCCGCGTCGAGTTCACGGACGAGACGGGGCAGTGTGAGACCGGGGCCGGTCGTGACGGCCCCCACGGTGCGCCGCTCGTGGTCCAGGACCGGTTCCGTGCCGGTGAGCTGGTCCAGAACAGCGGCTGCGGGCAGCATCGCGGACCCGTCGGCGACGACGACTTCGGCGTACGTGCCGATGCGGGCCTTCAGCTCGGCCGGGGTGCCGGTCACGGAGGCCCGGCCCCGGTCGATCAGCACGATGTCGTCGGCGAGCCGGTCCGCCTCCTCCAGGTACTGCGTGGTGAGCAGCACGGTCGTGCCCCGGCGTGCCAGGTCGCGTACCGCGTCCCAGATCTGGTTGCGGCTGTGCGGGTCGAGCCCGGTGGTCGGCTCGTCGAGAAACAGCACCTCGGGCCGGGTGAGCAGGCTGGCCGCGAGGTCCAGGCGGCGGCGCATGCCGCCCGAGTAGGTGCGGGCGGGCCGGTGGGCGGCGTCGGTGAGTTCGAAGCGCTCGAGCAGTTCGTCGGCGCGGGCGGGGCCCGCCGCACCCCTGATGCGCAGCAGCCGGGCGAAGAGCCGCAGGTTCTCGCGGCCGGAGAGCTCGCCGTCCACCGACGCGGACTGACCGGTGACGCCGATGACGCGGCGTACCGCGCCGGGGTCGTCGCGGACGTCGTGGCCGGCGACGGTGGCGGTGCCGGCGTCGGGGACGGTGAGGGTGGTCAGGACGCGGACGGCGGTGGTCTTGCCGGCTCCGTTCGGCCCGAGGATGCCGCACACCGTGCCGCGCTCGACGGCGAGGTCGAGGCCCCGCAGGGCGTGGACGTCACCGAATCGCTTTTCCACGCCTTCACTAAGTACAGCGTACGTAGTTGTCATGCGGCTCACCGTACCGCACTACGTACGCTGTACGTAACTAGGATGGTGGGCGAGGTGATGATCCATGGCAGTCGGCGGGCGTTCCGCGGCACCCGAGGTGATCTGGGCCCGCTCCGAACGGGCCGGCCGCGGGCCCAGGGCGGCGTACAGCCGTGCCGACATCGCGGCGGCGGCGGTGCGGATCGCGGACGCGGACGGTCTCGCCGCGGTGTCGATGCGCCGAGTGGCCGCAGAGCTCGGCTGCGGAACGATGTCGCTCTACAACTACGTCCCTCGCAAGGAGGACTTGTACGAGCTGATGGTCGACGCGGTCAGCGGTGAGTACGACTTGTCGCAGGAGCCGTCGGGGGACTGGCGCGCGGACATGCTGGCGTTGGCGCACCGGGCGCGGGCCCTGATGCACCGGCATCCCTGGCTGCCGGGCCTGATGTCGCCGGTCTACGGCTTCAGCCCCAACGTGCTCCGGTACCTGGAGTACTGCCTCGGCTGCCTGGAGGGGCTGGACGTGCCGCAGGGCACGAAGCTGGAGATGGTGGCGATGGTGAACGGCATGGTGACGACCTACGTCACCAACGAGCTCGCCACGGCGGAGCGCGCCCGCTCGCTGCCGTGGTCGCAGGAACAGGAGGACGCGGTGCGGATCGCCTACCTCCAGCGCGAGATCGCCTCGGGCAACTACCCGCGGATGGCGCAGGCGTTCGCCGAGGACGCGGGGCCGATCGATCTCGACGCGGTGTTCGAGCGGATGCTGGGGCGGGTGCTGGACAGCTTCGCTTAGAGCGGCCGGGCCCGGCGGTCCGCCCGCAGGACTCCGTCGCCGGGGTCAGAGCAGGGCGAACTGGCCTTCGGGGCCTTCCTCCCGGTGGTCCAGGACCGAGGCCGGGCGGCGCGCCGCCTCGGGGACCGGCAGTACGCCCGCCCCGGTCAGTTCGGCCCGGGTGATCCGCTCGCCGCCCCGCAGTCGTTCCCGGCCCGGCTCCAGCTCGGCGAGCAGCGCGAGGACGGTGATCAGTTCGAGCAGGTCGGACGTCCACTCCTGCGGCCATGCCGACGGACGGATCGCCTCCAGGGTGCCGGGCTCGCCGGGCGCCGTACGCCGCTCGAACCACGTCTCCAGCACCCGCACCCCGCCCACGCGGAAGTCCCAGGCCGCCGCCGGCACGGGGGAGATGCGGCCCTCGCCGAGGCACAGGGCCTCCTCCTGGGCGTCGTAGCGCAGTCCGGCAGGCCACGCCGGCACGGCGGACCGTACGTACGGGCGGCGGCCTCCCGGCAGCCGGGGGCGCTCACCGCCCCGCGCGCCCCGCACCTGCACCTCGGTCATCCGCCGGCCCAGCTCCACGCCCGCCGCCCAGATCTCCGGCCCGGCGGGCAGCGGAACCACCGCGCCCCCGGGCGACCCCTCGGCCGCGGCGACCGCCCACGCCAGCACGTCGCCGGCGGCGACCTCGTGCCCGTACCGCTCGCTCAGCAGCGGCAGGAGGCCCGGAGCCAGGTTCGGCTCCCGGCCGCCGGGACGGCGGTGCAGCGGGCGGATACGGCCGGGGCGCCCGGCGGGGGACCGGCCGTCCGGCAGCAGCGCGCTGACCAGCACGGGCGGGCCCGCCGCCGGGGGCACCTGGCCCGGTTCGACGGCGAAGAGCTGGTGCGCGTCGTCGGCGACCCGCCACAGCTCCGGCCGGGCGGCGTCGATCAGCCGGTGGTCGGGGATCAGCCACTGCTCGTCGAGGGGGCCGTGCGTGACGCGCACCGGCTCCGGGCAGGGGCCGCGCTCTCGCGCGAGGCGGCCGGTGCCGGTGCGCTGCCCCGGCAGCGCGGCGACCGAGGTCTGCGTCGTACGCGCCCGGGTGGCCCCGAAGAGCTCCTCCCGCCCGGCGCCCTCCGCCCGTACCAGCGCTTCCCAGCGGGCCCGCAGCGTCCGCCGGTCCGGGGCGAGCACCCAGCCGCGCCCGAGCCGCAGGGGCGCCACCGACCAGGGCATGAGGTCGCCGAGCAGCGGGTCGTCGGACCGCGTCGCGGGCGTGCGGGCAATCATGCGGGCATCGTAACCACGGCGGGCGGCACGCCGGTCAGTGCGCGTCCACCGTCACCGAGAAGGAGAAGCGGTCGCCCCGGTAGCGGATGCGGGCGACGTCGACCACCCGGCCGTCCCCGTCGTACGTCACGCCCGTGTAGTGCAGGATCGGGCTGAGCAGCGGGACCTTGAGGAGATCCGCCGTCTCCGGGTCGGCGAGCCGCGCCTCGACCGTGTCCGTGATCTTGCTGATCCGTACGCCCACCACGTCCCGCAGGACCTTCGTCATCGGCCAGCGTTCGAGGTCGGCGAGGTCGAGACCGGCGGCGACCTCCGGCCGCACCGCGTTCTCCGCCCAGTTGGTCGGCTCGCCGCTCTCGCCGTCGCGGCGCAGCCTCCGGTAGGTGACGACCTCGTCCGTGTCCGGGAAGTGTTCGACGAGTTCGCCGGGCACGGGCGTGGGCCCGTGCCCGAGGATCGTCGTCAGCTCGCCGGACTGCTGGGCCACGATGGCGTCGATCGAGCCGAGCAGCCGGCGCGGCGCGCCGCGCCGGGCGCCCGGCTCGATGAACGTGCCGCGCCGCCGGTGCCTGCTGATCAGGCCCTCGGCCTCCAGCTCCTTGAGGGCCTGGCGCATGGTGAGGACGCTCACGCCGTAATGCGTGGCGAGCTGCTCCTCGGTGGGCAGCCGCAGCGACGCGTCGGGCGTGCGTCCCAGTATCGAAGCGCGCAGGGACTGCGACACCTGGTACCAGAGCGGCAGCTTCCGGTTCAGGACCAGGGAGTCGGGGGCGAATGCGGTCACGGTTTCATTTCTCCGTAGGTACTACGACCTGAAGTGGCGTTGCAGACCCTGCCACACGTCGTCGTACGCCGTCTGGAGATGGTCGGCGGCAGCCGCCTGCGCGGTCGCCGTGACCGGCCAGCGGGTCTCGAACATGAAGGCCAGGCCGTCGTCGATCTTCTGCGGCTTCAGCTCGGCGGCGCTCGCCCGGTCGAACGTCTCGCGGTCGGGTCCGTGCGCCGACATCATGTTGTGCAGCGAGCCGCCGCCCGGGACGAAGCCTTCGGCCTTGGCGTCGTACGCGCCCTCGATGAGGCCCATGTACTCGCTCATCACGTTGCGGTGGAAGTACGGCGGCCGGAACGTGTCCTCGCCGACCAGCCAGCGCGGCGCGAAGACGACGAAGTCGACACCGGCGAGGCCCGGGGTGTCGGACGGTGACGTGAGGACCGTGAAGATCGACGGGTCCGGGTGGTCGTAGCTGATCGAGCCCATGACGTTGAAGCGGCGCAGGTCGTAGACGTACGGGACGTGGTTGCCGTGCCAGGCGACCACATCGAGCGGCGAGTGGCCGTACGTCGCCGACCAGAGGTTGCCGCAGAACTTGTTGACGACCTCCACCGGGCCCTCGACGTCCTCGTACGCCGCCGCCGGCGCGAGGAAGTCGCGGGCGTTGGCGAGGCCGTTGGCGCCGATGGGGCCGAGGTCCGGGAGCTGGAAGGGCTGCCCGTAGTTCTCGCAGACGTAGCCGCGGGCGCTCTCGTCGAGCAGCTCCACACGGAAGCGGACACCGCGCGGGATCAGCGCGATGTGGCCGGGCTCGCAGCGCAGCAGGCCGAACTCGGTGCGCAGCAGCAGGCCGCCGCGCTCCGGGACGATCAGCAGTTCGCCGTCGGAGTCGCTGAACACGCGGTCCGTCATGGAGGCGTTGGCGCAGTACAGGTGGATGGCCATGCCGGTGCGCTGGGTGACGTCGCCGTTGCCGCCGACGGTCCACAGGCCGGCCAGGAAGTCCGTGCCGGGCGCGGGGTCCGGCAGCGGGTTCCAGCGCAGCCGGTTCGGGTCGGGGACGGTCTCGGTGAAGGGCGCGCTGCGCAGGCCGCCGTTGTCGGTGCGCACGAACGGGGGATGCGCGGCCGAGGGCCGGATCCGGTACAGCCAGGACCGGCGGTTGTGGGCGCGGGGCTCCGTGAAGGCCGAGCCGCTCAGCTGCTCGGCGTACAGCCCGAGCGGCGCGCGCTGGGGTGAATTGCGTCCGTGCGGCAGGGCGCCGGGGACGGCCTCCGAGCTGTGTTCATTGCCGAAGCCGGAGGAGTGGGCCAGTCCCTCAGCCGCTTTCCTCGCCTGCTCGATGCCGCTCATCGTCCGCTCCCGGGGTGCCGAAGGAATCCTATGCTTGACAGTAGGATTCAGGAGGCCGCCCGTCAACGGGTGCCGCGCCGGGGGGCGGGGTCGGCATCATGGGTCCGTGCCCTCAACGAACTCGCTCCGCCGAGCCCCCGTGCAGCAGCGCAGTGCCGACCGGCTCGCCCGGATACTGGACGCCTGCGCCCAACTCCTCGACGAGATCGGTTACGAGCAGCTGAGCACGCGGGCGGTCGCCGCACGCGCGGGCGTGCCCATCGGGTCGGTCTACCGCTTCTTCGGCAACAAGCGCGCCATGGCCGACGCCCTCGCCCAGCGCAACCTCGACCGGTACGCCCAGCGGATCAGCGACCGGATCGCCACCATGCCGTCCGAGGACTGGCGCGGCGCCGTCGGCGCGGTGCTCGACGAGTACATCGCCATGAAGCGCACCGTCCCGGGCTTCCGCCTCGTCGACTTCGGCGTCCAGATCCCCGTCGGCGACCGGGCGGCCGACGCCGACATCAACTACCGCGTCATCGACCGCCTCACGGACCTCCTGCCGGCCCACCTGGGGCGCACCCCGGACCCGGACCTGCGCCGCACCGTCCTGGTCGCCGTGGAGGCCGCCGACGCGCTGCTCCAGCTCGCCTTCCGCGTCGACCCGGACGGCGACCCGGACCTGATCACCGAGACCCGCGCGGTGCTGCACGCCTACCTGGCCAGGATCCTCGACTGAGCACGGCACGGGCCGGGCCACCTGCCCCAGGTGCCGGTGACCGGCCCGCCGGGCGGACACGTGCCGGTCACCGGCCCGGGCGGACACGCCGCGCGCCCCGCACCGGATCCTCCGGCCGGTCGCCGCCGCGGCCCGGCGCGAACCTCGTGCGATCCGCGGCCCCGGACCCCTCCCCACCATGCCTACCGGTCGGTATGCTCGCTGGTGCCCACGCGCCACCGTCGACGCCGCCCTGGAGGGCCCGTGCCCGGTCACGACGAAGCCACCCGTACCGCCCTGCGTGTCTGCCCCCTCTGCGAAGCCACCTGCGGTCTCACCCTCACCATCGAGGGCACCACGGTCACCGGCGCGCGGGGTGACCGCGACGACGTCTTCAGCAGGGGGTTCATCTGCCCCAAGGGCGCGTCGTTCGCGGAGGTCGACGCCGACCCCGACCGGCTGACCGGGCCCCTCGTCCGCGAGAACGGCGCACTGCGCGACGCCACCTGGGCCGAGGCGTTCGACCTCGTCGCCGCCCGGATGCGGCCGCTGATCGAGGAGTACGGGCCCGACTCCGTCGGCGTCGTGCTCGGCAACCCCAACGTCCACACCATGGCGGGCGCCCTCTATCCGCCCGTTCTGCTGTCCACGCTGGGCACCCGGAGCCTCTTCACCGCCAGCACCGTCGACCAGATGCCCAAGCACGTGTCCAGCGGACTGCTCTTCGGCGACCCGCACGCCATCGCGGTGCCCGACCTCGACCGTACGGACCACCTGCTGCTCCTCGGCGCCAACCCGCTGGAGTCCAACGGCAGTCTGTGCACCGCCCCCGACTTCCCCGGCAAGCTCAAGGCGCTGCGCCGGCGCGGCGGCACGCTCGTCGTCGTCGATCCGCGCCGCACCCGCACCGCGAAGCTCGCCGACCGGCACGTCCCCATCAGGCCGGGGACGGACGCGCTGCTGCTGGCGGCGCTCGCGCAGGTCCTCTTCGAGGAGAAGCTGGCCGACCCGGGCGCCCTGGCGGAGCACCTCGACGGACTGGACGAAGTGCGGGAAGCCGTACGGGACTTCACGCCGGAGGCCGTGGCCGCCGCCTGCGACGTGCCCGCCGACGAGATCCGGCTGCTGGCCCGGGGGCTCGCCGCCGCGCCCACCGCCGCCGTGTACGGCCGGGTCGGCAGCTCCACCGTCGAGTTCGGCACCCTGGCCAACTGGCTCGTCGACGTACTGAACATCCTCACCGGCAACCTCGACCGCCCCGGCGGCTCCCTCTTCCCGCTCTCCGCCACCGCGCCCGCGCCCCGCCCCGCAGGGCCCGGCAAGGGGTTCGACCTCGGCCGGTGGAAGAGCCGCGCGGGCGGTCACCCCGAGGCCAAGGGCGAACTGCCGCTGGCCGCGCTCGCTGAGGAGATCGACACCCCGGGGGAGGGGCGGGTGCGCGCGCTCGTCGCCATCGCCGCCAACCCCGTGCTCTCCGCCCCCGACGGGCTGCGCCTCGACCGCGCCCTGAGCGAGCACCTCGACTTCATGGTCAGCGTCGACCCCTACCTCAACGAGACCTCACGCCACGCCGACGTGGTCCTGCCGCCACCGCCGCCGTCGCGGAGCGCGCACTTCGACTTCGCGTTCAACGCCTTCGCCGTGCACAACCAGGCGCGGTTCACCCCGGCCGCCGTGCCCCTGGAGGACGGGCGCATGGACGAGAGCGAGATCCACGCCCGGCTGATCCTCGCGGCCGGCGGCATGCACGGCGCGGACCCCTCGGCGGTCGACGACCTCGTCATCGAGCGCGCCCTCGCCAAGGCCGTCGCCACCCCGCACTCGCCCGTCCACGGCGGTGACCCCGCACGGATCGCCGCCGGGCTGACCGGGGCGAGCGGACCGCAGAGGCGGCTCGACATGATGCTGCGCCTCGGCCCGTACGACCTGGTGCTGGAGGACCTGCTGGCCAACCCGCACGGCGTCGACCTCGGCCCGCTGCGGCCCCGCCTCCCGCAGGTCCTCAAGACCCGCAGCGGGAGGATCGAACTGCTGCCGCGGCCCGTCGCGGACGACCTGCCCCGGCTGCGGCGCGCGCTGGACGAACGACCGGCGGCGCTCGTGCTGGTCGGCCGCCGTCACCTGCGCTCCAACAACAGCTGGATGCACAACATCCCGTCGCTGACCGGTGGCACCAACCGCTGCACGCTCCAGGTCCACCCGGACGACGCGGCGCGGCTCGGCCTCACCGACGGAGCGGACGCCCGGATCCGCGCCGAGGGCGGCGAAGTGGTGGCCCCCGTCGAGGTCACGGACGCCGTGCGCACCGGAGTGGTGAGCCTGCCGCACGGCTGGGGGCACGACCGGAAGGGCGTACGGATGGCGGTCGCCGCGGGCACTCCGGGCGTCAACGTCAACCAGCTGCTCGACGGCAGCCGGCTCGACCCGCTGTCCGGCACGGCAGTGCTCAACGGATTCGCCGTCGAGGTGACACCCATATCGTGACCTGGGGTTTTGCGCTTATTGCTCGCGCGTCGACATCTTGTTAACGCGTCGCGGGGCGACCTAACGTCATCGAACCGCCTGGCCTGGTGGGAGTTCAAGGGCGAACGTTAGGGACCCCAAATGCTGACCATCCTCGGATTCGTCATGATCGCGACCTTCCTGGTCCTGATCATGATGAAGAAGATGTCGCCGATCGCGGCGCTCGTGCTGATACCCGCACTCTTCTGCGTGCTGGTGGGACAGGGCGCCAAGCTCGGCGACTACGTCCTCGAAGGCGTCGGAAACCTCGCGCCCACCGCGGCGATGCTGATGTTCGCCATCGTGTACTTCGGCGTCATGATCGACGTGGGTCTCTTCGACCCGATCGTGCGGGGCATCCTGCGCTTCTGCAAGGCGGATCCGCTGCGGATCGTGGTGGGCACGGCCGTGCTCGCCGCGATCGTCTCGCTCGACGGCGACGGCTCGACCACCTTCATGATCACGGTCTCGGCGATGTACCCGCTCTACAAGCGGCTCGGCATGAGCCTGGTCGTGATGACCGGCGTCGCCGCCACCGCCAACGGCGTGATGAACACGCTGCCCTGGGGCGGCCCCACCGCCCGCGCCGCCACCGCGCTGAAGCTCGACGCGGCGGACATCTTCGTGCCCATGATCCCGGCGCTCGCCGTCGGGCTGCTCTTCGTCTTCGTCCTCGCCTACGTGCTGGGCCGCCGGGAGCGCAAGCGGCTCGGCCACCTCGCGCTCGACGAGGCGGTCGAGGCGGAGGCCGAGGTTCTGGTCACCGCCGGCGGCGGGGAGATCCGCGGCGGCGCGGGCGCCGGTGGCGGCGACGCGGACGGCGGACCGGCGTACGCCGCGGACGGCGAGGGCTTCCAGGGGCTCGACCCGAACCGCGCCACCCTGCGCCCCAAGCTGTACTGGTTTAACGCCGGGCTCACCGTCGTGCTGCTCACCGCCATGATCACGGAGCTGCTGCCGATCCCGGTGCTCTTCCTCATCGGCGCCGCCCTCGCCCTCACGGTCAACTACCCGAACATGGCCGACCAGAAGGCCCGCGTCGCCGCCCACGCCGACAACGTCCTCAACGTCGCCGGCATGGTCTTCGCCGCCGCCGTCTTCACCGGCGTCCTCACCGGCACCGGCATGGTCGAGCACATGGCCGACTGGCTCGTCGGCACCATCCCCGACGCCATGGGCCCCCACATGGCCCTCGTCACGGGCCTGCTGAGCCTCCCGCTGACGTACTTCATGTCGAACGACGGCTTCTACTTCGGCGTCCTGCCCGTGCTGGCGGAAGCGGGCGCGGCGCACGGCGTCTCGTCGCTGGAGATCGCCCGCGCCTCGCTCGTCGGCCAGGCGCTGCACATGTCGAGCCCGCTCGTGCCCGCCGTGTACGTCCTGGTCGGCATGGCCAAGGTGGAGTTCGGCGACCACACCCGGTTCACCGTCAAGTGGGCGGCGCTCACCTCGCTGGTCGTGCTCGGCGCCGGAATCCTCTTCGGCATCATCTGATGCGTGACAGGGGCTGGTTGCTGCGGCTGGTCATAGCCTTCGGCTTCGCGCAGGCCGCCGTGTCGATGGCCCGCCCGGCCGTCTCGTACCGCGCCCTCGCCCTGGGCGCGGACGAGCGCGCGGTCGGTGTGATCGCGGGCGTCTACGCGCTGCTTCCCCTGTTCGCCGCCGTACCGCTGGGGCGCAGGACGGACCACGGGCGGTGCGCACCCCTGCTGCCCTTCGGCGTCGTCCTGATCTCCGGCGGGTGCGCCCTCAGCGGTACGGCGGACTCCCTCCCGGCGATGGCGGCCTGGAGCGGGGTCATGGGACTCGGGCACCTGTGCTTCGTCATCGGCGCCCAGTCGATCGTCGCCCGCCAGTCGGCCCCGGCCGAACAGGACCGCAACTTCGGCCACTTCACCATCGGGGCGTCGGTCGGCCAGCTCGTCGGGCCGGTCGCCGCGGGCCTGCTGGTCTCCGGCCAGGACGGCGCCATGGCCCGTACGAGCGCCGTCGCGCTGGTGGTCTCGGCGGGCGTCGCGGCGGTGTCGTTCACCTCGCTCTGGCGGATCGAGCACCGCGCGCGGGGGACGGCGCGCCGGAAGGGCGCGGCCAGGGTCCCCGTCCACCGGATCCTGCGCACGCGGGGTGTGCCGGGCGGGATCTTCATCAGCCTCGCGGTGCTCTCCGCCACCGACGTCCTGACGGCGTACCTGCCGGTCGTCGGTGAACACCGGGGGATCGCCCCTTCCGTCGTCGGCCTGCTGCTCAGCCTGCGGGCCGCGGCGACGATCGCCTGCCGGCTGGTGATGACGCCGATGATCCGGCTGCTCGGCCGCACCGCGCTGATGACCGTCACGTGCGTGCTGGGCGCACTGCTGTGCGCGGGCATCGCGCTTCCCGTTCCGGTGTGGGCGCTGGCGGCGATGCTGGTCCTGCTCGGCTTCTGCCTGGGCGTGGGCCAGCCGCTGTCGATGACGACGGTGGTCCAGGCGTCGCCGCCCCAGGCGCGCTCGACGGCACTGGCCCTGCGCCTGACCGGAAACCGCCTCGGCCAGGTCGCCGCGCCCGCCTCGGCGGGCCTGGTGGCCGGCATCGCGGGCACGGCGGCCCCCTTTCTGATGCTCGGCGCGCTCCTGCTGGGGGCGGCGGGGCTGGCGGTGCGGGGCGGACGCGCCGCGAACGGCGGGGGCGACGGTACGGGCGGGGCCGGCCGGACCGGCGCGGGAGGGCCTTCCTCCCCCGGTCGGCAGACACCGGCTGTCCGCCAGTCAGGTCATATCTGACGATTTCTCAGCGTTTCTAGGCTTCTTCGCGCCCGATATGTGACATCTAATCAGGCGATCGAGTGATCAGTACGACAATCATCTCGGCTTGAAGGAGCCCCGCATGACCACCTCGACATCTCTTCGCTCCCACGGTGCCCGTTCGGGCATGGCCGCTCTCGCCGCACTGGCCCTCGCAGGGGTGTCCCTGTGGGGCGCGCCGGCCGCCCTCGCCGTGGAGGGCGACAGCGGAGACATCAAGATCCACAAGGCCGGAACCCGCGCCGCCGACACCAACGACCACTACGAGGTCTGCACGTTCAACATGGCGGCGTCCAACTTCGAAGGAGTGAAGCTGGTCAACTGGACCGTCACCCCGCCGCAGCCGAAGACGCCCGTCGAGCCCATCCTGTCGGGGGGCCTCGTCCTCATGAACGGCAAGGGCAACACCGCGGACTACTCGCTCCCGGACGGTCACTACCAGCTCAGCTGGACGTTCCCGGGCGGCGTCCCGAAGCAGAAGATCTTCAAGGTCAACTGCGCGAAGAAGCAGGACAACAAGCCCGCGCCGCGCGGCGCCGTCCCCGCGGGCGGCGGCGGGGCCGCGGACATCGGCACCGGCACCGGCACGGGTACGGGCACCGAGACCGACGACGGTTCGTCGGTCATGGCGCCCGCCCTGGTCGCGGGCGCCGCGGGAGTGGCCGGGCTGATGTTCGTACGTCGGGCACGCCGCCGCGCCAATGGCGCCGCGTAACACCCGCTCCCGCCGCCGGCGCGGACCGAGCCGGGGCCTACGCCTGGCGATGACGGCGACCGCGACGGTGACGTTGATGACCGGTGTCGTCCGGGGGTGCGGCGAATCACCTCCGGACGCGCCGGTCGTCACCGCCGCTCACGACACCGCCGCGCACGACACGGCCGCCAAGAACCCGGCGCCCGAGCCGTCCCCGGCGGTGCCGTCCCCGGCAGTGCCGACGCCGGCGGCGCCGTCCACGGCGGCGTCGAAGCCGGGGGCGCCGACGTCAGCGGCGCCCCGGCCGACGGTGGCGAAGCCGGCGGTTCCGTCACCGTCGGCGTCCCCTCCGGTGACGAATCCGGCGGCGCCCCGGCCGGCTCCACCTCCGCCCCCGGCGGTGAAGCCGGTCCCCAAGCCGGCCGCCGCCTCCGGGCATCCGCCGCTGCCGTACTCGCCGCCGGTGAGCGTGGCCGTGCCCGCCCTCACCATCGAGGCGCCCGTCGTCGGCCTCGGACTCGAACCGCAGGGCCACCTGGCCGCCCCGCAGGTCGACAATCCGCGCCTGGTCGGCTGGTACCGCGACGGAGTGACCCCGGGAGAGACGGGAACCTCCCTTCTCGTCGGGCACCGGGACACCCGGACCGGGCCGGCCATCTTCCTCAACCTCAACGCCCTCAAACCCGGTGACGTCATCCACGTCGTCCGCGCGGACCACCGCATCGCGGTGTTCACCGTGGACTCGGTGAAGACGTACAAGAAGGAGGCATTCCCCGACGCCGAGGTGTACGGCAACAAGTCCGGCCGCCCCGAGCTGCGCGTGCTGACCTGCGGAGGAACCTTCGACAAGAAGAAGGGGTACGCCTCCAACGTCGTCGTCTTCGCCCACCTCACGGGCTTGAACTTCGTCTGACGGTCCCCACCGCCGCCCGGAGCGTCGCCCACACGGTCTTGCCCACCTGCCGGTCGACGACCCCCCAGGTCTCGGCCAGTGCCTCGACGAGCAGCAACCCTCGCCCCGCCTCCGCGTCAGGAGGCGGGGCATGGGGCGTTGACGCGGGCGGACGGTGTCCGGCGCGGGCGTCGGTGACCTCTTCCATGCCTGCTCGGACGGGCCTGTGCAGCTCCTGGAGACGCCGGACGGCCAGCGGCTCGCCTACTCGGAAGGGCAGGAGAACGGCCGGCTGATTGCCGACCCGGAAGGGTCGCCGTGCTCCTACGGCGGTATGCGACACTGCGCTCGCAGGTCCTCTCTCCCAAAGGCACCAGGGGTCTGCTGGAGCGATTGCGAGGAGCGTTATGAGCACCGAACTCGCTTGGTTCAAGAGCAGTTACAGCGGGACGGAGGGCGACAACTGCGTCGAGGCAGCCCTCTCCTGGCACAAGTCCAGCTACAGCGGCACCCAGGGCGATGACTGCGTAGAGGTGGCAACCTCCCCTCACACCGTCCGCGTCCGCGACTCCAAGGACACGTCCGGCCCCGTCCTCGCGCTCCCGCCCCGCGCCTGGACCCGGTTCCGCGGACTCGCCGCCGCGCGAGGCTGATGGACGGGCCCGTGCCGATGCACCGGCTGGAGGTGCCCGCGCCCCACCTCCTGCCGTTCGCCATCGGGTCCTTCGACACCATCGGGCCGCTCTCGCGGGCCGGCTTTCCGCACCGGCACACGTTCTACGAGATCGTGCACGTCACCGGCGGGACGGGCGCCCACGTGATCGACCTCTCCCGGTGGGAACTGCGCCCTCCGCACCTGTGCTTCGTCGTGCCCGGACAGATCCACTACTGGGAGGACGTGGCGGACCTCCAGGGCGAGGTCATCCTCTTCACCGACGACTTCCTGCTCGACCACCCCGGTGACCGCGACGCCCTGCGCGAGCTCGGGGAACGGCCGTGGCTGAGTCTCTCCGCCGCCGACACGGCCGACTTCACGCCGCTGGTCGCGGACATGCGGCGCGAATACGCCCTCGGACGCCCGCGGTTCCCCGCCGTGCTGCGGGCCCTGCTGCACGTACTGATCCTTCGCGCCGCCCGGCTGTCCGGGCCCGCCGGCGCGGAACCCGGCAGTCCGCGCCGGGCGGGCGCGGTCGCCAGGGAGTTCGTACGGCTGCTCGCCGGTCCGGCGTCCGGTGTCCGGTCGGTGCGGTCGCTGGCCGCGCGGATGGGGGTGACCGTCGGGTACCTCAACGAGGTCGTCAAGCAGGCGACCGGCCGTACGCCCGGGCAGCTCGTCCGCCAGACCCGGACCCACGAGGCGAAGCGGCTGCTCGCGCTGACCGACCTGACCGTACGGCAGGTGGCGGGAGAGGTCGGGTTCCTGGACCCGGCGTACTTCTGCCGCTACTTCCGGCGGGAGACGGGCCTGAGCCCGAGCGAGTTCCGGCGGGGCAGCGACGCTTCGCACCACGACTACCGCATTCCGTCCATCGACCCTCCCGGGCCTCCTGCGTAGCTTCGGATCGCACCCCCGATCCCGACCCCAGTACGAGGAGAGCCCTCATGGAACGTGACAGCCGCACCCCCGGGCACGCCGGTGACCACCTCAGCCGCAAGACCGTGCTCAAGGCCGCCCTCGCCGCGGGCGCCTCCGTGCCGGTGGCCATGGTCGGCGCACCGGCGCTCGCGCGGACCGTGCGCGAGGACGGCGGGTTACCCGCCTTCACCCCGGCCTGCGACGACGGGGACGACCCGACCCCCGCGCAGATGGAGGGGCCGTACTTCAAGCCGAACTCGCCCCGGCGCACCTCGCTGGCCGACGCGACCACCCCGGGCGTGCGGCTGACCGTCACCGGTTTCGTCTTCGGCGCGGCGTGCCTGCCGGTCGCGAACGCGCTGCTGGACTTCTGGCAGGCGGACACCAACGGGGCGTACGACAACACCGGCTTCCGGTTCCGGGGCCACCAGTTCACCGACGCCCGGGGAGCGTTCTCCCTCACCACCGTCGTGCCGGGGCTCTATCCGGGGCGCACGCGTCACCTCCACGTCAAGGTGCAGGCGCCCGGCCGGCCCGTGCTGACGACGCAGCTGTACTTCCCGGGCGAGCCGCGCAACGCCACCGACGCGATCTTCGACCCCGCGCTGCTGATGACGGTCCGGGCCAGTGGTCCGGCGCGCGAGGCGAGCTTCGACTTCGTACTCGACGTGCCGCAGTCTCCCGGGCCGGGCGACCCGACCGATCCGCCGGCCGGCGCCTGGAGGGCGGGCGTCGCCTACCGGGCGGGCGAGCGGGCCGCGTACGGAGGCCGCGCGTACGCCTGCCTCCAGGCACACAGCGCGCGGACCGGCTGGGAGCCGCCGAACGTCCCGGCCCTCTGGCGGGCGCAGTAGGTTTCCTTCGGCCCTGGCGCCCAAAAACTAACAGCGCTAGTTTGGATGCGGACGCTCACGCAGCTTGGCATCTGGAGGATGTGCGATGAAGGCCCATGACGCGATGTACATCGGCGGCCAGTGGCGGCCCGCCGCCGGCCAGGACACGATCGCCGTCGTGAACCCGGCCGACGAGCAGGTCATCGGCCACGTGCCGGCCGGCACCGCCGAGGACGTCGACACGGCGGTACGGGCCGCGCGCGACGCCTTCCCCGGCTGGGCCGCCACCCCGCCGGCCGAGCGCGCCGCCAGGATCGCGGCGCTGCGTGACGTCCTGGTGGCCCGCAAGGACGAGATCGCCGAGACGGTCACCGCCGAGCTGGGCGCGCCGCTCGGGTTCTCCCAGGCGGTGCACGCCGGGGTGCCGGTCCTGGTCGCCGGTTCGTACGCCGAGCTGGCCGCGACGTACCCCTTCGAGGAGAAGGTGGGGAACTCCACCGTGCTCCTGGAGCCGGTGGGGGTCGTCGGGGCGATCACGCCGTGGAACTACCCGCTGCACCAGATCGTGGCCAAGGTGGCCCCGGCGCTTGCGGCGGGCTGCACGGTCGTGCTCAAGCCCGCCGAGGACACCCCGCTGACCGCTCAGCTGTTCGCCGAGGCCGTGGACGAGGCCGGGGTGCCCGCCGGCGTCTTCAACCTCGTCACCGGCCTCGGCCCGGTCGCCGGGCAGGCGCTGGCCGAGCACGAGGGCGTGGACCTGGTGTCCTTCACCGGGTCCACGGCCGTGGGCAGGCGGATCGGCGCCACGGCGGGCGCGGCCGTCAAGCGCGTCGCGCTGGAGCTGGGCGGCAAGTCGGCCAACGTCATCCTGCCGAGCGCGGACCTGGCGAAGGCCGTCAACGTCGGCATCGCCAACGTCATGGGCAACTCGGGTCAGACGTGCAGCGCGTGGACCCGGATGCTGGTCCACGAGGACCAGTACGAGGAGGCGGTGGCGGCGGCCGTCGCCGCCGTGGCGAAGTACACCGTCGGCGAGCGGGTCGGTCCGCTGGTCAACGCCAAGCAGCAGGCGCGCGTGCGCGGCTACATCGAGAAGGGCGTGGAGGAGGGCGCACGCCTCGTCGCGGGCGGCCCCGAGGCCCCGCTCGACCAGGGCTACTACGTCGCGCCGACCGTCTTCGCGGACGTCACCCCGGACATGACCATCGCCCAGGAGGAGATCTTCGGCCCGGTCGTCTCCCTCCTGAAGTACGCCGACGAGGAGGAGGCGCTGCGCATCGCCAACGGCACCGTCTACGGCCTGGCCGGCGCGGTCTGGGCGGCGGACGACGCGGAGGCCGTGGCCTTCGCCCGCCGCATGGACACCGGACAGGTCGACATCAACGGCGGCCGGTTCAACCCCCTCGCCCCCTTCGGCGGCTACAAGCAGTCGGGCGTCGGGCGGGAACTGGGGTCGCACGGCCTCTCCGAATACCTCCAGACCAAGTCCCTCCAGTTCTGAGCCGGGAGCCGCACACCATGGCCCGCGTCCGCGCCGCTGTCCTGTCCGCCGTCGGTGCTCCGCTGGAGATCACCGACATCGAGCTCCCACCGACCGGCCCCGGCCGGGTGAGGGTCCGCCTCGCCGCCGCCGGGGTCTGCCACTCCGACCTCTCCCTGTCCAACGGCACCATGCGTGTGCCCGTGCCCGCCGTGCTCGGTCACGAGGGCGCCGGCACGGTCGTCGAGGTGGGCGAGGGCGTCACGCACGTCGCCCCCGGCGACCGGGTCGTCCTCAACTGGGCGCCCTCGTGCGGCGACTGCCACCACTGCGGCATCGGCGAGGTGTGGCTGTGCGCCAACGCCCTGTCCGGCGCCGGCGACACCTACGCCCGTACCGCCGACGGCACCGACCTCCATCCCGGCCTGAACGTCGCGGCGTTCGCCGAGGAGACCGTCGTCGCCGCCCACTGCGTCCTGCCGGTCCCCGACGGCATTCCGCTGACCGACGCGGCCCTGCTCGGCTGCGCGATCCTCACCGGGTACGGCGCCGTCCACCACAGCGCGCGGGTCCGCGCGGGGGAGTCGGTCGCGGTGTTCGGAGTCGGCGGGGTCGGACTCGCCGTCCTCCAGTCGGCCCGGATCGCGGGAGCGGGACGGATCGTCGCGGTCGACGTCTCGCCGGAGAAGGAGGAACTGGCGCGGGCCGCCGGAGCCACCGACTTCGTCGTCGCGTCCGAGACCACCGCCAGGGAGATCCGCAAGCTCATCGGCGGACAGGGGGCGGACGTCGCGATCGAGTGCGTCGGCCGGGCCGTCACCATCCGCACGGCCTGGGACTCCACCCGCCGCGGCGGGCGCACCACGGTCGTCGGCATCGGCGGCAAGGACCAGCAGGTCACCTTCAACGCCCTGGAGCTCTTCCACTTCGGCCGCACGCTCACAGGCTGCGTGTACGGGAACTCCGACCCGGAGCGCGACCTGCCCGTGCTGGCCGAGCACATCCGGGCCGGGCGCCTGGACCTCGGCGGCATGGTCACCGAAAGGATCGACCTCGACGGCATTCCGGCCGCCTTCGACAACATGATCGCGGGCAAGGGCGGCCGCGCGCTGGTCGTCTTCTAGGACGTATCGCCCGCCCCGGCACCCCGGCCGCCCCCGCGCGGCCGGGGTTCTCGTGCTGCCCGGGCGCATTCCCGGCTCGGCCGGCCGGGGTCGGTGTGAAGTGCCTGTGCCGCACCCGTTGACCTCCGTACCGCCCGGTCGGTACGGTCCCGGCACATCACGACGCCACCCCCTGTCCCGTCCCCGCACCCACCGGAGTGTGCACCTCATGGACACCGCGTCCTCCCCGCTCACGGACATCACGGCAGCCGCGCCTGCCGACCGCAACCGCCGCAAGGTGGCCACCGCCGCGGCCCTCGCCTCCGCCGTCGAGTGGTACGACTACTTCGTCTTCGGCATCGCGGCGGCGCTGGTCCTCGGCGACCTCTACTTCCCCTCCGGCAGTTCGTCGGCCGGCGTGCTCGCCGCCTTCGCGACGTTCGCCGTCGGCTTCCTCGCCCGTCCCGTCGGCGGGATCATCGCCGGGCACCTGGGCGACCAGCGCGGCCGCAAGCCGATGCTGGTCATGGCCCTGACCCTGATGGGCCTGGCCACGACCGGAATCGGCCTCCTGCCCACGTACGAGACGATCGGGATCGCGGCGCCCGTCCTGCTCGTCCTGCTCCGCGTCCTGCAGGGGATCGCCGTCGGCGCCCAGTGGGGCGGCGCGATGCTGATGGCCACGGAGTACGCCCCCGAGGGCAAGCGGGGCCTGTACGGCAGCCTGGTGCAGCTCGGCGTGCCCATCGGCGTCGTCACCGCGAACACCGTCTTCCTCGTCGCGGGCGCCACGACCAGCGAGAGCGCGTTCACGTCGTGGGGCTGGCGGGTGCCGTTCTTCGTCGGCGTACTGGTGCTCGTCCTGGCCTGGTACATCCACACGCGGGTCGAGGAGACGCCGGCCTTCCGCGAGGCCGAGCGCGCGCTGGCGGAGCGGGAGAAGGGCGCGGCGCGCTCTCCGCTGCGCACGGTCCTGACCAAGCACCTCGGCACGGTCTTCCTGGCCGGCGGGTCGTTCGCGGTCAACACCGCGACCTTCTACATCATCATCACCGGGGTCCTGGACTACGCGACCCGCGAGCTGGACATGGAACGCGGCGCGGTCCTCGCGGTCTCCCTGTGCGTCAGCCTCACGCAGCTCGCGCTGATCCCGGCCTCGGCGGCGCTCTCCGACCGCATCGGGCGGCTGCGGATCTACGCGCTGGGGGCGGTGGGGCTGCTGGTGTGGGCGGTTCCGATGTTCCTGCTCATCGACACGAAATCGCTGCTGTGGCTGGCGGTCGGCACGTTCGTGACGAGCTGCTTCCTCAGCATCATGTACGGGCCGCAGGCGGCGCTGTTCGCCGAACTGTTCACGGCCGAGATGCGGTACACGGGAGCGTCGCTCGGCTACCAGATCGCGGCGGTGTTCGGCGGCGGTCTCGCGCCGTTCATGATGGTGCTGCTGCTGGAGGCGACGGGGACGTCGATGGCGGTGTCGGCGTACATCATCGGACTCGCGGTCATCGCCCTGGTCTCCATCAGGATCCTGGCGAACCGGGCGCGGGCGGCCGAGCCCGGGGCGCGGTAGGGAGCGGGGGGGGGGGGGGGGGGGTGGGCCCCCCCCCCCCCCCCCCGACGCCCCCCGGACCCCCCCCCCCCCCCCCCCCCCCCCCCCCCCCCCCCCCCCCCCCCCCCCCCCCCCCCCACACCAC
>NZ_JBWKLQ010000007.1:107586-261414 GCF_056429965.1 Streptomyces sp. NPDC046122 | reverse complement strand
GGGGGGGGGGGGGGGGGTGGGGGGGGGGGGGGGGGGGGGGGGGGTTCCCTCCCCCCCCCCCCCCCCCCCCCCCCCCGCCGGGGCGCGTACGGGCGCTAGCCGCCGTACGCCTGCGACCACGCGTCCGCCGTCGCGTACGCCGGTACGCCCGGCGCGTCCGCCTCGCCCCGGGCCACCGCCCCCGCCACGTCCACCGCGTGCCGTACGGCCGCCCGGAACAGCAGCGACCCCGTGCTGACCCTCGCCACCCCCAGCTCCGCGAGACGGGCGACCGGCAACCGCCCCGGCGCGTACAGGATGTTGAGCGGTGTCCCGTGCTCGGCGACCAGGGCGGCGATGACCGGCTCGTCCTGGAGCCCGGGGACGAACAGGCCGTCCGCGCCCGCCTCCCGGTAGGCCGACAGCCGCCGCCCGGTCTCGCCCGCCCGGTCCGGCAGCCAGTACGTGTCCGTGCGCGCGTTGACGAACAGGGTCGGCGCCGCTTCCTTCACGGCGGCGATCAGTTCCCGCTGGAAACCGAGCGGCGCCAGCGTCCCGTCCGGGCGGCCGTCCTCGATGTTCACCCCTGCCACCCCCGCCCGTACGAGATCGGCGGCCAGCGCCGCGACACCGTCCGGGCCGGCGCCGAAGCCGCCCTCGATGTCCACGGTGACCGGGACCGGCAGCCGCGCGAGCCGGCGCCCGAGGTGAAGCGTCTCCTCACGTGCCGCGCCGGTCGCGTCCGGCTTGCCGGCGGTCGACGCCACGCCCAGGCTGGTGGTCCCGATCGCGGCGAACCCGGCCTCGGCGAGTGCGGCGGCGGACGCGTGGTCCCAGGCGTTGGGGAGGACGAGCGGCACGCCGGGGCGGTGGTGCAGGGCGCGGAACGCGTCGTAGCGGTCCTGGTTCACGAGGCGGTCTCCTCCAGAAGGGCGTCGAGCAAGGGAGGCGGCCCGAGGGGACGGGGCTCCTCGTGTGCCATCGTGCCAGGAGGCGTCAGCGCCCCCCCGGCGTCGGCCGGGCCGCCCTCAGCCGCTCGTCCTCACGTGCGCGTACTGCAGCGCCAGGCCGTCGATCAGCGCCCGCAGCCCTGTCTCGAACGCGCCCTCGTCGACCTGCTGCCGGCGCTCCGCGAGGAGATGCGCCTGGCCCAGGTGCGGATAGTCCGCCGGATCGTACGCAGTCTCGTCGTCGACGAAGCCGCCGGCGAACGAGCCGAGTGCCGAGCCGGTGATGAAGTACCGCATCAGCGCGCCGATGTGGGTCGCCTGGGCGGGCGGCCACCCCGCCCTGACCATCGCCCCGAACACGGCGTCGGCCACCCGCAGTCCGGCCGGGCGGCGCCCCGGGCCCCGCGCCAGCACCGGTACGACGTTGGGGTGCTCAGTGAGCGCCGCGCGGTAGGAGAGCGCGTAGTCGTGCAGGGCCGTGCGCCAGTCGCGGCCGTCCGCCGGGTCGAACATCGACAGGTCGACCTTGGCGCTCACCCCGTCGGCGACCGCGTCGAGGATCTCGTCCTTGTTGCGGAAGTGGTTGTAGAGGGACGGCCCGCTGACCCCGAGCTCGGCCGCGAGCCGGCGCGTGGAGACCGCGTCGAGCCCCTCGGCGTCCACGAGCGCGCTCGCCGCAAGGACGATGCGGTCACGGCTGAGAAGGGGCTTGCGCGGTCGGGCCATGCGGCACATAGTAGGCCCGTCAACAAGAAACTAGCACTGCTAATTAAAAGTGGGGTGCCGGAGATGGATCTGGAACTCAGCGAGGAGCAGACCGCCGTACGGCAGCTCGCCAGGGACTTCAGCGACCGCGAGATCGCTCCGTACGCCGTCGAGTGGGACCGGGCGGAGAGCGTCGACCGCGCGATCGTGAAGAAACTCGGCGCCCTCGGCTTCCTCGGCCTGACGATCCCCGAGGAGTACGGCGGTTCCGGCGGCGACCACCTCGCGTACTGCCTCGTCACCGAGGAACTCGGCCGCGGGGACTCCTCGGTGCGCGGAATCGTCTCCGTCTCGCTCGGCCTGGTCGCCAAGACCGTCGCGCACTGGGGCACGGAGGAGCAGAAGCGGCGGTGGCTGCCCGGCCTCACCTCGGGCGACCTGGTCGGCTGCTTCGGGCTCACCGAGCCGGGCACGGGTTCCGACGCGGGAAGCCTCACGACCCGCGCCGTGCGCGACGGGGACGAGTACGTCGTCAACGGCTCCAAGATGTTCATCACCAACGGCACCTGGGCCGACGTCGTGCTGCTCTTCGCCCGCTCGACCGACGCGCCGGGCCACAAGGGCGTGTCCGCCTTCCTGGTGCCCACCGACACCCCCGGCCTGACCCGCCGCGAGATCCACGGCAAGCTCGGACTGCGCGGCCAGGCCACCGCGGAGCTGACCCTGCAGGACGTACGGGTGCCCGCCTCGGCGATGCTGGCGCCCGAGGGCAAGGGCTTCTCCGTCGCCATGTCCGCTCTCGCCAAGGGCCGCATGTCGGTCGCGGCGGGCTGCGTCGGCATCGCGCAGGCGGCCCTGGACTCGGCGGTGCGGTACGCCACCGAGCGCGAGCAGTTCGGCAGGGCCATCGCGCACCACCAGCTCGTCCAGGAGCTGATCACCGACATCGCGGTCGACGTGGACGCCGCCCGGCTGCTGACCTGGCGCGTCGCCGATCTGATCGACCGCGGGCAGCCCTTCGTCACCGAGGCGTCCAAGGCGAAGCTCTTCGCCTCCGAGGCCGCCGTGCGGGCCGCGAACAACGCGCTCCAGGTCTTCGGCGGGTACGGCTACATCGACGAGTACCCGGCGGGCAAACTGCTGCGCGACGCACGCGTGATGACGCTGTACGAGGGCACCAGCCAGATCCAGAAGCTCGTCATCGGCCGCGCCCTCACCGGGGTCTCCGCCTTCTGACCCCGCCGTCCCGGAGCACGGCGGACCGCTGGGGTCCGGGCAGCCGGTGGAGGACATCGCCGCGTTCCTCGCGGGCGGACCGGTCCGCCGGCTGAGTACGTGAGGTGAGTACGCGAGCGGATGTGGCCCGGGCCCCGTCCGGCCATGCTGTCGGTCATGAGCGACGCACCGGTCAAGCAGCAGAACACCACGGCCTACTACGGGCAGGCGGTGGCCGCCTTCGTGGCGGCCCTGGCCGCGGTGGCCCTCGGGATCCTCTACATGGACGCCGACCCGTGGGTGCGGGCCTTCCTCGCCATCGGCGTCCTGTACCTGGTGACCTCCGCCTTCACCCTCGCCAAGGTGATCCGGGACCGGCAGGAGGCGGGGCAGATCGTCAGCCGCGTCGACCAGGCACGCCTGGAGAAGCTCCTCGCCGAGCACGACCCGTTCCAGAAGCTCTGAGCGCGCCCTAAGCGCTTGCTCACCTTCGGGGTATGGTGTTCGTTCCTGTCGGACGGAAGGGGCGAGTCATGAGTGCGGCGGAGGAAACGGCCGAGCCACGCGACGACACGGCCAAGCCGTGGAGCGAGGTCACCCCCGAGGCGGCCAGGAAACTGCTGCTCGCGGCGGTCGAGGCGTTCGCCGAGCGCGGTTACCACGCGACGACGACCCGTGACATCGCGGGACGCGCGGGGATGAGTCCGGCGGCGCTCTACATCCACTACAAGACGAAGGAAGAGCTGCTCCACCGGATCAGCCGCATCGGCCACGACAAGGCCCTGGACATCCTCCAGGCCGCGGCGGAGGGTCCGGGCACGGCCGCCGAGCGGCTGGACGGCGCCGTACGCTCCTTCGTCCGCTGGCACGCGGAGCGGCACACCACCGCGCGCGTCGTCCAGTACGAACTCGACGCGCTCAGCGACGAGCACCGCGCCGAGATCATCGAGCTGCGGCGGCGCAGCGACGCGGCGGTGCGCCGCATCCTGTACGAGGGCGTGAAGGCCGGGGAGTTCGACGTGCCGGACGTCCCCGGCACCACGCTGGCCGTGCTGTCGCTGTGCATCGACGTGGCGCGCTGGTTCAACGCGCAGGGGCGCAGGACGCCCGACGAGGTCGGCGAGCTGTACGCCGACCTCGTCCTGCGGATGGTCACCGCGCAGAAGTAGGAGCGGGGGCGCGGCCCGTACCGCCCGGAAGCCGGAGCGGGACGGTCGCGCCGCCGCTCAGAAGTAGTAGCGGGACACCGACTCCGCCACGCACGCGGGCTTGTCGCCGCCCTCGCGCTCGACGGTGACGACGGCCGTGACCTGCACGCCGCCGCCCGCCTCCGTGACGTCCGTGAGCACGGCCGTCGCCCGCACCCGCGAGCCGACGGGCACGGGGGAGGGGAAGCGGACCTTGTTGCTGCCGTAGTTGATGCCCATCTTCATGCCCTCGACCCGCATGATCTGGGGCACCAGGGCCGGCAGCAGCGACAGCGTCAGGTACCCGTGCGCGATCGTCGTGCCGAAGGGGCCCGCCGCGGCCTTCTCCGGGTCCACGTGGATCCACTGGTGGTCACCCGTCGCCTCGGCGAACAGGTCGATCCGCTTCTGGTCGACCTCCAGCCACTCGCTGTGCCCCAGCTGCTCGCCGACCCCGGCGCGCAGTTCCTCGGCGGACGTGAAGATCCTCGGCTCTGCCATGTCCCGGCCCCTGCCTCTCCATACGGCTGCACCATCGCGTTCCGACCATGTGTCTAAGCGCTTGCTCAGCATGGTTCGGCGGCCGGGTTCTGTCAACGGAGTCCCGGTAGGGTTCGGGAAGTGCCTCAGATACCAGAGAAGATCCACGAGCTCACGGTCGGCCAGCTGTCCGCACGCAGCGGCGCCGCCGTGTCGGCCCTGCACTTCTACGAGTCCAAGGGCCTGATCACGAGCCGCAGGACGGCCGGCAACCAGCGACGCTACAGCCGTGACGCCCTGCGCCGCGTCGCGTTCGTGCGCGCCGCCCAGCGCGTCGGCATCCCGCTCGCCACGATCCGGGAAGCCCTGTCGGAGCTCCCGGAGGAGCGCACGCCGAACCACGAGGACTGGGCCCGGCTCTCCCGGGCCTGGCGCTCCGAACTGGACGAGCGCATCAAGCAGCTCGGCAGGCTCCGCGACCACCTCACCGACTGCATCGGCTGCGGCTGCCTGTCGCTGGAGTCGTGCGTACTGTCCAACCCGGACGACGTCTTCGGCGAACGCATCACCGGCTCGCGGCTGTACGCGGAACGCCGCAGCGCGCGGGCCGTCCCGGCCGAGCCCGCTCCGGAGCCGGAGTGCGCCTCCGAGGGCGGCAGCCGGCCCTGACGGACGGGCGGCCCGCGCGGCGGGCCCCGGCGGCGGTACGGGCGGCACGGGGGCGCGGCAGTCGGGGGAGCGCCGCGCCCGCGCGCGCTCACGCCACCGATGCCAGCTCCCTGCGCCGCACCCGCTTGGACTCCGCCAGCGCCTCGGACGTCAGGACGGGCTGCGGCACCAGGATGCCG
The DNA here is from genome assembly GCF_056429965.1 of Streptomyces sp. NPDC046122. Classification (NCBI taxonomy): domain Bacteria; kingdom Bacillati; phylum Actinomycetota; class Actinomycetes; order Kitasatosporales; family Streptomycetaceae; genus Streptomyces; species Streptomyces sp. NPDC046122. Next base: position 256,050 of record NZ_JBWKLQ010000007.1, on the reverse strand, counting down.
CAGCCCGTGCAGACCGGCCCGTACCAGGGATCGTGCGCCAGTCCCTGCCGCCAGACGATCCGGCTGTCCGCGCACACCGGGCAGTGGTCCCCCGGCTCGGACTCCAGGGCGGAGATCAGCCGGCGCAGTACGTCGCCGAGCGGCGCCACCGGATGAACGGCGGGATCGTCGCACCAGGCCACTCCGCACCCGCCCCAGGTCCGGCGGTGCCAGTCGTCGAAGGAGCCGGGACGCCGCAGCCCGTCGTGCTTCTCGCGCTTGCGCCGCCGGGCGAACTCCACCTCGTAGGCGAGCCAGACGGCCCGCGCCTCCTCCAGTTCTTCGAGCGCGGCCACCAGCCGCGCCGGATCAGGGGCCCTGTCCTCGGGTTCGATCAGGTGCCTCGAACACAGATGGTCCCAGGTGGCCCGGTGCCCATAAGGGGCAAACCGTTCAAGGCATTTGCGCAGCGAGTACCGCCGCAACGCCAAGTCGCACCGCGGGTCGCGTACTTGTCTCGCGAGACTCCGGAAACCGGCCATCGCGCTTGTCACCTCCGTCGCTTGTACTTCGGCGTCACAGAGTGGACGTACGGGTGCCCCGATCGGTGCCATCGAAAATCGAATGGCCGGCATCAGTGGGGGGATTTCGAAAAGGTGACGCTTCCTCGCCTTCGGACGGGCGCACACCGCCAGTGACGTCCGTCGCACCTGCCGCCCCCCGAGGAGCACGCATGCGACGACGACGTACCGGTCCCGCACAGCACAGAACAGCCCTGGCAGCAGCCGTGATCACCCTCGCCGCGGGCCTGCTGTCCCCCCTGCCCCGGGCCACGGCCGACACCGGACGGGCGGCGGCACAGGAGCCCGCGTCCGTGACGGACCACTGCGCGGGACGGTGCGACGACATCCTGCCGCCCGGTCAGAACGGCAACGCAACTCTGGCCGAGATTCTCGCCCACCGCGTCCTCGGCACCCGCCCGGCGCACAGCTCCGACCAGATCGCCCGGTACGACGCCCTGGTCGCGGGCCACCAGGGCCTCACCGACGACAAGCTGACCGGCTTCTTCGACGACGCGGCGTCGGTTACGCGGCCGGCGAGGACCAGCTCTGGCTGATGGACCTCTTCCGGCACATCGGCCGCGGCGAACTGACCTCCTTCGCGGGCGGCGCCCTCGCCAACCAGGGCCTGGAGCAGCAGTCTGGCCGCAGGCCCCGTACACCGAGGAAGACCTCCAGGCCCAGGTCGACCGGATACGGACGACCAGGGACGAGCGCGGCGAGCTGGCCGGGGAACGGGGCGTAGAAGCGGTCGTACATCCGGGTCGCGACCGAGCGGTCACTGTTCCAGCCGTGCGCGAACATCACCAGGTCGGTGACGTCGAGATCCGCCGGCCGGTCGCGCTGACGCGTGTTCACATCGCCGTCCGCGTCGAAGGTGATCTCACGGTACGGCTCCACACCCACATCCGACATGGCGCACCCCTCGGGTCCGAATCGGGCCTGCTCGCCGACTCGGCATCCCGCCGGACCCCAGGACTGGCCATACACCCCGTCAGGACGACTCGCCCCTGCCCGTGGGCGGCGCCGGCAAACCGCCCTCGGCGGTACGCCCGTGATCCCCCTCAGCGGTACAGGAGATACTCCCGGCGCACGGAGCGGAACGCCGCCAGGTCCGAGCGCCAGGCGTCCACCACCTCGCCCGTGCCCGCCCCCGCGTCGATCATCGTGCGGACCCGGGTGTTGCCCGTCAGCCTGTCGATCCAGTTGTCGGCCCGCCAGGCGAAGCCGCTCCAGCTCCGCTTCGCCGTGACGAGCAGCGCGATGCCGGTGCGCACCGGGTCGTACACCTCCCGGTCGTGCACGTGCAGCTGTACGCCGCCGATCGTCTTCCCCTGGAACTTGGAGAACGTCGGCGCGAAGTACGCCTCCCGGAAGTGCACGCCGGGCAGTCCCGCCGCATTCGCCGTCTCCGCCCACCGGCGGTCGACTCCCTCCGCGCCCAGCAGTTCGAACGGCCGGGTCGTGCCCCGCCCCTCCGACAGGTTGGTGCCCTCGAACAGGCAGGTGCCGGCGTACACCAGCGCGGTGTCGGGCGTCGGCATGTTGGGGCTCGGCGGCACCCACGGCAGTCCGGTCGTGTCGAAGAAGTCGCCGCGCCGCCAGCCCGACATCTTCACCGTCTCCAGCTCCACCGGCCGCTTCAGGAACTCGCCGTTGAACAGCCGCGCCAGCTCGCAGACCGTCATCCCGTGGGCCTGAGCGATCGGCTCGCGCCCCACGAACGTCGCGAACGCCCGGTCCAGGACGGGCCCGAGGGCCGCGCGGCCCGTCACCGGGTTGGGCCGGTCGAGCACCACGAACCGCTTGCCCGCGAGCACGGCCGCCGCCATGCAGTCGTACAGCGTCCAGATGTACGTGTAGAACCGCGCGCCCGCGTCCTGGATGTCGAACACCACCGTGTCCACGCCCGACGCCGTGAAGATGTCGGCGAGCGGCTGCCCGCTCTTCAGATACGTGTCGTACACCGGCAGCCCCGTCGCCGGATCGTCGTGGCGCCCCTCCGAGCCGCCCGCCTGGGCGGTTCCCCGGAAGCCGTGCTCGGGCCCGAAGACGGCGGTGAGGTCCACCCGGTCGTCGGCGTGCATGACGTCCACGACGTGCCGTACGTCCGAGGTGACGCCCGTCGGGTTCGTGACGATCCCGACCTTCTGGCCCGCGAGCGGTGCGTAGCCGTCTGCGGCCAGCCGGTCGAAGCCGGTACGCACCCGGAACCGCCCGTGGCCGCCCCCGGCGGCGGCCGGCGAGGCGGCGCCGAGTGCCCCGGCGGCCCCCGCCGCCCCGGTGGCGGCCAGCAACCCGCGTCTGGACAGGCTCATCCCAGTACCTCCGTGATCGCGGTGTTCTGTCATGGCCACGCACGCTAGCGCGGGATGCGGCCGCGCGGAACGAGCCGGGCAGGGCGGGTCGGCGGTGTTCCGCCCCTTCCACTGCTCCATACCGACCGGTTAGTCTGCCGGAGTCGTCGGCAGGATCGGCAGGAGAGGCAGGACCTCAGGGATGAGCCAGTTCCAGGACGCGGGAGTCGTCGTGACCGGTGCGGGAGGCGGCATCGGCGCCGCTCTCGCCCGCGGATTCGCCGCCGCGGGAGCACGCGTCGTCGTCAACGACCTCGACGCGCAGAAGATCAAGGGGATCGCCGACGAGATCGGCGCGACCGCCGTCGCGGGCGACGCCTCCGCGATCGTCGAGGAGGCCCGTGAGGCGCTCGGCGGCCGGATCGACGTGTACTGCGCCAACGCCGGCCTCGCCTCGCCCGGCGACGCCTTCGCCGACGAGGCGGTCTGGGCCGCCGCCTGGGACGTCAACGTGATGGCCCACGTCAGGGCGGCCAGGGCGCTGCTGCCCGACTGGCTGGAGCGCGGCAGCGGCCGGTTCGTCTCCACCGTCTCGGCGGCCGGCCTGCTCACCATGGTCGGCGCGGCCCCCTACAGCGTCAGCAAGCACGGCGCGCTGGCCTTCGCGGAGTGGCTCTCGCTGACCTACCGTCACCGCGGCGTCAAGGTCCACGCGATATGCCCCCAGGGCGTGCGCACCGACATGCTGACCGCCGCCGGCTCGGCCGGTGAGCTGGTCCTCGCGCCCACCGCCATCGAGCCGCAGGACGTCGTGGACGCGCTCTTCGACGGCATCGGGGCCGACCGCTTCCTGATCCTGCCGCACCCCGAGGTGGCCGGGTACTACCAGGCCCGCGCCGGCGACCCGGACCGCTGGCTGACCCACATGAACCACCTGCAGCGCAAGTGGGAGGAAACAGGCCGATGAGCGAGCCGACCAGCGAGAGCGCGCCCGGTTCCGTCTACGCGGCGAAGCCCTGGCTCGCCCAGCTCACCGACGCCCAGCGGGCCCCGGTGGACCCGCCCGCCACCCTGCTGCACGCCTTCCGCGACGCGGCGGCCCGCGCGCCCGAGCATCCCGCTCTCGCGTACTTCGACGGCCGCCTCAGCTACCGCGAGACCGACGTGCTGTCGGACTCCGTCGCGGGCCACCTGGCCGCCAGGGGCCTGCGGCAGGGCGACCGCGTCGCGATCATGCTCCAGAACAGCCCGCACTTCGTCCTCGCGCTGCTCGGCGCCTGGAAGGCCGGCGCGGTCGTCGTCCCGCTCAACCCGATGTACAAGTCGGCGGAGGTGACCCATGCGCTCGGCGACGCCGAGGCGAGCGCGCTGATCTGTTCGGACCGCGCGTGGGAGGCGTATCTGCGCGAGACCGCCGCCGCCTCGCCCGTGCACATCGCCCTCACCGCCTGCGAACTGGACCTCCAGACCCGGAACGACACCCGCGTACTGAACTTCGAGCGGGCACAGCCGGCCTCCGACGCGGACGACCTGGTGGCCGTCGCCCGCCGCGGGCTGCCGGCCCCGGCGGACCGCGAACCCACCGCCGCCGACGTGGCCCTGATCAGCTACACCTCGGGCACCAGCGGCACGCCCAAGGGCGCCATGAACCTGCACGGCGGGATCATGCACAACGCCGAGCGACAGCGCACCGGCCACCCCATTGCCGAGGGCTCGACGTACTTCGCCCTGGCGCCCCTCTTCCACATCACCGGCATGGTCTGCGAACTCGCCGCCTGCGTCGCCAACACCGGCACGCTGGCCCTCGCGTACCGCTTCCACCCGGGCGTCGTCCTCGACGCGTTCACCGAGCACCGCCCCGCCTACAGCGTCGGTCCCTCGACCGCGTTCATGGCGCTGGCCGCGACCCCCGGCGTCACGCGGGACCACTTCGCCTCCTTCGAGGTCATCTCGTCGGGCGGCGCGCCGTTGCCCCCGGCCCTGGTCGAGAAGTTCCGGGCGGGCTTCGGTCCGTACATCCGCAACGGGTACGGGCTCACCGAGTGCACCGCGCCCTGCGCGTCCGTGCCGCCCGAGAAGGAGGCGCCGGTCGACCCCGCCTCGGGCACGCTGTCCGTCGGCGTGCCGGGCCCCGACACGCTCGTGCGCATCGTCGACGAGAAGGGCGCGGACGTGCCCCTCGGCGAGCAGGGCGAGATCGCCGTCAGCGGCCCCCAGGTGGTTCCCGGCTACTGGCGCCGCCCCGAGGCGACCGCCGAGGGCTTCCCCGGCGGGGAACTGCGCACCGGCGACATCGGCTTCATGGACGAGGGCGGCTGGCTCTACGTCGTCGACCGCAAGAAGGACATGATCAACGCGTCGGGCTTCAAGGTCTGGCCGCGCGAGGTCGAGGACGTCCTCTACACCCACCCGGCGGTGCGGGAGGCGGCCGTCGTCGGCATCCCCGACGCCTACCGCGGGGAGAGCGTCAAGGCGTACGTCAGCCTGCGCCCCGGGGCCGGGGCGGCGCCCGCGGAGCTCAGCGCGTACTGCGCGGAGCGGCTGGCCGCGTACAAGTACCCGCGCGAAGTGGAGATCCTGCCCGAACTTCCCAAGACGACGAGTGGGAAGATCCTCAGGCGGGAACTGCGTTCCCGTTCCTGAACCCTCAACCGGTTGTTTCGACGAAAGGCAGGTGGCGGCAATGGCCAGGACGACGGACGGAAGCGGCATCCCCGTCCCCCAGAGGCTGCTGGCCGCCGCCACCCGCCTGTTCGCCGAGCGCGGGTACGACCGCACGTCGGTGCAGGAGATCGTCGAGGCGGCCGGCGTCACCAAGGGCGCGCTTTACCACTACTTCGGCTCCAAGGACGACCTGCTGCACGAGGTGTACGCCCGCGTCCTGCGGCTCCAGCAGGAGCGGCTCGACGCGTACGCCGACGCGGACGCGCCGGTGGAGCGGCGGCTGCGGGACGCGGCTGCGGACGTGGTGGTCACGACCATCGACAACCTCGACGACGCGTCGATCTTCTTCCGGTCGATGCACCACCTGAGTCCGGAGAAGGACAAGCAGGTACGGGCGGAGCGGCGGCGCTACCACGAGCGGTTCCGCGCGCTGGTGGAGGAGGGGCAGCAGGCGGGGGTGTTCTCCACCGCCACCCCGGCCGACCTGGTGGTCGACTACCACTTCGGCTCGGTGCACCACCTGTCGACGTGGTACCGCCCGGACGGCCCGCTCACCCCGCAGCAGGTGGCGGACCACCTGGCGGACCTGCTGCTGCGGGCGCTGCGGCCGTAGGTCCGGCGCCGCACTCGCCCGCCCGGCCTCGTACACCGAAGGGGCTGAAGTCGCTCAGGAAGCGGCTTCAGCCCCTTTCGTGGTGCCCGCCACCACGGAGGTGCGACAGTCCGTCAGCGATCCGCACCCGGCTCGGCGGCCCCGGCTGAGGTGCCTGCGGGCTTCGTGTACAGGATGTCGCGGGCCTGCTCCGCCGCGCGGGTGATGCTCTCGCTGACGAAGTCGACGAAGCGGGAGATGTTCTCCAGACGGATGGCGGCGGGGGTGCCGGGGCCGAGGATGCCGACGCCCGCGCGTGCGGTCTCGCCGAGTTGGGCGGTGGAGCGGGCGCTGGCCATCATCGACTGGTACCAGACGTCGTCGTCGACGAAGTAGCGCTCGCGGCGGCCCTCGTCGCGCTCCCGGCGGACGAGGCCCTGCTCCTCGAGGAACGCGATCGCCTTGGAGACGGACGCCGGGCTGACCTGGAGGCGCCCGACGAGCTCGGCCGCGGTGAGGCTGCCCTCGTCGGTGGTGTAGAGGCAGACCAGCAGCCGGGCCGCCATCGGGGAGACCCCCGACTGCACGAGGACCTGGGTGAACGTCTCCTCGTACGCGCGGACCGCCTCGGCGTCGCGCCCGTGGGCGAGCTCGGGCGTCCCCTGGTCCCGGGCCGTGGTCAGCCCGCGCCTGCGAGCGCGTTGTTCGGTGGCGCGCTGGGCCTGGTCGGGGCGGTAGCCGGTCGGGCCTCCGTTGCGCATGACCTCACGCGTGACCGTCGAGGTGGGGCGGTCGAGAGCTCGGGCGATCTCCGCGTAGGCGAGGCCGTCGGCCAGTCCCAGCGCGATCTGCCGGCGTTCCTGCTGGGTGAGCCTGCCTCCGGGCATCGCGGTCTCCTTCGTGTCCTGTGCGGCCCGGGCCCGTACGCCCGGGGTAGCGCCACCATAGCGTTCACCTTCAAGCCGTTGCAACGCAAAGGGTCAGGGTCGTTGCGTTAACGTTCAGAATCATTGCTTCAATTTCCCGTTACTGGCCTGCAGTTATGCGGTTTTCGCGGAACAAGATAGTTGCCGGACTGTTGAACGCAACGTAGCGTTTCACTCATCGGAAACGACGAACCGCAGAAACCGAAGGAGCACACCATGCAGAAGTTCGACACCCCCGCCGCGATCGCCACCGTCCTCGACATCCCCGCCGGGATCATCCGCTTCATCGCCGCCGACCGCGCCGACACCACAGTCGAGGTCCTCCCCGCGAACGCCTCCAAGAGCCGCGATGTGAAGGCCGCCGAGCAGATCGAGGTCTCGTACGAGGAAGGCGTCCTGCGGATCGAGGCCCCGGCGGCGAAGAACCGGATCCTCGGCAACTCCGGATCGGTCGAGGTGACCGTCCAGCTCCCCGCCGGCTCCCGCGTCGAGGGCAGGGCGGCGAGCGCCGAGTTCCGCGCGGTCGGACGGTTCGGCGACGTCGTCCTCGAGGGCGCGTACGGCACCACCAAGATCGACGAGGCCGCGAGCCTGCGCCTCACCGCCCACGCCGGCGACATCGCGGTCGGCCGCCTCAACGGCCCCGCCGAGATCAGCACCGGCAAGGGCGACATCCGGATCGCCGAGGCCGTGAGCGGCACGGTCGTTCTGCGCACGCAGATGGGCGACGTGTCGGTGGTCGCCGCCGCCGGGGTCTCCGCCTCCCTGGACGCCGGCACCGGCTCGGGCCGGATCCACAACGCGCTCAAGAACACCGAGGGCGCCGCCGGCCTGAACATCCACGCGACCACCGAGTACGGCGACATCGACGCCCGCAGCATCTGAGCCACCCCCTCCGCAGCCTCGAGCCACTACAAGGAGCACCCCTCATGACCACCAGCTTGGCCATCGCGGCGAACGGGCTGCGCAAGGCGTACGGCGACAAGACCGTCCTGGACGGCATCGACCTCGCCGTCCCCGCAGGCACGGTCTTCGCCCTGCTCGGCCCGAACGGCGCCGGCAAGACCACCGCCGTGAAGATCCTCTCCACCCTCGTGTCCGCCGGCGCCGGTTCCGGCGAGATCCGGGTCGGCGGTCACGACCTCGCCACCGACGCGCAGGCGGTCCGCGCCGCGATCGGCGTCACCGGGCAGTTCTCCGCCGTCGACGGCCTGATCACCGGTGAGGAGAACATGCTCCTCATGGCGGACCTGCACCACCTGTCCAAGCGCGAAGGGCGGCGCGTCACCGCCGAACTCCTGGAGCGGTTCGACCTGGCGGAGGCGGCGAAGAAGCCCGCCTCGACCTACTCCGGCGGCATGAAGCGCCGCCTGGACATCGCCATGACACTGGTCGGCGACCCGCGGATCATCTTCCTCGACGAGCCCACCACCGGCCTCGACCCGCGCTCACGCCACACCATGTGGCAGATCATCCGCGAGCTGGTCACGGGCGGGGTCACCGTCTTCCTCACCACCCAGTACCTGGAGGAGGCCGACGAACTCGCCGACCGCATCGCCGTGCTCAACGACGGCAGGATCGCCGCCCAGGGCACCGCCGACGAGCTGAAGCGGCTCATCCCCGGCGGACACGTCCGCCTCCGCTTTGCCGACCCGCACACCTACCGGAACGCGGCCACAGCGCTCAGCGAAGCCGGCCGGAACGACGAGGCGCTCGCCCTGCAGATCCCCAGCGACGGCAGCCAGCGCGAACTGCGCTCCGTCCTCGACCGGCTCGACGCCGCCGGCATCGAGGCGGACGAACTGACGGTCCACACCCCCGACCTCGACGACGTGTTCTTCGCTCTCACCGGCGGCGGCGCCGGCATCCCCAACCAGCCCAGCCAGCCCAACCAGCCCAAGGAGACGGCCCGATGAGCACCCTGTCCCTCGCCGTGCGCGACTCGTCCACCATGCTGCGCCGCAACCTCCTGCACGCCCGGCGCTACCCCTCCCTCACGCTGAACCTGCTGCTCACGCCCGTCATGCTGCTGCTGCTCTTCGTCTACATCTTCGGCAACGCGATGAGCGGCGGCGCGGGCCGCTCCGCCTACATCGCCTACATCGTCCCCGGCATCCTGCTGATGACCATCGGCTCCACCGTCATCGGCACCGCCGTCTCCGTCTCCACCGACATGAACGAGGGCATCATCGCCCGCTTCCGCACCATGGCCATCCACCGCGGCTCGGTGCTCGTCGGGCACGTCGTCGGCAGCGTCCTGCAGTCCATCGCCAGCGTGGTCCTCGTCGGCGCGGTCGCCGCCGCCATCGGTTTCCGCTCCACGGACGCCACCCCCCTGGAATGGCTCGCGGCGTTCGGACTGCTCGTGCTCTTCGCCATGGCGCTCACCTGGATCGCGGTCGGCATGGGGCTGATCAGTCCCAACGCCGAGGCCGCCAGCAACAACGCCATGCCGATGATCCTCCTGCCGCTCCTGTCCAGCGCCTTCGTCCCCCTCGACACCATGCCCGGCTGGTTCCGGCCCATCGCCGAGTACCAGCCCTTCACCCCCGCCATCGAGACGCTCCGCGGCCTCCTGCTCGGCACCGAGATCGGCCACAACGGATGGCTGGCCGTCGCCTGGTCCCTCGGCCTCGCGGTCCTCGGCTACCGCTGGTCGGCCTCGAAGTTCAACCACGACCCCAAGTAGGAGCCATGCCGGCGCGGGCCGCCTTCCTCCCGCCCACTCGCTCCGCCCCAGGGCGGCGTACCCCGACACCGCGTCGGCGTACGCCGCCCCGTTCGCGTGCGAGGGGGACGTCGTCCCGCCCGCGCCGCGTCCTGTCAGACGTACTTCTTCAGTTCCCGTCGCGCCAGCGACCGCTGGTGCACCTCGTCCGGCCCGTCCGCCAGCTTCAGCGTCCGCGCCCCCGCCCACAGTTCCGCCAGCGGGAAGTCCTGGCTGACCCCGCCCGCGCCGTGCAGCTGCACCGCCTTGTCGATGATGTCGACGACCGCGCGCGGTGTGGCGATCTTGATGGCCTGGATCTCCGTGTGCGCCCCGCGGTTGCCCACCGTGTCCATCAGCCACGCCGTCTTGAGCACCAGCAGCCGCAACTGCTCCACGGCCACCCGCGCGTCCGCGATCCAGGTGTGCACCACGCCCTGCTGGGCGAGCGCCTTGCCGAAGGCCGTACGCTCCACCGCCCGCCGGCACATCAGCTCGATCGCCCGCTCCGCCATGCCGATCAGCCGCATGCAGTGGTGGATCCGGCCCGGCCCGAGACGCGCCTGGGCGATGGCGAAACCGCCGCCCTCCTCGCCGACCAGGGCCGAGGCCGGCACGCGCGCCCCGTGGAAGAGGACCTCCGCGTGGCCGCCGTGGGAGTGGTCCTCGTACCCGTAGACCTGCATCGCGCGCCGGATCTCGACGCCCGGGGTGTCGCGCGGCACGAGGATCATCGACTGCTGGCGGCGTACGTCCGCACCGTCCGGGTCGGTCTTGCCCATGACGATGAAGATCTTGCAGTCGGGGTTCATCGCCCCGGAGATGTACCACTTGCGCCCGGTGACGACGTACTCGGACCCGTCGGCGGACCTCTCGATCCGCGTCTCGATGTTCGTCGCGTCCGACGAGGCCACCTCGGGCTCCGTCATCGCGAACGCCGACCGGATCTCACCGGCGAGCAGCGGCTCCAGCCACTGCTTCTTCTGCTGCTCGGAGGCGAACTGTGCCAGCAGCTCCATGTTCCCCGTGTCCGGCGCCGCGCAGTTCAGCGCGGTCGGCGCGAGCTGCGGGCTGCGGCCGGTGATCTCCGCGAGCGGGGCGTACTGGAGGTTGGTGAGCCCCGCGCCGTACTCCACGTCGGGCAGGAACAGGTTCCACAGGCCCTGCCTGCGGGCCTCCGCCTTGAGGTCCTCCACGACCTGCGGGGTGTCCCACGGAGAGGCCAGCCGCTCACGCTGCTCGTGCGCGACGCTCTCGGCCGGATAGACGAACTCGTCCATGAAGGCGAGGAGTTTGTCGCGCAGCTCTTCGGTCCGTGCGTCGTATGCGAAATCCATGGCGGGGCTCAGCCTTCCTGAAGGGTGGTCAGACCGTGCTCGATGAAGACGGGCACGAGGTCGCCGATCCGGTCGAAGCCGGCGCCGACGGTCTGCCCGAGCGTGTAGCGGTAGTGGATGCCCTCGAGGATCACGGCGAGCTTGAACCACGCGAACGCCGTGTACCAGGCGATGGCCGAGGTGTCCCGGCCGGACCGGGCGGCGTACCGCTCGACGATCTCGCGCGGCGAGGGGTGACCCGGGGCGCCGGCCGTCGTGGAGACCGGGGAGTCGGGCACGTCCGGCCGGGAGCTGTACATCACGAGCAGCCCGAGGTCGGTGAGCGGGTCGCCGAGGGTGGACATCTCCCAGTCGAGGACGGCGTTGATCCGGTCGTCCTCGCCGCCGATCAGGACGTTGTCGAGCCGGTAGTCGCCGTGCACGACCGTGGGCGCGGGGGAGTCGGGCAGCGAGCGGCCGAGCGCGGCGTGCAGCTCGTCGATGCCCGCCAGCTCTCGGTTGCGGGAGGCGTCGAGCTGCTTGCCCCAGCGGCGCAGTTGCCGGTCCAGGAAGCCCTCGGGGCGGCCGAAGTCGCCGAGGCCGACGGCCCCGGGGTCCACGGCGTGCAGGTCCACGAGCGTGTCGACGAGGCCGAGGACGGCGGCGCGGGTCCGCTCGGCGCCGAGCGCGGCCAGCTCGCCGGCCGTCCGGTACGGAACGCCCTCCACGAACTGCATGACGTAGAACGGCGCCCCGACGACCGACTCGTCGTCGCACAGCAGCAGCGGCTCGGGAACCGGCACGTCGGTCGGGTGCAGCGCGCTGATCACCCGGTACTCGCGCTTCATGTCGTGCGCGGTCGCCAGCACGTGGCCGAGCGGCGGACGCCGCACCACCCACCGGGCCGTGCCGTCCGTGACGGCGTACGTCAGGTTCGAGCGGCCGCCCTCGATGAGCCGGGCGCTGAGCGGTCCGCTCACCAGCCCCGGCCTCACGCGGTCGAGATGACCGCGCAACTGCTCGAGATCGAGACCTGGCGGGTGGACAGCACTCATGGGGGCACCTCCGGGGGCGGACAGGACGTCGCGTCTCATCATGCCGACCAGTCGGTATGCCGTCCAGTGCGCCGACGCGCCCAGAGACGCGGATCACGCGTGGCAGGCGACCGGCTTCCCGCCGTTCATGACCGCCATGTCGCCGAAGACGAGCAGCGGGTCGAGGGGCGAGCCCTCCGGCAGGCCGTCCAGTTCGGCGTAGGCCCGGTGCAGGTTGGCGACGAGCCGCTCGCTCTCGCGCAGCGCGGCGAACGGTCCGGGGCCGGCCTCCTGCGCGGTCTCCAGCGGCGTGCGGCCCTTCGCGTGCCCGGCCTCCGCGATTTCCGCCACGTACCGCAGGTAGCTCTCGGTCGCGTCGTACGCCGACGGGTCGGTGACCGGGCCGTGGCCGGGCACCACGGTCCGCGCGTCCAGCGAGCGGAGCAGGCCGAGGGCGCGCAGGGACCCGCTCAGCGACCCCATGGGGAGGAAGGGGGTGCCGCCCTGGAACACCATGTCGCCGGTGAAGACGATGCCGTGCTCGGGCAGGTGGACGATCGAGTCGCCGGTGGTGTGCGCCACACCGGGGTGGAGCACCCGCACCTCGGTCCCGGCCGTGTGGAGCGTGAGCCGCTCGCTGTAGGTGAGAGTGGGGGCGGTGACGGTGATGTCGCCGAAGTCGTTGTCCGGCCACACGAGGTGGAGCTGGAGGCCGGCGGCGAGCGCCTCGGCGCGGCATGCGTCGTGCCCGACGACCGTGGCCCCGGGCGCGAAGACGCCGTTGCCGTAGGTGTGGTCGCCGTGATGGTGGGTGTTGACGACGGTGCGGGGGAGCGGCGCGCCGGTCGCCAGGAGCGCTTCGCGCAGCGCGTGCGCACGGCGCTCGGTGGCCGCGGTGTCGACCAGGAGCGTCGAGGCGCCGTCGCTGACGAACCCCGCGTTGTTCAGGCACCACCCGCCGTCCGGCTGGATGTACGCGTGCACGTCGGGCGCGAGCTGGACGAGGTGCGGGTCCGTGGCAGGCACTGCGGGTCCCCCGGGGCGGGCGTCGGGTCGTTCGGCGTCCGGACAGGTCGACACGAGCCTGCCAGTCGCGGCCCGTCCGGGGAAGGGAGGCCCGGTGGCCGGGCCCGCGCCTCAGTGGTCGTCCCAGTGCCCGTCGTGAGCGGCGTGGCGGTGGCCGTCGTGCACGTAGTCGAGGTGGTCGCCGTGCGGGACGGCGCTGTGGCCGCAGCCCTGGCCGTGCTCGTGGGTGTGACCGCCGTGACTGTGGTGGTCCGTGGACTCGCACTCGTCCCAGTGTCCGGAGTGCTCGCGGTGCAGGTGCCCGTTGTGCGCGTAATCCGTGTGGTCGCCGTGCGGGACGGCGTCGTGCCCGCAGGCCGGTCCGTGCGTGTGGGTGTGGGCGGCGTGCTCCTGGTGCAGGGTGCTCATGACGTCCACCTCTGGTGCGATTACTGATGCTTTGCGGTACTTCCAGGCTAGTCCCGGGCGCCACCGGCGTCCCCTTTCCCGGCCCCGCGCCGCGGCGGTTTCGCCACCGGACCACCCGTGGGGGCGCGGCGGCGACGGCGTCCGCACGACCGCTCCGGGCCGGTCACACCACGATCGCCACGGCGAACCCGGCCAGGGCGATCGTGCAGAGCGTCGCGGTCGCCGCGGCCCGCACGGACATCGGCGCCGGCCTGGTTGTGCTGCCGAGGGTCCGGATGCGGTGGTGGGCGATCCGCAGGAAGCCCAGCCAGACGAGCACGCACAGCGCGGCGGCGACCACCCCGGCCGCGCCGATCTCGTCGTGCACCGCCTGCTTCGCCGCCAGTACGGCCACCACCGTGCAGGCGAGCGTCGTCCTGCGCCAGGCGAGCCGCGTCCGCTCCGGCTGGAGGCCGGGGTCCCGCGCGGGGCCCGCGGTCCCGGCTCCCGCCGGGCCGGTCACGCGCCGCCCTCCCACCCGAAGAGGACGACCACCACCATGACGACGGCGACGACCGCCACCACGAGACTCAGCACCGTCGGGAAACGGGTCACCGGGAGGTCGTCGCCGCGCCGCATGGCCCGCTCGCACCGCACCCAGTGGTTGACCGCCCGCAGCGCGCACAGCACACCGGCGGCCAGCAGGCCGAGCGCCATCGCGGCGCGTACGCCCCACGCCAGGCCGGGCAGGAACTGGTCGACCGCGAAACCGCCGCCGATGAGCGCCAGCGCCGTACGGATCCAGGCCAGGAAGGTGCGCTCGTTGGCCAGCGAGAAGCGGTAGTCGGGCGTCTCGCCCTCTTCCCGGATCCGCTGCGGCGCGAACCAGAGCCGCAGCCCCCGTACAAACTCGGTCACCCGCCGCACCCTACCCGGCGGCTCTCCGTGCCCCGGGAACGCGCCGGCCGGGGCGCGTTCAGGGCCGGCCGGGGGCCGGCGGGGCGGCGTCGCCGGGCGTCGCGCGCAGGCGCCGCCAGGCGGCGAGGCCGTCCGGCACCCACGGCCACTCGCCCCCGGTGAGCCGCCTCTCCAGCTCGGCGCCGGTCAGGAAGCCGTACCAGGCGACCTCCTCCGGCTGCGGGTCCACCGGCAGGTCGCACCGCACCTCGTAGACGTAAGACCACCACGTCCGCGCCCCGTCGGCGTCCTCGTACAGGAACTTGAACAGCGGTACGGGCGCGGGCAGCCCGGAGACCCCCAGCTCCTCCTCCGCCTCCCGCAGCGCCGCCTCGTCGTACGACTCGCCCGCGCCGACCACCCCGCCCACGAACATGTCGTACATCGAGGGGAAGACCAGCTTCACCGGCGTCCTGCGGTGCACGAAGTACCGGCCCTCGCCGTCCCGCGCCAGGACGAAGACGCAGCGGTGGCGCAGGCCCCGCGCGTACACCTCGCCGCGCGGGGCCCGGCCGACCACCTCGTCGTTCTCGTCGACGACGTCCAGGATCTCGTCGGCGGGAGTCACAGGAGTCTCAGGAGTCATACGGCCATCCAACCCCACCGCCGCCAGGCGGTTGACGCCCCGCCCGCCGCTGCCGAAGATCTGACGCACGGGTAACTTCTCGCCCCACCCGCCACCGGCAAGGACGGAAACCATGGCGTACGACGCTGACGTGATCGTGATCGGGGCGGGCCTCGCGGGCCTGGCCGCCACCGCCGAACTCGTCGACGCGGGCCGCAAGGTCATCCTGCTCGACCAGGAACCCGAGCAGTCGATCGGCGGTCAGGCCCACTGGTCGTTCGGCGGGCTGTTCCTCGTCGACTCGCCCGAACAGCGCCGCATGCGCATCAAGGACAGCCGCGAGCTCGCCCTCCAGGACTGGCACGGCACGGCGGGCTTCGACCGCGACGAGGACCACTGGCCGCGCAAGTGGGCCGAGGCGTACGTCGACTTCGCGGCCGGTGAGAAGCGGGCCTGGCTGCACGGGCAGGGCGTGCGCTTCTTCCCGGTCGTGGGCTGGGCCGAGCGCGGCGGTTACGACGCCACCGGGCACGGCAACTCCGTACCCCGCTTCCACATCACCTGGGGCACCGGACCCGGCATCGTCGCCCCGTTCGAGCGGCGGGTGCGCGACGGGGTGGCGCGGGGCCTGGTGCAGCTGAGGTTCCGCCACCGCGTGACCGGCCTGGCGCGCGGCGCCGGTTCCGTGGACACCGTCTCCGGAGAGGTGCTGGAGCCCTCGGGCGCCGAGCGCGGGGCGGCCAGCAGCCGCGAGGTGACGGGGACGTTCGAGTACCGCGCCCAGGCGGTGATCGTCACCTCGGGCGGCATTGGCGGCAACCACGACCTCGTGCGGGCCAACTGGCCGAAGCGGCTCGGCACGCCGCCCGCCTCGATGCTCTCCGGCGTGCCCGCGCACGTCGACGGCCTGATGCTCGGCGTCACGGAGGCGGCCGGCGGACGCATGATCAACCGCGACCGCATGTGGCACTACACGGAGGGCATCCAGAACTGGAACCCGATCTGGGCCAAGCACGGCATCCGCATCCTGCCCGGCCCCTCGTCCCTGTGGTTCGACGCACGCGGCAGGCGCCTGCCGGTACCGCTCTTCCCGGGCTTCGACACGCTGGGGACGCTCGACCACATCATGCGCACGGGGTACGACCACACCTGGTTCGTCCTCGACCAGAGGATCATCGGCAAGGAGTTCGCGCTGTCGGGTTCCGAGCAGAACCCGGACCTCACGGGCAAGTCCGTCCGCGGCGTCCTCGGCCGCGCCCGCGCCGACGTCCCCGGGCCGGTCCGGGCGTTCATGGACAAGGGCGCGGACTTCGTCGTCGAGAAGGACCTCGCCTCGCTGGTGCGCGGCATGAACGCGCTCACCGACGAGCCTCTGATCGACGAGGCGCAGCTCCGCCGCGAGATCACCGCGCGGGACCGGGAGATCACCAACACCTTCACCAAGGACCTCCAGGTCATGGCGATCCGGGGCGCGCGCAACTACCTGGGCGACAAGCTGATCCGCACGGCCGCGCCGCACCGCATCCTCGACCCCTCGGCCGGTCCGCTCATCGCCGTCCGCCTGCACATCCTCACCCGCAAGTCGCTCGGCGGCCTGGAGACCGATCTGTCGTCGCGCGTGCTCACGGAAGGCGGCGACGTCCTGCCGGGCGTGTACGCCGCGGGGGAGGCGGCGGGCTTCGGCGGCGGCGGAGTCCACGGGTACCGCTCCCTGGAGGGCACGTTCCTCGGCGGCTGCCTGTTCTCCGGACGTACGGCGGGCCGGGCGGCGGCGCGCGCGGTGGCGTAGGCGCGCCGGTCGCGGCGCCGCTGCCGGCGCCCCTCAGGTCTCCAGGCGCTCCACGACCCGGAAGCGTTCCGCGACGATCATCGTGGTGTCGTCGACGGTGAACTCCGGGTCGCCCAGCGCCTCGCGCATCTCCTCGCCGTGCCAGAACCGCTCGTGTCCCGCACGCCACTCGGCCACCGACGTGTAGCCCTCGCCCTCGTCCAGCGCGTGCTGGAGGTCCACCTCGCCGAGCGCCAGCACCCGTACCTCGGTCAGCTCGATCACCGCCACCTCGCGGCCTTCCGAGTCGATCACGACGGACCGCTCGCCGGCGGGCGGCAGTTCCTCCTGCTCGGCCTCGTACTCGGCGAGCAGGCCGGTGGTCGAGACCTTCTCGCCGGACAGCACGGCGGCGACCAGCCGGTCGCGGAGCGGCCCGGGGAAGGCGAACAGGCACGGCGGCAGCGCAGAGGGTGCGGACATGGACGCAAGACTAGGCCCCGGACCGGCCGTCGGACCGGGTCGTCGCAGGTGGGTGCCCGTTCAACTACCGAATGTCGGCCGAAAGTTGGTTTAGACCGCCCTTGACGCGGACTACCCCGTACCGCTTTGCTGTGCGTGATCAAACGCTCGCACACTGCGCCGTGGAGGACCCGCGGATGCCCCCACCTCCGCCACCCCTCGGCCGCTCGCGCCGCCGTACCGACCCCTCGTTCGACGCCGCACTCGACGACGCCGAACTCGTCACCGTACGCGGACAGCTGGCCCAGGGACGCTGGACCAGGGCCCGTTCCCTGCTCGCCGCCACCGGCGACGACTGGGACCGCCGGGGCCACCGTCTCGTCGTGCTCGCCCAGGCCAACGGCGCCGCCGCGTGGGCCGGCGACTGGCTGCTCGCCGAACCCGAGAGCGCCGACGCCGTCACGCTCATCGCCTGCGCCGCCGTCCTCGGTGCGCTGCGCGGCAAGGAGTCCGAGGACCGCGCGCGCGAGGCGTGCCGCCGCGCCGCGGAACGCTCGCCGGCCGACCCGACGCCCTGGCTCGGCCTGCTGCTCCTGGCCCGCTCCCTCGGTACGGAGGAGGAGGTCACCCAGCTCTTCGACCAGGTGCGGCTGCGCCACCCCGAGCACCACCACGCGCACCACCTGATGGCCGCCCGCCTCGCCGAACGCCGCCCGGACATAGGCAGCGACCCGCTCCACGAGGTGTACGACTTCGCCGCCTGGGCCGCCGAGCAGGCCCCCGCCGACTCCCCGCTCGCGGTACTGCCCGTGGTGGCCCACGCCGAGCGCTACCGGGCCCTGGCCCTCGCGGGCAAAGTGCCGGACGACCCCGCGTTCTCCGGCCACTGGACGGGCCGGCGCGCCCGCCAGGTGATGAAGGCGGCGTTCGACTGGTGGCTGGAGTGGGAGCACGAGGGCCACCCGCGCCGGCACATCGACCTCAACTACCTTGCCCACGCGAAGCTCTGCGAGGGCAGGGCGGCCGAGGCCGCCGCCCTCATCAACCGCATCGGCCCGCACGCCACCGAAGCCCCGTGGTCGTACCCCGACCGCGACCCGCACAAGGCCTTCCGCGCCGCGCGCGGCGCCGCGCTGGGGATCGCATGACCCCGCACCTCAAGGCCACCGCCCACGTCACCTCACCGAAGCGAAGGGACCACCCCGCCATGTCGGGCAGTTCGAGCACGAGCGAAAGAAGCAGGGCCGCCGACGCCGCGGACGGCGGCGAGATCCGTACCTACAAGGGGCAGGAACGCGCGCTGCGGGCCGGCCGCCTCGGCACGACGGGACTGCTGCTGTCCGTCCTGGCCGCGAGCGCACCGCTCATGGTCGTCGCAGGTGTCATGCCCACTACATACGGCGTGATGGGCATCGTCGGTCAGCCGCTGCTCTTCGTCATCCTCGGCGTGGTCCTGATGCTGTTCAGCGTCGGGTACGCCGAGATGAGCCGCCACGTGCACAACGCCGGCGCCTTCTACGCCTACATAGCCCGCGGCCTCGGCCCGACCGCCGGGGCCGGAGCCTCCCTGGTCGCCCTCGTCGCGTACAGCGCGATGCAGGTCGGCATCTACGGCATCCTCGGCTTCGAGATCTCCGGGATCTTCGCCACCTACCTCGACATCACCGTCGCCTGGTGGGTCCCCGCACTCGTCGCGGTGGTGGTCGTCGGCGCGCTCGGCTGGCTGAAGATCGACCTCAACGCCAAGGTGCTGGGCGTGCTGCTCGTCGTCGAGTGCGCGCTCGTCGTGATCTTCGACGTGGCCGCCATCGCCGAACCGGCCAAGGAGGGCCTGTCCCTCCAGGCGTTCAACCCCGAGACCCTCACCGGCGCGGGACTGGGCACCGCGCTCTGCTTCTGCATCGCCGCCTTCGTCGGCTTCGAGCAGGCCCCGGTGTACGCCGAGGAGACCAGCCGCCCGCAGATCGTCGTCTCGCGCGTGATGTTCCTCGCCGTCGGGTACGCCGCGCTGTTCCTGGCCCTCAGCGCCTGGGCGCTCAGCGTCGCCGCCGGACCCGGCCGGATCGTCGAGGTGGCGGGCGAGCAGGGGCCGGGGCTCCTCTTCACCCTCACCGAGAGCCGGCTCGGCTCCACGTTCACCGACGTACTCCACATCCTCTTCGTGACCGGCATGTTCGCCGCGCTGCTCAGCTTCCACAACGTCGTCGCGCGGTACGCGTTCGCCATGGGCCGCGAGGGGCTGCTGCCGGCCTCCTTCGGCCGTACGAACCGGACGAGCGGCGCCCCCGCCGCCGGCTCGCTGCTCCAGTCCGGCCTCTCCCTCGCCGTCGTCCTCGCCTTCGCGTTCAGCGACGACAAGCCGGCCGGTGACCCGACCGTGCCCGTGCTGCACCTGTTCACCTGGATGGGCAACGTCGGGGCGCTCGGCGTCATCCTGCTGATGGCCGCCGCGTCCATCGCGGTCATCGCCTTCTTCGTACGCCGCGGAGCCGGCCGCGCGCAGGCCGGGCGCCTGGTGGCGTCGGGCATCGCCGCGGCGGCCCTCCTGGTCATCGCCTTCTACACGGTGAAGGACTTCGACGTCCTCGTGGGCGCGGGCCCCGGCTCGGCGCTCAGCTGGATCCTGCCGGGCGTCATCGGCGTCGCGCTCGTCGGCGGGCTGGTCTACGGGGCGGTGCTGCGCTCGGCCAAGCCCGAAGTGCACGCCCGGATCGGTCTGGGCAACGAGGCGTTCCAGCTGGAGAAGCAGGCCGGCGAAATCTGACGGAAGCCTGACGGATCCCCGCGGTCGCTGGCCCTCGGCGGCCGCGGGTGTTCGAATTGACCCATGACTCCGCCACCTCCGGCCGGCCCGGACAGCGGCGGCGCCCCCGTCGGCCGCCGGCTCGTCCTGGGCATGCTGGGCCTGGGCGCCGCGGGCCTGGTCACCGCGCCGTACCTCCAGAGAGGGCTCGAAGCCTTCCTCGGCTCGGCCGCGGACAGGGACCCCACCGGCCTGACCGGCCTCCTGCCCAACGGCGGCGGCTTCCGCTACTACTCCGTCGCCTCCTCCGTGCCGCGCAAGGGCCCGGAGACCTACCGGCTGAAGGTCGACGGGCTGGTGGAGCGGCCCGCGACGTACACGCTCGACGACCTGCGCGCGATGGAGCAGACACGGATCGTGCGCGACGTCCAGTGCGTCACGGGGTGGCGGGTCCCGGACACGCCCTTCGAGGGGGTGCGGCTGTCGCGGCTGCTGGCCGCCGCGGGGGTGCGGCCCGAGGCGGCCGCGATCCGCTTCACCTGCTTCGACGGCACGTACAGC
The DNA here is from genome assembly GCF_056429965.1 of Streptomyces sp. NPDC046122. Taxonomy (NCBI): domain Bacteria; kingdom Bacillati; phylum Actinomycetota; class Actinomycetes; order Kitasatosporales; family Streptomycetaceae; genus Streptomyces; species Streptomyces sp. NPDC046122. Next base: position 235,506 of record NZ_JBWKLQ010000007.1, on the reverse strand, counting down.
GAGAGCCTGACCCTCCAGCAGGCCCGCAGGAGAGACGTCCTGGTGGCCCTGCGGATGAAGGACAGGCCGCTCAGCCACGCGCACGGCGGCCCGGTGCGGCTGTACGTCGCGCCCATGTACTTCTACAAGTCGGCCAAATGGCTGTCCGGCATCACTGTCACCCCCGAGGTGCGCCCCGGGTACTGGGAGAAGCGCGGCTACGACGTCGACGCCTGGGTCGGCCGCTCGAACGGACGCGACGATGCCCCCACGGTCTGAACTCCCCGCCCGGCTGAGGCGCTTCAGCCGCTCCGAGCAGTGGGTGCACCGCGCCACGGCGGGCCTGACCCTGCTGTGCCTCGCGACGGCGGCCTGTCTGTACGTACCGCAGCTAGCCGAACTCGTCGGCCGCCGCCACCTGGTCGTCACCGTGCACGAGTGGTCGGGGGTGCTGATCCCGGCGCCGCTCCTGCTCGGCCTGGCCTCCCGGGCCTTCCGCGCGGACCTCGGCCGACTCAACCGGTTCGGGCCGCACGACCGGCAGTGGCTGCGGGCCGCGCTGCGACGGGAGCACGGGCCGCGCCCGGCGGGCAAATTCAACGCCGGCCAGAAGCTCTACGCGGGCTGGATCGCGGGGGCGGTGCTCGTGATGCTCGGCACCGGGCTGCTCATGTGGTTCACGGACCTCGCCCCGCTGGTCTGGCGTACGAGCGCCACCTTCGTCCACGACTGGCTCGCCCTCGCCATGGGCATAGTGATCGCCGGGCACATCGGGATGGCCGCCGCACGGCCGGAGTCCCGCCGCGGCATGCGCACCGGGACCGTCGACCGCGCGTGGGCGGGGGTGGAACACCCGCTGTGGGCACAGGAGTCGGACGACCGGCGGGACCTAGAGAACGAGTGACAACAGCAGGACGAAGCCCAGTGCGACCACCGAAATGATCGTCTCCATCACCGACCAGGTCTTGATCGTCTGGCCGACGTCCATGCCGAAGTACTCCTTCACCAGCCAGAACCCCGCGTCGTTGACGTGGCTGAAGAAGAGCGAGCCGGCGCCCACCGCGAGCACCAGCAACGCCGCGTGCGAGGCCGGCATGTCGGCGGCCAGCGGGGCGACCAGACCGGCCGCGGAGATGGTGGCGACCGTCGCGGAGCCCGTCGCGAGACGGATGGCGACGGCGATCAGCCAGGCCAGCAGCAGCGTCGGGATCGCCCAGTCTTCGGAGAAGTCCAGGATCATCTGCCCCACGCCCACGTCGATGAGCGTCTGCTTGAATCCGCCGCCCGCGCCGACGATCATGAGCACCCCCGCGATCGGGGCGAGCGACTTCTCGACGGTCGAGGAGAGGCGGTCCTTGGTGAACCCGGCGGCCCGGCCCAGCGTGAACAGCCCCACCAGTACGGCGGCCAGCAGCGCGATCAGCGGCGAGCCGATGACGTCCGTGACCCGCTGGAGGGCGTTCCCGGGGTCGTCGACCACGATGCCCACGAGCGCCTTGGCCAGCATGAGCGCGACCGGGAGCATGACGGTGGCCACGGTCGCGCCGAAGCCGGGACGGCGCTCCAGATCCTCGGAGGGACGCTGCGGAATCAATCGTTCCGGCGCGGGGACGTCCACCCAGCGGGCGGCGTACTTCGAGAAGACCGGCCCCGCGATGATCACGGTCGGGATCGCGACGAGCACCCCCAGCCCCAGGGTGAGGCCCAGGTTGGCGTCGATCGCGTCGATGGCGACCAGCGGCCCCGGGTGCGGCGGTATCAGCCCGTGCATGACGGACAGGCCGGCCAGCGCCGGGATGCCGATCCGCATCAGTGAGTAGTTGCCGCGCTTGGCCACCAGCAGCACCACCGGGATCAGCAGCACGATGCCGACCTCGAAGAAGAGCGGCAGGCCGATGATGCTGGCGATCAGCACCATCGCCCACGGCATCGCGCGGCCGCTCGCCCTCGCGAGGATCGTGTCGACGATCTGGTCCGCGCCGCCGGAGTCGGCGAGCAGCTTGCCCAGGATCGCGCCGAGCGCGATGAGCACGCCGACGCCCGCCACCGTGTTGCCCAGGCCGGTCGAGAAACTGGTGACGGCCTTGTCGAGCGGGGCGCCCGCGAACGCCCCGAGCGCCAGCGACCCGATGGTCAGCGCGAGGAAGGCGTGGAGCCTGAACTTCGTGATGAGCAGGACGATGACGGCGATGCCGGCGAGTACGGCCGTCCCGAGCTGGGCGTTGCCCGCCGAGGTGATCGGTTCGACGGCGCCCGCTGCCAGCGTCTCGACGCTGAGACTGGTCACGGTGGCTCTACTTTCTGAAGTCGGTGCTGTCGAGCCGGCGCAGGGCCGCGACGGCTCGTTCGGTGATGTCCTCGGGAGAGCCGGAGACGTCCACGGCCACGCCCGCCTCGTCGTCCTGGAGCGGCTGGAGTGCGGCGTACTGCGAATCGAGCAGCGCGGTCGGCATGAAGTGGCCCCTGCGCTCGCGCATCCGCTCCTCGATCAGCGCCCGGTCGCCCGTCAGGTGCAGGAACACCGCTCCGGGGGCCGCCGCGCGCAGCCGGTCGCGGTAGACGCGCTTGAGGGCCGAGCCGCTGACGACGCCGCCGAGCCCGGCCCGGCCGTGCGCCCACTCGCCGATGGCGTCGAGCCAGGGCCACCGGTCCGCGTCGTCCAGCGGGGTTCCGGCCGACATCTTGGCGATGTTGGCCGGCGGGTGGAAGTCGTCACCCTCGGCGTACGGAACGCCGAGCCGGGCGGCGAGCAGGGGACCGATGGTGGTCTTGCCGGTCCCTGCCACGCCCATCACCACGACGACGTGGGGGCTGTTCATCAGTGGAGTGCCTCGCTGTCCTCATCGACATCGGTCCGTCGCGCTACTGAAACCCATTAGGTACGACGTATTCAAGAGTCTGTGACATAAACGTCGTACTTTTCGCCGCCGGAGCCCGCCCCGTACGCTGATCTCCATGACCAACCAGGCCCGGGGACTGCACGCCCAGCTGCTGGAGAGCCTCGGCCCCGCGATCACCGCCGGTGAGTATCCGCCGGGCAGTGTGCTGCGTACGGACGAGCTCGCCCAGCGCTTCGACGTCTCGCGCACCGTCGTCCGCGAGGCGGTCCGGGTCCTGGAGTCGATGCACCTCGTGGAGTCGCGCCGCCGGGTGGGCGTGACCGTGCGTCCCACCGAGGAGTGGAACGTCTACGATCCGCAGGTCATCCGCTGGCGGCTGGCCGGCGCCGACCGCCTCCGCCAGCTGCGCTCCCTCACCGTCCTGCGCTCGGCCGTGGAGCCGGTGGCGGCTGGACTCGCCGCGCGGTTCGCCACCCCCGAGCAGTGCGCGGCGCTCACCGAGGAGGCGCTCGGGATGGTCGCCACCTCGCGCGGCCGGCAGCTCGACGCGTACCTCGTGCACGACATCGCGTTCCACCGCGTCGTACTGCGTGCATCAGGCAACGAGATGTTCGCGCGGCTCGGCGACGTGGTGGCGGAAGTGCTCAGCGGACGGACGCGGCACCAGGTGATGTTCGAGGATCCGGACCCGGCGGCGGTCACGCTGCACGTCCAAGTCGCCGAAGCCGTACGGGAAGGAGACGCGGTCCGGGCCGAGCGGCTGACCCGCGAGATCGCCCTCGGCGCGCTCCAGGAGCTGGACGTCCTCGCCCCGTGAGCGCCCGCAATGTCCGCCTCATTATCCTTTTGTTCGTTTGAAATCAATTCGCTGAACACTCTTGACGCTTGTATGTCCGACCTCCGAGCATTCTCCGCATGGTCTTGTCAGACAGCCGGACAGGTGGTGGCGCTCCCCGGCGCATCAGCGCGATGGAAGCCGTTTTCGGCCACCTCCGGGACGCCATAGAGCGGGGAGAGCTCGCCGTCGGCGAGAAGCTCCCCACGGAGGCCGAACTCGGCAAGCGCTTCGAGGTCAGCCGCTCCGTCGTGCGCGAGGCGCTGCGCGCCCTCCAGGCGCTCGGCCTCACGGTGTCCCGGGCCGGCAAGGGCACGTACGTCGCGGCCGCCGGCCCCGACCAGAACCCGATCTTCGGTTCGTACTCCGCCCGTGACCTGCTCGAAGTGCGGCGGCACGTCGAGATCCCCGTCGCGGGTTACGCTGCTGTGCGGCGAACGCGGGACGACGTCGACCTGCTGACGCACCTGATCGGGAAAATGGAGCAGGAGCCCGACCCCTCCGCCTGGGTGGCGCTGGACACGCTCTTCCACGTCTCCGTCGCACAGGCGTCGGGCAACCCCGTCTTCCACAAGATCATCGAAGAGATCAGGGACGCCCTCGCGCGGCAGTCCTCCTTCCTGAACCAACTCGGGGACCGGCGACGCCAGTCGGACCTCGAGCACCGGGCCCTCGTAGAGGCGATCGTCGGCGGATCCGAGGGAGCGGCGGTGCAGGCCATGGCCGCTCACCTCGAACACGTCGAGATCACGCTCAACACGATCGTGCGGCCCGGTACCGCACACCCCCCAGATGAAGGCGAATACACAGCATGAGTGACCGCATCCTCCCTGCGGCCCCCGCACGTCCCGCCGAACCCGTGTCGACATCCCCACATGTCGACGCGGGTGACGAGGGTTACAGCAAGGACCTGAAGTCCCGCCACATCAACATGATCGCCATCGGCGGAGCGATAGGCACCGGCCTCTTCCTCGGCGCCGGCGGCCGCATGGCGGGCGCGGGCCCCTCCCTCGCCATCGCGTACGCCGTCTGCGGCGTCTTCGCCTTCTTCGTGGTCCGCGCACTCGGTGAGCTGGTGCTCTACCGGCCGTCCTCGGGCGCGTTCGTGTCGTACGCCCGTGAGTTCATGGGGGAGAAGGGCGCCTTCGCCGCCGGCTGGCTGTACTTCCTCAACTGGTCGACCACCGCGGTGGCCGACATCACGGCCGCCGCGACGTACGCCCACTTCTGGGCCATGTTCAGCGACGTGCCCCAGTGGGTGCTCGCCCTGATCGCGCTCGCCGTCGTCCTCACCGCGAACCTCATCTCGGTGAAGTACTTCGGCGAGATGGAGTTCTGGTTCGCGATCGTCAAGGTCGCCGCCCTGGTCGTCTTCATGGCCATCGGCATCTACCTGGTCGCCACCCAGCACCAGCTCGACGGCCACACCCCCGGCTTCTCCACCGTCAGCGACGGCGGCGGCCTCTTCCCCGTCGGCATGCTGCCCATGCTCCTGGTCATCCAGGGCGTCGTCTTCGCGTACGCGTCGGTCGAGCTGTGCGGTGTCGCCGCCGGCGAGACGAAGAACCCCGAGAAGATCATGCCGAAGGCGATCAACTCGATCATGTGGCGCGTGGGCCTGTTCTACGTGGGCTCGGTCGTGCTGCTCGCGCTGTTGCTCCCGTACACGGCGTACTCCGGCGACGAGAGCCCCTTCGTCACCGTCATGAACAAGCTCGGCGTCCCCGGCGCGGCGGACGTCATGAACCTCGTGGTGCTGACGGCGGCCCTCTCCAGCCTCAACTCGGGCCTGTACTCCACCGGCCGCATCCTGCGCTCCATGGCGCTCTCCGGCTCCGCCCCGAAGTTCACCGGCCGCATGAACAAGGGCCAGGTTCCGTACGGCGGCATCCTGCTCACCGCCGGCTTCGGCGTCCTGGGCGTCGGCCTCAACTACGTCATGCCCGGCGAGGCCTTCGAGATCGTCCTCAACTTCGCGTCGATCGGCATCCTCGGCACCTGGGGCATGATCATGCTCTGCTCGCTGCTGTTCTGGCACCGCTCGAAGGACGGCCGGGTCACCCGCCCGTCGTACCGGCTCCCGTGGGCGCCGTACACACAGCTCGTCACGCTGGCCTTCCTGGCCTCCGTGGTCGTCCTGATGTGGTGGGGCGGCGGCGTCGGCCGTACGACCGTGATGTGCCTCCCGCTGATCGCGGCGGCGCTGGTGGGCGGCTGGTTCGTCGTCCGCAGGCGCGTGGCCGCGCTGGCGCTGGAGCGCGAGGACGCCTAGCCCGGCGGCCCGGCCGGGCCACGGTCCGGGTGATGCGGCCGGTGCGACTCGAAAGGAGCCGCGCCGGCCGCATCGCCGTACCGCCGCCGCGATCAGTCCGGCCGGCGTCCGCGCGCCCGGGCGCGCGGCGGGGCCCCACCCCCGGGAAGGGGCCCCGCGCCGCCGGACAGTCGCGCCTGCGCCGCCGCCAGCACCATCTCCAGCGCCGCCGGATACCCGCTGCGGCGCATCTCGGCCACCAGCACCGGACCGGTGGCGTTGATGTTCGGATGGCTGTCGGCGGGCAGTCGCGCGTACGTCTCCCGCCAGGCCCGCTCCTCCGTCTCCCGCGCGGCCGCAGGCAGCGCGAGCGTCGCCGCGTCCAGCGCCGCGAAGGACAGCGTCTGGTCCACGAAGACGTGGTAGACGCGCACCGCCTCCGCGTCCGGGAACCCCGCCCCGCGCAGAATCCCCAGGATCGTCTCCACCGCCCCGATCTCGTACGCCCGCCCCGTCACCCGCGCGCAGGTCAGCAGCGCCGCCTGCGGATGCGCCTGGTAGTCGGCGTGCATCATCAGACCCAGCGCCCGCAGGTCCGCCCGCCACTCGCCGGTCGGCCGGAACCGCCGCAGGGTACGGCCGATCAACTCGTCGGCGACCGCGAGCAGCAGGTCGTCGGTGTCCCGGAAGTACCGGTAGAGCGCGCTCGGGTCCGCCCCGAGCGCGGCCCCCAGCCGGCGCACGGTGAGCGCCGCCGCGCCGTGCTCGTGGATCAGCCGCAGCGCCGTACCGACGATCAGCTCCTCGGACAGCACCGTGCCCCCCTTGGTGGGCCGCCTGCGCCGCCGCCCCTCCTCCGGCACCACTCGCTCGCTCATGCCGCGCACGTTACGACAACACCGTTGACGTGTGAAGCCCCCGCGGAGTTCGATGTGCCGCCATCGGGGCCGTCGTGGCCCCCCGGTGAAGGAGCTGGCGATGACGTCATCGAAGACCCCGTACGGCACCGACCCGAAGACCCCGTACGGCGCCGACCCGCCCGCGCCCGGCACGCTCACCCGGACCCTCGGCGTCATGGACGGCTTCGCCATCGCTGCCTCCAGCACCGCCGCCACCACCAGCATCGGCATCGGCCTGGGCGTCACGGCGGGCGTCGTCGGCCTGCACCTGCCGATCATCATGCTGCTGGCGTTCCTGCCGGTCCTCGGCATCGCGAGCGCCTACACGCGGCTCAACAGGTCCGAGCCCAACATGGGCAGCGGCTACGTCTGGGTGGGGCGCTCCCTCAGCCCCTGGCTCGGCTTCCTCGTCGGCTGGATCGGCCTCGTCGCGACGGTCGTCTTCCTCTCCTACACGACCGCCGTCACCGGCTCCGCCCTCCTGCATCTCGTCCGCAAGACGGGCCTGCGCGGCGTCGCCGGGCTCGCCCTGGACCCCGATTCCACCGCCCAGTCCACCGCGCTGGGGATCCTGGTCCTGATCGCCGTCACCTTCACCGCCGTCACCGGCCTGCGCGCGGCCGCGAAGCTGCAGAAGTACCTGCTCGTCTTCGAGTACGCCGTCCTGCTCGCCTTCTGCGGCTACGGAATCGTCGTCGGCCCGCACCCCTTCAGCCTCGACTGGCTCAACCCCTTCACCATCCCCTCCGGCCAGGCCCTCGCCCAGGGACTCCTCCTCTCCGTCTTCTGCTACTGGGGCTTCGAGTCCTCGTTCAGCGTCAACGAGGAGGTCCGCGACCCGCAGGACGCCTCCAGAGCCGGGCTGATCACCCTCTTCACCATGCTCGGACTCTTCCTGCTCGGCTCGTTCGCCTTCCAGCGCGTCCTGTCCCAGGACGAACTCGCCGGCAACGGCGCCCAGGGCCTCACCTTCTTCGGCGACCGTCTCGCCGACCAGCCGCTCGCCGCGCTCCCGCTGATCGCCCTCACCTTCTCCGCCGTCGCCTCCCTGCAGGCCGGTGTGATCCCCACCGTGCGTGGCATGTTCGCGATGAGCCGCGACCGCACGATGGGGCCGCTCTGGTCGAGGATCAGCCCCCGTTACGGAACCCCGGCCGCCGGCACGGTCGCGATCGGCTGCGTCGCGGCGGCCGTCGCGTTGCTGTCCCTCGTTCTCCCGAAGATCGCCGACCTGATCCTCGCCTCGGTCAACGCGATCGGCGTCGTCGTCTCCCTCTACTACGCCCTCACCGCGCTCGCCGCCGCCGCCCGCTTCCGCTCCACACCGCGCGTCATCGTGGTGCCGGTGCTCAGCGCGGCCGTCCTTCTCGCCCTCGGCGGCTACCTCTGCTGGACCTTCTACACCTCGGCCGACCACTTCGAAATCAGCCCGGACAACGGATGGTTCATGCTGGCGTGCCCGGCCCTGATGCTGCTCAGCGGAGTCGTCGCGGCGGCGTGGGCGAAGTGGGTCCGCAAATCCCCGTACTTCGTCAACGGACGCGGCACCGACCCCGACGCCGTCCCTCTGACCGTCTGACACCTCCCCACCCCGTCACTCCAGCCGAAGGAGCGCGCACCATGCGCCACAACCGCTTCGCCGACCTCGTCTTTACCGGTGGCCCCGTCCTCACCCTGGATGCCGCCCGCAGCCGCGCCACCACGGTCGCCGTCACGGGCGACCGCGTCACCGCCGTGGGCCACGACGAGGTACGCGACCTCATCGGCCCGGAGACGGAAGTCGTCGACCTCGCCGGTCGGTTGCTCGTCCCCGGCTTCCAGGACGCGCACGTCCACCCCGTGTCGGCCGGCCTGGAACTGGCGCAGTGCGACCTGACGGGCGTCCGCACGGCGGCGGAGACCACCGCCGCAGTACGGGCGTACGCCGAAGCCCACCCCGACCGGGAGTGGATCACCGGCGGCGGCTGGTCCATGGAGGCGTTCGCCGGCGGCAGCCCCTCCCGCGACCTGCTCGACGCGGTCGTTCCCGACCGCCCCGTCTACCTCCCCAACCGGGACCACCACGGCGCCTGGGCCAACAGCCGCGCCCTGGCCCTCGCCGGCATCGACCGTCACACCCCCGACCCCGCCGACGGCCGCATCGAGCGGGACCCCCACGGCGAGCCCACCGGCCTCCTCCAGGAGGGCGCCATGGACCTGGTCGCCCGCCACACCCCGCCCTCCACCCCCGCCGACCGGCTGGCCGCCCTCCTGCGCGCCCAGCGACTGCTCCACTCGTACGGCATCACCGCCTGGCAGGACGCCATCGTCGGCGCCTTCGGCGCGATGGAGGACCCGGCCGACGCCTACCTCACCGCGGCCCGCGACGGCTCGCTCACCGCCCGCGTCACCGGGGCCCTGTGGTGGGACCGCGAACGCGGCGCCGAGCAGATACCGGAACTCGTCGCCCGCCGCGAGGAGCTGAGCCACGGCCGCTTCCGCGCCGGATCCGTGAAGCTCATGGTCGACGGAGTCGCCGAGACGGGCACCGCCGCCCTCCTCGACCCCTACCTGGACGGCTGCGGCTGCCCCACCGCCAACCGGGGCACCAGCTTCATCGACCCCGCCGACCTGCGCCGGTACGTCACCGAGCTGGACGCGCTCGGTTTCCAGGCCCACTTCCACGCACTCGGCGACCGCGCCGTGCGCGATGCCCTGGACGCGGTCGAAGCGGCCCGCACCGCGAACGGCCACCGCGACACCCGCCCCCACCTCGCCCACCTCCAGATCGTCCACCCGGACGACATCGCCCGTTTCAGGGAGCTCGGCGCCACCGCCAACATCCAGCCCCTGTGGGCCGCGCACGAACCACAGATGGACGAACTCACCATTCCCTTCCTCGGCGGCGAACGGGCCGGGTGGCAGTACCCGTTCGGCGCACTGCTGCGCTCCGGCGCCACGCTGGCGGCCGGCAGCGACTGGCCCGTCAGCAGCCCGGACCCGATGCACGGCATCCACACGGCGGTCAACCGAGTCGAGCCGCACGGCGACGGCCCCGTCTTCCTCCCGGAACAGCGCATCGGCCTGACGGACGCCTTCGCCGCGTACACGGCGGGCTCCGCGTACGTGAACCACCTCGACGACACGGGAAGCATCCGCCCCGGAGCTCTCGCCGACCTGGTGGTCCTGGACCGCGACCCGTACGCGGCGCCGCCCGGCGAGATCGCCGCGACCCGCGTGGCGCGCACGTACGTCGGCGGACAGAAGGTCTACGACGCCGGTCCGCAGAGCGAGTACGGTGCGGGAAACGGGGGCGTACTCGACGCGTGAGGAAGGCAGTTCACGTATGACACAGCAGGTCCAAGGCGTCATCGCACCGGGGAAGAACGAGCCGGTGCGGGTGGCGGCCGTCCTCGTCCCCGACCCGGGGCCCGGCGAGGCGGTCGTGAAGGTCCAGGCGTGCGGCGTCTGCCACACCGACCTGCACTACAAGCAGGGCGGCATCAACGACGACTTCCCCTTCCTCCTCGGCCACGAGGCGGCGGGCGTCGTCGAGTCGGTCGGGGACGGCGTCACGGAAGTCGCTCCCGGCGACTTCGTCGTCCTGAACTGGCGTGCGGTGTGCGGCCGCTGCCGCGCCTGTCTGCGCGGCCGTCCGCAGTACTGCTTCGACACCCACAACGCCCGCCAGAAGATGACCCTCCTCGACGGCACCGAGCTGTCCCCGGCGCTCGGCATCGGGGCGTTCGCCGAGAAGACGCTGGTCGCGGCGGGCCAGTGCACGAAGGTCGACCCCGCCGTCTCGCCCGCCGTCGCGGGCCTGCTCGGCTGCGGCGTCATGGCGGGCATCGGCGCCGCCGTCAACACCGGGCAGGTCGGCCGCGGCGACTCGGTCGCCGTCATCGGCTGCGGCGGCGTCGGCGACGCGGCCGTCGTGGGCGCCCGGCTCGCGGGCGCGGCGAAGATCATCGCGGTCGACATCGACGACCGCAAGCTGGAGACCGCCCGCGCCATGGGCGCCACCCACACGGTGAACTCCCGCTCCACCGATCCCGTCGACGCCATCCGCGGACTCACCGGCGGATTCGGCGCTGACGTGGTCATCGAGGCGGTGGGCCGGCCCGAGACGTACAAGCAGGCCTTCTACGCCCGGGACCTGGCCGGCACCGTCGTCCTCGTCGGCGTCCCCACCCCGGACATGCGGCTCGACCTCCCGCTCATCGACGTCTTCGGCCGCGGTGGATCCCTCAAGTCCTCCTGGTACGGCGACTGCCTGCCCTCCCGCGACTTCCCGATGCTCGTCGACCTGCACCAGCAGGGCCGGATCGACCTCGCCGCCTTCGTCACCGAGACCATCGGCCTCGGCGACGTGGAGAAGGCCTTCGCGCGCATGCACGAGGGCGACGTACTGCGCTCGGTGGTGGAGTTCGGATGACCGCCGCACGCATCGACCACCTGGTCACCTCCGGCGTCTTCTCGCTCGACGGCGGCACCTGGGACGTCGACAACAACGTCTGGATCGTCGGCGACGACACCGAGGCGATCGTCATCGACGCCGCCCACGACGCCGACGCCATCCTCGCCGCGCTCGGCGGCCGCACCCTGCGCGCCATCGTCTGCACGCACGCCCACAACGACCACGTCGACGCGGCTCCGGCCCTCGCCGGGGCCACGGGCGCGCCCGTCCTGCTGCACCCCGACGACCTGCCCCTGTGGCAGCAGACCCACCCGGACCGCGCGCCCGACGGCGAACTGGCGGACGGCGGGACCCTCACCGTCGCCGGCACCACGCTGGAGATCCTGCACACGCCCGGCCACGCGCCCGGAGCGGTCTGCCTGTACGCCCCCGGGCTGGCCACCGTCTTCACCGGCGACACCCTCTTCCGGGGCGGGCCCGGCGCGACGGGGCGGTCCTTCTCGGACTTCCCGACGATCGTCGGCTCGATCCGCGACCGGCTGCTCACCCTGCCGCCCGACACCGAGGTGCGCACCGGTCACGGAGAGGTGACGACCATCGGCGCGGAGTCCCCGCACCTGCAGGAATGGATCACCAGAGGACACTGAGAAACAGAAGAACCCCCAGTTCGACTGGGGGTTCTTCGCTGGTGTCCGAGGGGGGACTTGAACCCCCACGCCCGATAAAGGGCACTAGCACCTCAAGCTAGCGCGTCTGCCATTCCGCCACCCGGACAAGGTGTATGTCTCACGGCCCCGGGCCGTTCCGACGTGGAAAACCATAGCAAACATTCAGACCCCCTGATCACACCCCCGGGTGGGCCAGCGGGAGGATGAGGGGGACCACCAGCAGAGCCAGTGGGAGGAAGCAGCGTGAGCGAGTCGAAGGCGGCCGGCCGGGCCGACAGCGCCAGGCAGGTCTCGGGCGAGGACGAGGTCACCGATCTCTGCCGCGATCTGATCAGGATCGACACCAGCAACTACGGGGACCACTCGGGGCCCGGGGAGAGGGCGGCGGCGGAGTACATCGCGGAGAAGCTCGCCGAGGTCGGGCTCGAACCGCAGATCTTCGAGTCCCACCCCGGGCGGGCGTCCACCGTGGCCAGGATCGAGGGCGAGGACCCCTCGAAGCCGGCGCTGCTCATCCACGGGCACACCGACGTCGTGCCCGCGAACGCCCAGGACTGGACGCACGACCCCTTCGCGGGCGAGATCGCGGACGGCTGCGTGTGGGGCCGGGGCGCGGTGGACATGAAGGACATGGACGCGATGACCCTCGCGGTCGTGCGTGACCGGATGCGCAGCGGCCGCAAGCCCCCGCGCGACGTGGTGCTGGCCTTCCTCGCCGACGAGGAGGCGGGCGGCACGTACGGGGCCAGGTACCTCGTCGACAAGCACCCGGGCCTCTTCGAGGGCGTGACGGAGGCGATCGGCGAGGTCGGCGGCTTCTCCTTCACCGTCAACGAGAACCTGCGGCTGTACCTCGTCGAGACGGCGCAGAAGGGCATGCACTGGATGCGGCTCACCGTGGACGGCACGGCCGGTCACGGCTCGATGACCAACAACGACAACGCGATCACCGAGCTGTGCGAGGCGGTGGGGCGGCTGGGGCGGCACACCTGGCCGGTGCGGGTCACCAAGACCGTACGGTCCTTCCTGGACGAGCTGTCCGACGCGCTCGGCACCCCGCTCGATCCCGAGGACATGGACGCGACGCTCGCCAAGCTCGGCGGCATCGCCAAGATGATCGGCGCCACGCTGCGCAACTCCGCCGCCCCCACCATGCTCGGCGCCGGCTACAAGGTGAACGTCATCCCCGGTCAGGCGACGGCGCATGTCGACGGGCGGTTCCTGCCCGGGTACGAGGAGGAGTTCCTCGCCGATCTCGACCGGATCCTCGGCCCGCGCGTACGGCGCGAGGACGTGCACGGCGACAAGGCGCTGGAGACCAGCTTCGACGGGGACCTCGTCGACGCGATGCAGGTGGCGCTGAGGGCCGAGGACCCCATCGCGCGGGCCGTCCCGTACATGCTCTCCGGCGGCACCGACGCCAAGTCCTTCGACGACCTGGGGATCCGCTGCTTCGGTTTCGCGCCGCTGAAGCTGCCGCCCGAGCTGGACTTCGCCGGCATGTTCCACGGCGTGGACGAGCGGGTCCCGGTCGACGGGCTGAAGTTCGGCGTACGCGTCCTGGACCGTTTCCTGGACAGCTGCTGACCAACTGCTGAACCGACAAGTGGTGAAACGACCGTCCAACTAATCGGCCGGACGTGCTATTTGACTGAAAAGAGTGAAAGGAACCATAGGCTAGTAGCCCCATTGCTTTCCCTTCGTTACAAGGTGTGCGGTCCGCGGCTGGGACCGCATTGGTGCCAACAAGGAGGAAAAGTAATGATCAAGAAGGTCGTCGCTGCTGCGGCTGCCACTGGTGGTCTGGTTCTCGCCGGCGCGGGCATGGCCGTCGCCGACTCGGGTGCCCAGGGTGCTGCGGTCAAGTCCCCCGGCGTGATTTCGGGCAACGTCGTTCAGGTCCCGATCCACGTGCCGGTGAACGCGTGCGGCAACACGGTCTCCGTGATCGGGCTGCTCAACCCCGCCTTCGGCAACACCTGCATCAACAAGTGACGTTGTGCATGCACCCGTAAGGGTCTGAGACCCGGGCGGCCCCGGAGTGCGCTCCATGCACTCCGGGGCCGCTGGGCATTCGGCCCGCGGCGGCGACGATGTCCCGCGGGCATTCGGCGAAGGCAAAAGGCAGAGGAACGTACCAATGCGTCAGGTAGCGAAAAAGAGCCTGATCACCGTGGCGGCCGCGAGTGGCCTGCTGGCCATCGGCGGCGGCCACGCGCACGCCGGCTCCGGGGCCGGAGGCTCCGCGTCGGATTCTCCCGGTGTTCTGTCCGGGAATTCCGTGCAGGCTCCCGTGCACGTCCCCGTCAATGTGTGCGGGAACACCGTGAATGTGGTCGGGGTGCTCAATCCGGCCATGGGCAACAGCTGTGTGAACCACTCGCACGGCTCGAAGCCCGGCAAGAACCACGGCGGCGGATCGACGGCCGAGGGGCGCGCGAGCGATTCGCCCGGAGTCGCCTCGGGCAACCAGGTCCAGGCGCCGGTCCACGTGCCGGTGAACGCCTGCGGCAACACCGTCACCGTCGTCGGCGGCGGCAACACCGCCACGGGCAACGACTGCGCCAACGACTCCAGCGGTACCCACAACCCTCCGGGCAAGCCGGAAGAGCCCGGCAAGCCGGGGGAGCCGGGCAAGCCCGGTGAGCCGGGGAAGCCGGGAGAGCCGGGGAAGCCGGGAGAGCCCGGCAAGCCCGGTGAGCCGACCGAGCCCACGCACCCCGGCAAGCCCGGAGAGCCCGGCAAGCCCGGTGAGCCGACCGAGCCCTCGCAGCCCGGCGTGCCCGCCGACCCCGACGAGCCGGCCGCGCCCGGCGAGCCCGGCGGCCCCGACCCGCAGACCGTCACCCAGCCCCACGGCCTCGACGCCCTCGCGCAGACCGGCGCCGGCGCTCCGCTCGGCGTGGTGATCCCCGCCGGTGCGGGCCTGCTGCTGGCCGGTGCGGTGCTCTACCGCCGCTCGCGTTCCGCGGCGTAGCACGGGAAGAACGCCGGTGCGATCCGTGCCGGAAACGGAGCGGGCCCCGCCATCGCGGGGCCCGCTCCGTCTCACCAGGTGGCGCGCACCTGTCGGATGATGCGCCTGCGCAACCGCACGCGGCGGCTGCCGTCCCGGCGCAGACTCAGTCGGTCCAACTCCCAGTGTCCGTACTCGGCATGGTCGGTCAGCAGACGGGTCGCCTCCTTGCGGGAAACCCCGCGAGGGACGTACACGTCGACAAATTCGTATTCCGGCATCGCATCTATTGTGCGGGCAGAGCCCCGGTACGGATAGCGTCTGCACTATGTCTGATGCTGCGCAGCCCACCGCCGCCGAGGTACGCGCCGCCGCCGAGGCGGTCAAAGTCGCGCTCGACCGTCACCTCGAGGCGGTCGAACGCCGCACCGGGGACGACGACCCGGCCGTCTACGACGCGTTCAACGAGCTTGCCGCGGCCGCCGAGGCGTACGACGAGCGGCTCTACGACCGCTACGACGAGGTCACCCCCTTCGAGATCCCCGGATCCGACGACTCCCTGCCGCCCTACGCGGGGCCGGAGGAGCCCAACGCGGTGAGCGTCCTGATCCGCCGCGACTACGCCGTGGTGGAGCCCCAGCGGCTGCTCGCCCAGGCCCAGCGCATCGCCGATCTCGACCCCGACGTCGACGCTCCGGAGATCGAGATCGAGGTCGAGCTCGACACCGACGTCGACGCCGAGGAGCGCGGCAACGCCGTGGCGATCGTCGGGGGCAGCGTCCACGCCGCTCTCGGGGTGCTCTTCGGCGAGTTCGAAGCCGATGAGATCGCCTCCCGGCACAAGGAGTTCGGTCTGGAGGAGGGCGACTCCACGTTGTGGGTGGCCGCCGCGGAGGAGCTGCCCGAGCCGGGGGAGTGGCTGAACGCCCCGTTCGAGGACGCCGACGCGCAGCGGGTGGTGTGCCGCTTCGACGTCAGCTCGGTCTTCGACGACGAGTTCGACGAGACCGACGGCCCCGACCTGGGCTGAGTGGCCGGGCCGGTCGGCCCAGGCGGTCCGGGCCGTGGCCTCCCGACCGGCCCGGACAGGGGCCTTTGCGGCGGCCCGCTAGAGGGCGCCCGGCCCGGCGGCCGCCTCCGGGGCCTGCTCCGCGGCCGGCTCGGCGGGAGGCTGGAGCAGCGTGCGCAGACGCGTGGTGCGCGGCCGGTCCGGGACTTCGGCCACCGCGCGGGGCAGCGCCTGGTCGACGCCGTGCACCACGGACAGGTGGCGCTCCGCCCGGCTGAACGCCGTGTAGATCCACGGGCGGCTCAGCGCCGGGGCGGCGTCGCCGGGCAGCACGACCACGACCGCGGGCCAGCGCATCCCGGCCGCCTGGTGCGCGGTGAGCGCCCACGCGTGACGCACCGCCGTCTCCACCCGCTCCTTCGGCACGACGACGGGCGTGCCCTCGCAGTCGAGGTGCAGACCGTCGGCGTCCGCCGATCCGACCGTGCCGGGAAGCGTCCGGCCGGGCGCCGGGACGTAGGCGACCCGGTCGCCGGGGTCGAAGCCGCCGAACCGGCCCGGGCCCGGGTTGAGCCGCTGCTTGAGCGCGGCGTTCAGCGCGCGGGTGCCCGCCGAGCCGCCGTGCCCGGGAGTGATCACCTGGGTCTGCGCGGGGGAGACCCCGAAGGCGCGCGGCACGGAGTCCGCGACCAGCTGGACGGTGCGGTGCACGGCCTCGCCGGCGTCGCGGACCGGGACGATCACCACCTCCTTGCCGGGCGCCTCGACCTGGTTCAGCTCCCCGATCCCGATGCCGGAGACCAGCTCGCCGATCGGGCCGGGGTCCGGCGTACGCGACACGATGTGCGGGCAGGCGCGGGCGGCCAGCAGGTCGGCGAAGACCCGGCCCGCGCCGGCGGAGGGCAGCACGCCCGGGTCGCCGCTCAGGACGAGCCTGGTGCCGTCCGCCAGCGACTCGACGAGGACGGCGGCGGTCTCCACGTCCAGCTGCGGGGCGTCCAGCACCACCAGCAGGTCGACGGCGAGCGCGCCCTCCTCGTCCCGGCCGGGCCCCTCGGCGCCGGCGAGCAGGCCGGCGACGGTGACCGAGGCCGACGCGTCGTCGAGCGCCGCCGCCAGCCGGCGGCGGCCGTCGGGGCTGTGCGAAGCCGCGTACGCCCGCAGACCGAGCCCGCGCGCCGCGGCGACCAGCGCGGCCGGTTCGGCACGGGCGGCCTCGCCGCCGCTGTGGGCCACCAGGCCGTTCGAGGCGACCGCGCGCATCAGCTCGGCGGCCGACGGCGAGACGCCTTCCGCGTCCCAACCGCCGGTGTCCCCGGCGAACGTACTGGCCAGCCGGGCGAGCCCGTCGGCGAGGCTCTCCTCAGCGAGTGCGTACCGTTCGAGCCCCAGCAGCACCTCCACCGGCTCGTCGCCCTCGGCGGCCTCGTCAGCCGAGCCGTCCTGGAAGACGAGCACCACGCCCTCGGAGACCGCGTGCTCGACTGCCTCGTCCGGGTCGGGCACCTTGTGCTCGGCGAGCGCCTTGCGGACGGCGCCGGACTCGAGGGCGGTGTGCCCCTGGACCGCCGCCCGTTCCAGCAGCCAGCCGGTGAGGGCCGCGATCCGGCGCTCGTCGCCCGGCCCGCACTCCGCGCCGAGCAGGGCGCGGGCGAAGCCGTCGGCCTGTTCGGGCCGGACGCCCGGCACGGACAGCAGCTGCCACGGGTCGTCGCGCAGCACCTGCCCGGCCTGCTCCCCGAGTACGCCGGCCACGGCGAGAGCCAGCGCCTCCGGAGCCCCGCCCTCGGCGAGCACGGCCCGCACCGCGGCCACGGCCTCGGGTGCGGCGGCGGGCCCCGCCACCGGGACCGCCCGCGGGGCGGCCGCCGGACCCGCGCCGCGAGCCGGAGCGGGCCCGGGGGCGACGCGGCGCGGCGCGGGCGCGGGGGACGCGAAGAACGCGTCCCCGGACGTGGCGCCGCTCTCCACGGCCCGTACGGCGGCCAGCAGATCGGCCGCCTGCCCGCTCAGCTTGGCGCCGGCCTCGACCGGCGCGGTCTTCTCGGCCTTGCGCCGCTCGATCCGCTCCCGCAACGCCCGCTGGGCGGCGAGCTCGGCCTCGGCCTCGGACAACCGAGGCCCCGCGTCCGCCCCGTCGTTCTCCGGGGCGGCCGGGTCCCTGGCGTCGTCCGCCGGGGCATCGGTGCCGGCGGGCCGCCCGTGTGCTTCGGCGTCCGAGGGCTCCGACGCACCGGCCGGACGGCCCGCGAGGCGCTCGTCGGCCGCCGGCTGTCCGGCCTCGGCCGGGTCCGGGCCGGAGCTCGGGGGCGCCGGGTCCTCGCCCTCCGGAGCCGGGTGTCCGTCGGTGGCCGGCACGCCTTCGGCAGCGGGCTCCGGGGTGTCGTCGTGCTGCACGTCGGTACCTGCGTCCTCGGTCGCGTCCATCTGCTTCTCCACCGCGCCGGCGCCGGCCGGGGCCCCGGCTCCCGGGGCGGGCTCGATGTGGGGCTTCGCGGCGTCCCCGGCGGGGCCCGGCGCCGGGACCATAGGCTCGGCGGCGGGCTCGGCGCCGGGCTCCGCGGTGTCGCGGTGGTCAGCCGGGGATCCGGGGGTTGCCCCCCGGGGAAGCGCGGTCACAGCGTGCTCCAGTCCTGGTCGGGATAGCGGTGCACGGGCGCCGACACGTCGTCGAGCGCCCGGCAGATCTCGTCTGGAAGACTAAGCGCCTCCACTGACAACGCCGCCGCGAGCTGGTGCGCGTTGCGCGCCCCCACGATCGGGGCGACCACGCCCGGCCGGTCGCGGACCCAGGCGAGGGCCACCTGGAGCGGCGTGGTGGCGAGCCCGTCCGCGGCCGTCGCCACCGCGTCCACGATGCGGCTCGACGCCTCGTCGAGGTACGGCGCGACGAACCCGGCCAGGTGCGGCGTTCCGCCGCGCGAGTCCGGCGGTACGGCGCGCCGGTACTTGCCCGTCAGCACCCCCCGGCCGAGGGGCGACGACGGCAGCAGCCCGACCCCCAGGTCGAGCGCGGCCGGCAGCACTTCTCGTTCCACGCCGCGCTGGAGCAGCGAGTACTCCATCTGCGTACTGGCCAGCCGTGTGCGTGAGCCGGGTGCCGCGAGCTGCCAGGTGGCGGCCTTCGCCAGCTGCCAGCCACAGAAGTTGGACACACCGGCATACCGTGCCCGCCCGCTGCTGACGGCGAGGTCGAGCGCCTGGAGCGTCTCGTCGAGCGGCGTGGCCGCGTCGAAGGCGTGCACCTGCCACACGTCCACGTAATCCGTGCCGAGCCGCTCCAGTGACGCGTCGAGCGCCGCCAGCAGATGGCCGCGCGAGCCGTCGAAGCGCCGGTCCGGGTCCGGCACGCTGCCGGCCTTGGTCGCGATGACCAGGTCCCGACGCGGAACGAGCCGTTCCACGAGCTGCCCGAGCAGGTACTCCGCCTCCCCGTCGCCGTACACGTCCGCCGTGTCGACGAGTGTGCCGCCCGCGTCCCAGAAGGCCTTCAACACGTCGGCGGCGTCGTGCTCGTCGGTGTCCCGGCCCCAGGTGAGGGTGCCGAGCCCGATTCTCGATACGCGCAGGCCCGTCCGGCCGAGATGCCTCTGCTCCATGGGCGCGAGATTACTGGCCGGGAGCCTGTGGGCAGGAGACCTGTGGACAAGTCCTGTGGACGAGTGCGCCCCCTGACGGATGGCGGCCCCGCGCGCTAGAGTCCCCGGCAACAGGGACGTTACTGATCAGTAAGGGGAGCGGCATGCGGCTCGGCATCAACCTCGGTTACTGGGGCGCGGGAATGGACGGCGACAATCTGGCCGTCGCCCAGGAAGCGGACCGGCTCGGCTACGACGTCTGCTGGGCCGCCGAGGCGTACGGCTCGGACGCCGCCACGGTGCTCTCCTGGGTCGCCGCCCAGACCGAGAACATCGACGTCGGTTCCGCCATCTTCCAGATCCCGGCCCGTACGCCCGCGATGACCGCGATGACCGCCGCGACCCTCGACTCCCTCTCCGGAGGCCGCTTCCGCCTGGGCCTCGGCGTCTCGGGCCCGCAGGTCTCCGAGGGCTGGTACGGCGTGAAGTTCGACAAGCCGCTGGCCCGCACCCGCGAGTACGTCGAGATCATCCGCAAGGCCATGACCCGCGAGCGCCTGTCGTACGAGGGGCAGCACTGGACGCTGCCGCTGCCGGGCGGCCCGGGCAAGCCGCTGAAGCTCACCGTTCACCCGCAGCGCGAGCACATCCCGCTCTACATCGCCGCGATCGGCCCCAAGAACCTGGAGCAGACGGGCGAGATCGCCGACGGCGCGCTGCTGATCTTCCCGTCCGCCGAACACATCGAGGACACGGCGATCCGGCACATCCGCGCCGGCCGCGAGAAGGCCGGAAAGACGATGGACGGCTTCGACGTGTGTCCCACCCTGCCGCTCGCGGTCGGCGACGACATCGACGCGCTGGCCGACATGTTCCGCCCGTACACCGCCCTGTACGTCGGCGGCATGGGCAGCCGCAAGCAGAACTTCTACAACCAGCTCGCCCAGCGCATGGGCTACGAGAAGGAAGCCGCCGAGATCCAGGACAAGTACCTGTCCGGCGACAAGGCGGGCGCCGCCGCCGCGATCCCGCAGCGGCTGATCGACCAGACGGCCCTGCTGGGCTCGGTCGAGCGGATCGCCGAGCGGATGCAGGGCTACGCCGCTGCCGGGGTGACGACGCTGACGCTGGCCCCCGCGGGCTTCACGCTCGACGAGCGGATCACCGCCCTGCGGGCCGGCACCGACGCCCTGGAGCGCGCCGGTCTGGCGTAGTCCCGCAGGGGACGGGGGCGGAGAGAAAGTCTGCGGCCGTGGTGGGGGCTCGGGGGTCTTCCCCGCCACGGCCGTCATGCACAACAACGCCGCACGACCCCAAGGGGTTACGCGCCCGTACCACCCCGGGGTTCATTCTTCCGGCGCAGTTGACCGCCGCCCCTGTTGCCTGCCCTCCCGTACCGTTTTTGACTTGTTCTTTGCGGACGCCCGCACGGAGGTACACGGAGGTTCAGTGATGCTGTCGGCCCGAAGTCTCTTCCAGGAAATCCTGGACAACGACGATTCCTTCCAGCTCTTCTGCTCCATAGCGGCCAGCGGCGAGACCCAGGGCGGCTGGGAGAACGGCCGGATCGCGGCCCTGGTGCCCGAGAGCATGAGGCACCTCGCTCCGAAGATCACCCGGCACGGCGCCGACGAGGACAAGCACGGCCGGCTCTTCAACGCGCTGCTCAAGAAGCGCGAGCTCGACCCGGTCCCGGTTCCGCCGGACACCGACTACACGATGCTGCTCGAACAGCGCGGCATCGGCCTCGCCCACGACAAGCTCCGCCGCGACGAGCCGCTGACCGAGGAGGACATCCTCGTCTACCTCTCGCACAGCCGGGTGACCGAGCAGCGGGCCGCCGACCAGATGGACATGCTGGTCAAGCACTTCGGCGACCACCCGGAGGCGGGCCGGCCGATCAGGATGATCTGCGAGGACGAGGAGAGCCACCTCGCGTACTGCCACGAGGAGCTGCTCCGGCTCGCGGGCGCGGGACACGGCCGTACGATCCAGCGCGTGCTGCGCGAGTGTGCCATGGAGGAGTGCCGCGTCTACCGGGACGTGAGCCTCGCCGTCATGGCTCACATGGGCCGCATCCTCACGTGGCCGAAGGCCAAGTCCGCCGCGCTCGCCGCGGGCATCCACGCCATGTACGCGTACGAGCGCCTCGGCGGCTGGCGGCGCATGGTCAGCCTGTCGATGCCGGAACGCCGCGACGCGCTGGGCGGCCCGGCGACGTCGGCCGCCGGAGTCGTCTGACCGGCGCCGCGGGCGGCGGCGGTCAGAGCCAGCCGCGGCGCTTGAACAGCCGGAACAGCCCGACCTCGCAGAACACCATCAGCAGGATCACGGCGGGATAGGCCCACACCCAGGTCAGCTCGGGCATGTGCTCGAAGTTCATGCCGTAGACGCCCGCGACCATCGTCGGGACGGCGGCCATCGCCGCCCACGCCGAGATCTTCCGCATGTCGTCGTTCTGCCGCACGCTCATCTGCGCCAGATGCGCCGACAAGATGTCCGACAGCAGCCGGTCCAGACCGTCCACCTGCTCGTTCGCGCGGGTCAGGTGGTCGCTGACGTCCCGGAAGAAGGGCTGCGCGTGCTCGTCGACGAACGGCAGCCCGGGGCTCGACAGCCGCAGCATCGGCTGCGCGAGCGGTCCCGTCGCGCGGCGGAACTCGAGCACCTGCCGCTTGAAGGTGTAGATCCGCGCCGCGGTGTTCGTGGAGTCGCGGCCGACCGGGGCGAAGACCTCCGCCTCCAGCTCCTCCAGGTCGGTCTGCAGCTCCGCGCCGACCTCTATGTAGTGGTCGACGACGGCGTCGCTGACGGCGTACAGGACCGAGGTCGGGCCGTGCCGCAGCACCTGCGGCTCGGCCTCCAGACGGTCGCGCACGGCCGCCAGGGGGGCGCCCTCGCCGTGCCGCACCGTCACCACGAAGGAGTCGCCCACGAACACCATCAGCTCGCCCGTCGTCACGGTGTCGCTCTCCGGTTCGTACATCACCGGCTTGAGCACCGCGAAGAGCGAATCGTCGTACACCTCCAGCTTGGGCCGCTGATGGGCGCGCAGGGCGTCCTCGACGGCCAGCGGGTGCAGGCCGAACTCGGTCGTCACGAGGTCGAATTCCTTCTCGGTCGGCTCGTGCAGACCGATCCACAAGAAGGAGTCGCCGCCCGCCCGCGCCTCGGAGAGCGCCTCGGAGAAGTCGGAAGGGCCCTCCGTGCGGCACCCTTCCCGGTAGATGGCACAGTCGACGATCACGCGGCGCATCCTCCCCGCGCCGGGGCCCCGGCACACCCCGGAGCCGTCTTCCGCCTAGGCTGGCGGCCATGGCCACGCTGATCCTCGTACGCCACGGACGTTCCACCGCCAACACCGCGGGACTGCTCGCCGGCTGGACGCCCGGCGTCACGCTCGACGAGCGCGGCGCCGCACAGGCGGCCGCGCTGCCCGGCAGGCTGGCCGACGTGCCGCTCGCCGCCGTGGTGACCAGCCCGCTCGAACGCTGCCGCGAGACGCTCCAGCCGCTGCTCGACGCGCGCCCGGGGCTGCCGCTGCACACCGACGAGCGGATCGGGGAGTGCCACTACGGCGACTGGTCGGGCCGCAAGCTCGCCGAGCTCTCCGACGAGCCGCTGATGGCCGCCGTGCAGCAGCACCCGTCCTCCGTGACGTTCCCCGGCGGCGAGTCGATGCGGGCCATGCAGGCCCGCGCGGTCGACGCCGCACGGGACTGGAACGCGCGCGTCGAGGCCGGGCACGGCGAGGACGCCGTGTACCTCATGTGCTCGCACGGGGACATCATCAAGTCCGTCGTCGCGGACGCGCTCGGCCTTCATCTCGACCTCTTCCAGCGGATTCACGTCGACCCGTGTTCCCTGACGGCCATCCGGTACACCGGGCTCCGCCCCTTTCTCGTGCGGCTCGGCGACACCGGGGACCTCACCGCCCTGGCGCCGCGCGAGAGCGGGAGCGACGGGGACGCGGCCGTAGGGGGCGGCGCGGGCGCACCGTGATCGCTCCGCGCAGTAGGGTGGACGCGCCCCCACCGCGCATAGAGACGATTTCGACACTTTCGACACCGGCTTTTCGACATCGACTTCTGAGTCGACGATTTCAAGGGAGACAGGACGTGTCCCGTCAGGTATTCCTCTACGACCCGCCGGACCGCTTCGTCGCCGGTACGGTCGGGCTGCCTGGACGCCGTACGTTCTTCCTGCAGGCATCCGCGGCCGGCCGCGTCACCAGCGTCGCCCTGGAGAAGACCCAGGTGGCCGCGCTCGCGGAGCGGATCGACGAGCTGCTCGACGAAGTGGTACGCCGCACCGGCGGCAACGCCCCCGTACCGGCCGTGGCCCCGGCCGACGTCACCGACAGCGCCCCGCTCGACGCCCCCGTCGAGGAGGAGTTCCGCGTCGGCACGATGGCGCTGGCCTGGGACGGTGAGGAACAGCGCATGATCGTCGAGGCCCAGGCCCTCGTCGAGCTGGACGTGGAGACCGAAGAGGATCTCGCGGAGGCCGAGGAACGGCTGCTCCAGGACGAGGAGAACGGCCCGCCGATGCTGCGGGTCCGACTCAGCGGCGCGCAGGCCCGTGCCTTCGCCAAGCGCGCCCTCGACGTCGTCAACGCGGGCCGGCCGCCGTGCCCGCTGTGCAGCCTGCCGCTCGACCCGGAGGGACACGTATGCCCGCGCCAGAACGGATACCGCCGCGGAGCGTGACTCCGCCGGACGACCTGCTCACCGTGCTGGCGAAGGGCCGGCTCACGGTGCGCGGACGCGTGCGTGAGGCATCCAACGCCGTCCTCTACTGCGACGTCGAGCACGACGGCGTGTCGGCGTCCTGCGTCTACAAGCCCGTCGCCGGCGAGCGGCCCCTGTGGGACTTCCCCGACGGCACGCTCGCGCAGCGCGAGGTGGCGGCGTACGAGATCTCCGAGGCGACGGGGTGGGGCCTCGTCCCGCCGACCGTGCTGCGCGACGGGCCGTACGGCGAGGGCATGTGCCAGCTGTGGATCGAGACGGCCCCCGAGGGGCCCGACGGGGGGCTGCTCGCCCTGATCGAGGACGAGGAGCCCGCCGAGGGCTGGAAGGCCATCGCCTACGCCGAGGTGGGGGAGGGGCGCACGGCGCTCCTCGTGCACGCCGACGACCCGCGCCTGCGCCGGCTGGCGGTCCTGGACGCGGTCGTCAACAACGCCGACCGCAAGGGCGGGCATCTGCTGCCGGCCCCGGACGGGCGGCTGTACGGCATCGACCACGGGGTCACGTTCCACGCGGACGACAAGCTCCGCACGCTGCTGTGGGGCTGGGCGGGCGAGCCGCTGACGGCCGAGGCCGTCGCGGTGGTGGGCCGGCTCGTGGAGGAACTGGCCCCGGGGCGGCCGCTCGCCACCCGGATGGCCGAACTGATCACTGCGGCGGAGGTGGAGGCGCTGCGCGGGCGGGTGGCGGCGCTGCGGGCGACGGCGCGCCACCCGGAGCCGAGCGGGGACTGGCCCGCCATTCCGTGGCCGCCGGTCTAGGGCACGGCGGCGGGCTCGCGCAAGAGTGGCTTACCGGACACGTTTCCGTATCCGGTTCGTATCCGGAACCTGCGTCCGGTTACGCTCAAGGCATGCATGCCTGGCCCGCTTCTGAGGTCCCCGCCCTGCCTGGCAAGGGCCGCGACCTCCAGATCCACGACACCGCGACCGGCGGGTTGATCACCCTCGACCCCGGTCCCGTCGCCCGAATCTATGTCTGCGGCATCACGCCGTACGACGCGACCCACATCGGTCACGCGGCGACCTACAACGCGTTCGACCTCGTGCAGCGCGTGTGGCTCGACACCAAGCGGCAGGTTCACTACGTGCAGAACGTCACGGACGTGGACGATCCGCTGCTGGAGCGGGCGATCCGCGACGGACAGGACTGGACCGAACTGGCGGAGCGCGAAACCGCGCTGTTCCGCGAGGACATGACCGCCCTGCGGATGCTTCCGCCGCGGCACTACATCGGCGCCGTCGAGGCGATACCCGGCATCGTGCCGCTCATCGAGCGGCTGCGGGACGCGGGCGCGGCGTACGAGCTCGACGGGGACGTGTACTTCTCCGTCGAGGCCGACCCGCGCTTCGGCGAGGTCTCGGGGCTGGACGCCGACGCGATGCGGCTGCTGTCCGCCGAGCGCGGCGGCGACCCGGACCGCCCCGGCAAGAAGAACCCGCTCGACCCGATGCTCTGGATGGCGGCCCGTGACGGCGAGCCGAGCTGGGACGGCGCCTCGCTGGGACGCGGCAGGCCCGGCTGGCACATCGAGTGCGTGGCGATCGCCCTCGACCACCTCGGGATGGGCTTCGACGTGCAGGGCGGCGGGTCCGACCTGGCCTTCCCGCACCACGAGATGGGCGCGTCCCACGCCCAGGCGCTGACCGGCGAGCACCCGTTCGCGAAGACGTACGTGCACGCCGGCATGGTCGCCCTGGACGGCGAGAAGATGTCGAAGTCCAAGGGCAACCTGGTCTTCGTGTCGAAGCTGCGCCGCGACGGTGTGGACCCGGCCGCGATCCGCCTCACGCTGCTCGCGCACCACTACCGGGCCGACTGGGAGTGGACGGACCAGGTGCTTCAGGACGCCCTGGAGCGGCTCGGGCGCTGGCGCGCGGCCGTGTCCCGCCCCGACGGACCGTCCGCGGACGGCCTGGTGGAGGAGATCCGCGAGGCGCTCGCCGACGACCTCGACGCCCCGGCCGCACTGGCCGCCGTGGACCGCTGGGCCGCCCTCCAGGCGTCCGGGGGCGGTACGGACGAAGGCGCCCCCGGCGTCGTCTCGCGTGCCGTCGACGCCCTCCTCGGCGTGGCCCTGTAACGCCGCGCGACCCGGCCGCCCCCGGTCCTCCACGCGGAGGGCCGGGGGCGGCTCAGTCGGCGTACCCCTCGGGCGCACGACGACGGGGCGGCGCCCGACGGCGCCGCCCCGCACGTTCACCGTCCGTACGCCCTACTCCTCGGGGGAGTCGTCCGCTCCGTCGGTGTCCTCCGCGCCCCGCGGGGGCTCGGACTCCGCGCGCGGGGGCTTCGGGGGCCGCGTACGGCCGCTGGAGCTGTCGCGCAGGTACGTCCCCGTGCCCTCGCTCCCGTCGGTCGCGTGACCGGGGCCGGGCCCGCCGTCACGCCGCCGCAGGTACCGCTCGAACTCGCGGGCGATCGCCTCGCCGGACGCCTCGGGCAGCTCCGCGGTGTCCCGCGCCTCCTCCAGCGACTGCACGTACTCGGCCACCTCGCTGTCCTCGGCGGCCAGTTGGTCCACGCCCACCTGCCAGGCCCGTGCGTCCTCCGGCAGTTCGCCGAGCGGGATCCGCAGGTCGATGAGGTCTTCCAGGCGGTTCAACAGGGCCAGTGTGGCCTTGGGGTTGGGCGGCTGCGACACGTAGTGCGGCACGGCGGCCCACAGGCTCACCGCCGGCACGCCCGCGTGCGTGCAGGCTTCCTGGAGGATTCCGACGATGCCGGTGGGGCCCTCGTACTTGGTCTCTTCCAGGTCCATGGTCCGCGCCAGGTCCGCGTCCGACGTCACGCCGCTGACCGGCACCGGCCGGGTGTGCGGGGTGTCGCCGAGCAGCGCGCCCAGGATCACGATCATCTCGACGCCCAGCTCGTGCGCGAAGCCGAGGATCTCGTTGCAGTACGAACGCCAGCGCATGGACGGCTCGATGCCGCGGACCAGTACGAGGTCGCGGGGCTTGTCGCCGCCGATGCGCACCACGGAGAGCCGTGTGGTGGGCCAGGTGATCTTCCGGACCCCGTTCTCGAGAAACACCGTGGGCCGGTTGACCTGGAAGTCGTAGTAGTCCTCGGCGTCGAGCGCCGCGAACACCTCGCCCTTCCACTCCCGTTCCAGATGCGCGACCGCGGTGGAGGCGGCGTCGCCGGCGTCGTTCCAGCCCTCGAACGCGGCCACCATGACCGGGTCGATCAGCTCGGGAACCCCCTCGAGCTCGATCACCCAGTGCCCCCTTTCGACGTTCCCTTGTGCACGCACCAACCTTACGGCTTCCACCAGGTGCGGTGACGCCTGATGCGCATGTGGGAAGCGTGCCCGGCGCCCGTCGGATCAACCGCCGGATCCTCAGCACGGGTAAGGGGCAGCCGCCCAGGCGGCTGCCCCTTACCCGTCCCCCCGTGACGCGGGGTCTCAGGCCCTGCGGCCCAGCACGTCCTCGACCTTCGCACGGACCTCGTCCGTGGCCAGGCCGCGGATCGTCAGCGTCGTACGGCGGCGCAGCACGTCGTCCGCGGTCTCGGCCCACTCGTGGTCGCGGGCGTACACGACCTGCGCCCAGATCTCCGGCGCGTCCGGGTGGACGCGCTCGGCCAGCGCCGGGTCCTCGTTGGCCAGGCGCGCGATGTCGAACGACAGCGAGCCGTAGTGGGTGGCCAGGTGGCGCGCGGTGTCGGCCGCCATCCGCGGACCGGGCGTGCCGCCGTCGACGAGCAGCCGGTGCGCGACCGCGTTCGGGTTGGATATACCCGGCAGCGGCTGCCGCTTGGGCAGGCTGGAGATGGGTTCCATGTCCTCGCCCAGCGGGTGGCCGGGCAGCTCCGCCAGCTTGTTCATGACGGTGCGGCCGATGTGACGGAACGTCGTCCACTTGCCGCCCGCTACCGACAGCATGCCGCCGCGTCCCTCGGTGACGACCGTCTCGCGCTTGGCCTTGGAGGTGTCACCGGGCCCGCCGGGCAGCACCCGCAGACCCGCGAAGGAGTACGTGATGAGGTCGCGGGAGAGCTGCTGGTCGCGGATCGAGAAGGCGGCCTCGTCCAGGATCTGGGCGATGTCCTTCTCGTTGACCGAGACGTCCCCGGGGTCGCCCTCGTACTCCTCGTCGGTCGTGCCGAGCAGGAGCTGGTCCTCCCACGGCAGCGCGAAGGTGATGCGGTACTTGTCGATGGGCGTCGCCAGCGCGGCCCGCCAGGGGGCGGTTCGCTTGAGGACCAGGTGCGCGCCCTTGGAGAGCCGGATGGAGGGGGCCGCGGCCGGGTTCTCCATCGTGCGCAGGTGGTCGACCCACGGTCCGGTGGCGTTGAGCACCAGGCGGGCCGTCACGCCGAACTCCACGCCGTCCAGGCGGTCCTTGAGCTCCGCGCCGGTGACCCGGCCGTTGGTGAAGCGCAGCCCGGTGACCTCGGCGTGGTTGAGGACGGTCGCGCCCGACTCGACGGCCGCGCGGACCGTCATCAGGGCCATGCGCGAGTCGTTCATCTGGTCGTCGCCGTAGACGGCGACGGCCCTCAGATCGTCCGTACGCAGCTCGGGAACCGCACGGGCGGCCTTCGCCGGGCTGATGACGTGGCCGACACCGTCCCCGAAGGCGGACAGCGCCGAGTAGGCGAAGACGCCCGCGCCGAGCTTGGCCGCGCCGTGCGGACCGCCCTTGTAGACGGGGAGGTAGAAGGTGAGCGGGTTGGCCAGGTGCGGCGCGACGTCCCGGGAGACGGCGCGCCGCTCGAAGTGGTTCTCCGCGACGAGCTTGACCGCGCCGGTCTGGAGGTAGCGCAGTCCGCCGTGGAGCAGCTTGGAGGAGGCGGAGGAGGTGGCGCCGGCGAAGTCGCCGGCGTCCACCAGGGCCACCCGCAGTCCCGACTGGGCGGCGTGCCAGGCGGTGGAGATGCCCAGGATGCCGCCGCCGATCACCAGGAGGTCGTACGTCGCCTTGGAAAGGTGTTCCCGGGTCTCGGCGCGACTCGTGGAACAGCCGTCGGCCGGGCGCGTCCCGAGGGCCGGGACGCTCTGCAGGGTGGTCATGTTCGTAACTCCTCGTCAGCTCTCGTCTTCGAGCCAGCCCATGGACCGCTGAACGGCCTTGAGCCAGCTCTTGTACTCGCGGTCCCGCGTGGCCGCGTCCATGCGGGGGGTCCACTCGGCGGCCCTGCGCCAGTTGGCACGCAGCTCGTCGGTGCTGGACCAGAAGCCGACGGCGAGGCCGGCGGCGTAGGCGGCGCCGAGGCAGGTGGTCTCGGCGACCATCGGGCGCACGACCGGTGCGTCCAGGAAGTCGGAGAGCGTCTGCATCAGCAGGTTGTTGGAGGTCATTCCGCCGTCGACCTTGAGGGCCGTCAGCTCGACGCCGGAGTCCTTCGTCATGGCGTCGCTGATCTCGCGGGTCTGCCAGGCGGTGGCCTCCAGGACGGCACGGGCGATGTGCGCCTTGGTGACGTACCGGGTGAGGCCGGCGATCACACCGCGGGCGTCGGGACGCCAGTACGGGGCGAACAGTCCGGAGAAGGCGGGCACGAAGTACGCGCCGCCGTTGTCCTCGACGGAGGAGGCCAGCGTCTCGATCTCGGCGGCCGACTTGATGAGGCCCATCTGGTCGCGCATCCACTGGACGAGCGCGCCGGTGATGGCGATCGAGCCTTCGAGGGCGTAGACGGGCTTCTGGTCGCCGATCTGGTATCCGACGGTCGTCAGCAGGCCGTTGTACGAGTTGACCGGCGTGTGACCGGTGTTCAGCAGCATGAAGGTGCCGGTGCCGTACGTCGACTTGGCCTCGCCCTGGGCGAAGCAGGTCTGGCCGAAGAGCGCCGCCTGCTGGTCACCGAGCGCGGAGGCGACGGGCACGCCCGCCAGCGGACCGGCCTTGGCGACGCCGTACACCTCGGCGGAGGAACGGATCTCCGGCAGCACGGCGGCCGGGATGTCCATGGACTGGAGGATCTTCTCGTCCCAGCGCATCTCGTGCAGGTTCATGAGAAGGGTGCGCGAGGCGTTGGTGACGTCGGTGACGTGTACGCCGCCGTCCGTGCCGCCCGTCAGGTTCCAGATGACCCAGGAGTCCATGGTGCCGAAGAGGATGTCGCCGGCCTCGGCGCGCTCGCGCAGGCCCTCGACGTTGTCGAGCAGCCAGCGGACCTTGGGTCCGGCGAAGTACGACGCGAGCGGCAAGCCGGTCTGGCGGCGGAAGCGGTCCTGGCCGACGTTGCGGCCGAGGTCCTTGCAGAGGGCGTCGGTGCGGGTGTCCTGCCACACGATGGCGTTGTGGACGGGCTCGCCGGTGTTCTTGTCCCACAGCAGCGTGGTCTCGCGCTGGTTGGTGATGCCGATCGCCTTGACGTCGGCGGGCGTGATGCCCGCCTTGCCGATGGCGCCGGCCACGACTTCCTGGACGTTGGTCCAGATCTCCGTCGCGTCGTGCTCGACCCAGCCCGGCTTCGGGAAGATCTGCTCGTGCTCCTTCTGGTCGACGGCGACGATCCGGCCGTCCTTGTCGAAGACGATGCAGCGGCTGGAGGTGGTGCCCTGGTCGATGGCCGCGATGAACGGGCCGGTGGTGTGTGCGTCGGTCACGGTGTGCTCCCGGAGGTCTGTAGAGGGTCGGCCGGTCGGCTCAGGCGAACGCGATGTTGTAGATACCCGCGGCGACGGCTCCGCCGATCAGCGGGCCCACGACGGGGATCCAGGCGTAGCTCCAGTCGGAGCCGCCCTTGTTCGGCAGCGGGAGCAGGGCGTGCACGATGCGCGGCCCCAGGTCACGGGCCGGGTTGATCGCGTAACCGGTCGGGCCGCCGAGCGAGAGGCCGATCGAGACGACGACGAAGGCGGTGATCAGCGCGCCGAGCACGCCGAGGCCCTTGCCGCTGTCGTTGAGGCCCTGGGTGAGCACCGCGAGAACGAGCACGACGGTGCCGATGATCTCGGTGGCGAGGTTCTGCCAGACGTTCCGCACCTCAGGACCGGTGGAGAAGACGCCGAGCACGGGGCCGGCCTTGGGCGCGGCCTTCTGGTCGACCATGCCCTCTTCGGCCGGCTGCTCCGCGAGGATCTCCGGGTCCGTGAGGTGGGCCTGGAACTGGCCGTAGTACGCGACCCAGACCAGTGCGGCACCGATCATGGCGCCGAGTATCTGGCCCGCGAAGTAGACCGGAGCGTTGCTCCAGTCACCGTCCTTGATCGCGATGCCGACCGTGACCGCCGGGTTGAGGTGAGCGCCGGAAAGCGTGCCGGTCATGTAGACGGCGGTCATGACGGCGAATCCCCACCCGAAGGTGATGGCGAGCCAGCCGGCGTTCTGGGCCTTCGAGCGCTTGAGTACGACGGCGGCGACCACGCCACCGCCGAGCAGGATGAGCACGGCGGTACCGATGATCTCGCCGATGAAGATGTCGGAGCTGGACACCCGCGACTCCTTTGTCCTTCGTTCCAGGGGAAAGGCGAACCCCGGGTCCCTCCGGGTGGTCCGCGCCCTCGGTGAGGGCCTAGCCGGTCCCTTGGCGTTGCCACACTCTAGCGCGTATTGCCGGTAGGTGTTCGGCATTGCCGACCGATGAACGGCAGTTTTGCCCCCGGTTAAGACGCGCGTCAAGAGTTGTGTGGCCGGTGTCCCGATCGTTACCCGCTCGGCGGGCACGGGCGGGGGCCCGCCTCAGAAGCGGCTGGCGCCCAGGTCCCGCGACACGGCGCGGGCGCAGTCCCGTACGGCCGCCACGAGGTCGTTGCGCAGGCCCTCGTCGCTGCGGACTCTTTCCACCGCGCCGGTGATGCCGACCGCGCCGACCGGCATCCGCCGGCGGTCGTGGATGGGGGCGGCGATCGAGGCCACCCCGTCCCAGGTCTCCTCCACGTCGGCGGCCCAGCCGCGCGCGCGGGTCAGGTCGAGCACCGCCTCGAACTCCTCCGCGTCCGTGATCGTGTGCGGAGTGAAGGACTTGCGCTCGTTCTCGACGACCTCGTTGTGCGCGACCGGGTCGTAAGCGGACAGCACCTTGCCCAGCGCGGAGGAGTGGAGCGGCTGCATGGCCCCGACCTCGAGCACCTGCCGGCTGTCGTCCGGACGGAAGACGTGGTGGACGATCAGTACGCCCTGCTGGTGCAGCACGCCTAGGTAGACGCTCTCGCCGCTGGAGCGGGCCAGGTCGTCGGTCCACACCAGCGCGCGGGCGCGCAGCTCGTGCACGTCCAGGTACGTACTGCCCAGGCGCAGCAGCTCGGCGCCGAGCTGATAGCGGCCCGAGGCCGGATCCTGTTCGACGAAACCCTCCGCCTGGAGGGTGCGCAGGATGCCGTGGGCCGTACCCTTGGCAAGACCGAGGGACGAGGCCACCTCGGACAGCCCGAGCCTGCGCTCGCCCCCCGCGAGCAGGCGCAGCATCGCCGCCGCCCGCTCGAGCGACTGGATGTTCTTCGCCACGCTCGGCCACCTCCACCTCGGTTCGACAATGCTGAACACTATCGGCTCATGCCGACCTGGCGTCACCGTCCGAGGCCCACCCGGCGACCGTGAGCCATGAGAACACGCCACACACACGACACCGTCCGCCCCGTGGGACGCCTTCACGCCACGGACGGGGTCACGGCTACGCTGGCCAGGTGCGCCTTCCGCCGGGAAGGCGCAAAGCCGACAGCCGTCGCACCCCAGGGAGCAGATCCATGGCCTCGTTGCCAACCCCCACGCCTGCCAGCCACAGCAGCCGCGCCGACGCCCTCCGCGAAGCACTCGCCAGCCGTGTAGTGGTCGCCGACGGGGCGATGGGCACCATGCTCCAGGCGCAGGACCCCAGCCTCGAGGACTTCGAGAACCTCGAAGGCTGCAACGAGATCCTCAACATCACCCGCCCCGACATCGTGCGCACCGTCCACGAGGAGTACTTCGCGGTAGGCGTCGACTGCGTCGAGACCAACACCTTCGGCGCGAACTTCGCCGCGCTCGCCGAGTACGACATCCCCGAGCGCGTCTTCGAGCTGTCCGAATCGGGCGCCCGCATCGCCCGCGAGGTCGCCGACGAGTTCGCGGCCAGGGACGGCCGCCAGCGCTGGGTGCTCGGCTCGATGGGCCCCGGCACCAAGCTGCCCACCCTCGGGCACGCCCCGTACGTCACGCTGCGCGACGCGTACCAGCAGAACGCCGAGGGCATGCTCGCGGGCGGCGCCGACGCGCTCCTGGTGGAGACCACCCAGGACCTGCTCCAGACCAAGTCGGCGATCATCGGCGCCCGCCGCGCCATGGACGTCGCCGGCGTCAGCGTCCCCCTGATCTGCTCCGTGACCGTCGAGACCACCGGCACCATGCTGCTGGGCTCCGAGATCGGCGCCGCCCTCACCGCGCTGGAACCGCTCGGCATCGACATGATCGGCCTGAACTGCGCCACCGGCCCCGCCGAGATGAGCGAGCACCTGCGCTACCTCGCCCGCCACTCGCGCGTCCCGATCTCCGCCATGCCCAACGCCGGCCTCCCCGTCCTCGGCAAGAACGGCGCGCACTACCCCCTGTCGGCCCCCGAGCTGGCCGACGCCCAGGAGTCGTTCGTCCGCGAGTACGGCCTGTCCCTGGTGGGCGGCTGCTGCGGTACGACGCCCGAGCACCTGCGCCAGGTCGTCGAGCGGGTGCGCGACCTCACCCCGGCCGCGCGCGACCCGCGCCCCGAGCCCGGCGCCGCCTCGCTCTACCAGACCGTCCCCTTCCGCCAGGACACCTCGTACCTGGCCATCGGTGAGCGCACGAACGCCAACGGGTCGAAGAAGTTCCGCGAGGCCATGCTGGAGGGCCGCTGGGACGACTGCGTGGAGATGGCCCGCGACCAGATCCGCGAGGGCGCGCACATGCTCGACCTGTGCGTCGACTACGTCGGGCGCGACGGCGCCGCCGACATGGCGGAGCTGGCCGGCCGGTTCGCCACCGCCTCCACCCTGCCCATCGTGCTGGACTCCACCGAGCTGGACGTCCTGCGGGCCGGCCTGGAGAAGCTGGGCGGGCGCGCGGTCATCAACTCGGTCAACTACGAGGACGGCGACGGTCCGGAGTCCCGGTTCCAGAAGGTCACCGAGCTGGCGCGGGAGCACGGCGCCGCGCTGATGGCGCTGACCATCGACGAGGAGGGCCAGGCCCGTACGGTCGAGCACAAGGTCGCCGTCGCCGAGCGGATCATCGCCGACCTGACCGGCAACTGGGGCATCCACGAGTCGGACATCCTCATCGACTGCCTCACCTTCACCATCTGCACCGGTCAGGAGGAGTCCCGCAAGGACGGCGTCAACACGATCGAGGCGATCCGTGAGCTCAAGCGGCGCCACCCCGACGTGCAGACCACGCTCGGCCTGTCGAACATCTCCTTCGGCCTGAACCCGGCCGCCCGCATCGTCCTGAACTCCGTCTTCCTCGACGAGTGCGTCAAGGCGGGCCTCGACTCGGCGATCGTGCACGCGAGCAAGATCCTGCCGATCGCCCGCCTCGACGAGGAGCAGATCAAGGTCGCCCTCGACCTGATCCACGACCGCCGCGCGGAGGGCTACGACCCGCTGCAGCGGTTCCTGGAGCTGTTCGAGGGCGTCGACACCAAGTCGATGAAGGCCGGCAAGGCCGAGGAACTCCTGGCCCTGCCGCTCGACGAGCGCCTCAAGCGCCGCATCATCGACGGCGAGAAGAAGGGCCTGGAGGCGGACCTCGACGAGGCGCTGACCGAGCGCCCGGCCCTGGACATCGTCAACGACACGCTCCTCGAGGGCATGAAGGTCGTCGGCGAGCTCTTCGGCTCCGGCCAGATGCAGCTGCCGTTCGTACTCCAGTCCGCCGAGGTCATGAAGACGGCGGTGGCCTACCTGGAGCCGCACATGGAGAAGTCGGACGACGAGGGCAAGGGCACGATCGTGCTGGCCACCGTGCGCGGCGACGTCCACGACATCGGTAAGAACCTCGTCGACATCATCCTGTCCAACAACGGCTACACCGTCGTCAACCTCGGCATCAAGCAGCCCGTCTCCGCGATCCTCGAAGCCGCCGAGGAGCACCGTGCCGACGTCATCGGCATGTCCGGTCTCCTGGTGAAGTCGACCGTGATCATGAAGGAGAACCTGGAGGAGCTCAACCAGCGAAAGATGGCCGCCGACTTCCCGGTCATCCTCGGCGGCGCCGCGCTGACGAGGGCGTACGTCGAACAGGACCTGCACGAGATCTACGACGGTGAAGTCCGCTACGCCCGCGACGCGTTCGAGGGCCTGCGTCTGATGGACGCCCTGATCGGCGTCAAGCGCGGCGTCCCCGGCGCCAAGCTGCCCGAGCTCAAGCAGCGCCGCGTCCCGAAGAGCGCCCCCACCGCCGTGCTCGAGGTCGAGGAGCCCCAGGGATCCGTACGCTCCGACGTCGCCGTCGACAACCGGATCCCCGAGCCGCCGTTCTGGGGCACCCGCGTCGTCAAGGGCATCGGCCTGAAGGAGTACGCCTCCTGGCTGGACGAGGGCGCGCTGTTCAAGGGCCAGTGGGGCCTCAAGCAGGCACGCACCGGCGAGGGGCCGACGTACGAGGAGCTCGTCGAGACCGAGGGCCGCCCCCGGCTGCGCGGCTGGCTGGAGCAGCTCCACACCCGGAACCTGCTCGAAGCCGCGGTCGTCCACGGGTACTTCCCGTGCCACTCCAAGGGCGACGACCTGATTCTCCTCAACGACGACGGATCCGAGCGCACCCGCTTCACCTTCCCGCGCCAGCGCCGGGGCCGCCGCCTGTGCCTCGCCGACTTCTTCCGCCCGGAGGAGTCCGGCGAGACGGACGTGGTCGGCCTCCAGGTCGTCACCGTCGGATCGAAGATCGGCGAGGCGACGGCCGAGCTGTTCGAGTCGAACTCCTACCGTGACTACCTCGAACTGCACGGCCTGTCCGTCCAGTTGGCGGAGGCTCTCGCCGAGTACTGGCACGCCCGCGTCCGCAGCGAACTCGGCTTCGGGGCCGAGGACCCGGCCGCCGTCGAGGACATGTTCGCCCTGAAGTACCGCGGCGCGCGGTTCTCGCTCGGTTACGGCGCCTGCCCCGACCTGGAGGACCGCGCCAAGATCGCGGACCTCCTGCGGCCGGAGCGGATCGGCGTACACCTGTCCGAGGAGTTCCAGCTGCACCCGGAGCAGTCCACCGACGCGATCGTCATCCACCACCCCGAGGCGAAGTACTTCAACGCGCGATAGACCCGGACGAGTCGTACACTGGTCGGTCCAGCGCAGGCCGGTCGCCTTCCCACCACGGGAGACGGCCGGCCTTCTCGTCCCTTCAGGAGGTGTGCCCGGATGACCAGTACCGTCCCCGCGCCCAGTACCCGTACGGCCGAAGGCTCCGCCCTGCAGGCTGTCTTCCTCGACATGGACGGCACCCTGGTCGACACCGAGGGCTTCTGGTGGGAGGTCGAGGCCGAGGTCTTCGCGGACCTCGGGCATGTGCTGGACGAGGCGTGGCGCGACGTGGTGGTCGGCGGGCCCATGACGCGCAGCGCGGGCTACCTCATCGAGGTGACCGGCGCGGACATCACGCTGCCCGAGCTCACGGTGCTGCTCAACGACCGCTTCGAGAAGCGGATCGGGCGGGGCGTGCCGCTGATGCCGGGCGCCGCGCGGCTGCTCGCGGAGCTGGCGGCGCACGAGGTGCCCACCGCGCTGGTGTCGGCCTCGCACCGGCGCATCATCGACCGCGTCCTGCAGACGCTGGGGCCGCAGATGTTCACGCTCACGGTCGCGGGCGACGAGGTGGCCCGTACGAAACCGCACCCGGACCCGTATCTGTACGCCGCGGCCCTGCTCGGCGCCGACCCCGGGAGATGCGCGGTCGTCGAGGACACGGCGACCGGCGTGGCGGCGGCCGAGGCGGCCGGCTGCCGGGTGGTGGCCGTTCCCTCCGTGGCGCCGATCGCGCCCGCGCGCGGCCGGGTGGTCGTGGGGTCCCTGGAAGAAGTCGATCTCGCTTTTCTCACCACCCTGATCACCCGGATGAACTGAGCCGTTCACCGACGGTGCCTTCGCCGGGAGGTGGAAACTCTCGGCATTGGGCCGTGCATTTTCCGTCACAAGCGGAAATAGAAATGCGCAATGGGACAGAAGTATTCAGAAGGTGACCTTGGTCACCCTGTGTGAGATCCGGTGCGGTCCCCGGCGGTGTCAAAGCGCCTCCGTGGGGCCGCATTTGGCGTCCTTGTGTCCCGATTGGTGAAGCGGTGTACGAATCATTCCGGCCCCACCGGGCCGGCGCGCCGGGATCCATGACCGCGGGCCGATGACGCGGAGGCACCGGCCCGGTCCGGCCCGCCCGGCGATTCCCACTAATCTCAAACCCGAGAACTTCGCCGCATCACCACGGGTTCCAGCGCTCAACCAGTTGCTGGGGCAACCGAACCGATCGCTCTGATCCGGCCCGATCGCTCCGCCCCGACCGGGCGGCCGCGGCGGAGTATCCCGTACACCGCTGAAGAACTCAGTGCCGGATGAGGGAGAACGTCCAGGATGAACCGCAAGACCTTGGTGCTGCCGGCCGTGATCGGCCTGCTCGCGCCCGCGCTGGCCGCGTGCGGCGCCGCGGACGTCGGCGGGAAGGGCAGTGACGCCATCGTCGTGGGCACCACGGACCAGTTCGTGGCCACGAAGGACGCGCCCGCGCCCTTCGACCCGGCGTTCGCCTATGACGCCGGCGCCTGGAACGTCCTGCGGCAGACCGTCCAGATGCTGATGCACGTCCCGCGCGGCGGCGGCGAGCCGGTGCCGGACGCGGCCTCCAAGTGCGGCTTCACCGACACCCAGAACGAGAGCTACCGCTGCACCCTGCGCGACGGGCTCCGGTTCGCCGACGGCGACGCGCTCACCGCGGAGGACGTCAAGTTCTCGATCGAGCGCGTGCTGAAGATCAAGAACAACAACGGTCCGGTCGCGCTGCTCTCGAACATCGACATGATCGAGACCAAGGGCGAGCACGAGATCGTCTTCCACCTGAAGACGCCGGACGCCACGTTCCCGTACAAGATCGCGACTCCGGCCGCGGCCATCGTGGACCCCGACGCCTACGAGGCCGACACGCTGCGGGACGGCTTCGCCGCCGACGGCTCGGGCCCGTACACGCT
Source organism: Streptomyces sp. NPDC046122 (assembly GCF_056429965.1). Classification (NCBI taxonomy): domain Bacteria; kingdom Bacillati; phylum Actinomycetota; class Actinomycetes; order Kitasatosporales; family Streptomycetaceae; genus Streptomyces; species Streptomyces sp. NPDC046122. The sequence goes on along the minus strand of NZ_JBWKLQ010000007.1, from coordinate 197,271 downwards.
GGAGACCGAGACCGAGGGCGACCGGGTCGTCAAGGCGGTCTTCACCAAGAACCCCGAGTACAAAGGCGACTTGAAGCTCCGCAACGACAAGGTGGAACTGCGGTCGTTCGCCGACACCGAGTCCATGGAGAAGGCGCTGAGGGACGGCGACATCAGCATGATGACGCGCACCCTCCAGCCCGACCAGATCAAGGACCTGTCGGAGAAGCCGGCCGAGGGCATCGACCTCATCGAGATGCCCGGCCTGGAGATCCGCTACCTCGGCTTCGACACCGAGGACTCCACCGTGAAGAGCAAGGCGGTGCGCCAGGCCCTGGCCGCCGTCGTGGACCGCGGGGACCTCGCGAGCAAGGTCTACCCGGCCACGGCCGAGCCGCTGTACTCGCTCATCCCGAACACCATCACGGGGCACCAGAACGCCTTCTTCAACAAGTACGGCGAGCCCAGCCGCACCAAGGCCGCCGGGATCCTCAAGGCGGCCGGCATCGGCACGCCGGTGAAGCTGACGCTCAACTACACGACCGACCACTACGGCCCGGCCACGAAGAGGGAGTTCGAGGTGCTCAAGGAGCAGCTCAACGCCACGAACCTCTTCGACGTCGGCATCAAGGGAACCGAGTGGTCGAAGTTCCGTGACAGCCAGAAGCGCGGCGAGTACGCCGTCTACGGCATGGGCTGGTTCCCCGACTTCCCGGACGCCGACAACTACGTCGCGCCGTTCCTGGACGAGGACAACTTCCTCAACTCCCCGTACGTGAGCAGCGAAGCCAGGAACAAGCTCATCCCCGAGTCGCGCCGCGCGGCGGACCGGGCCACGGCCGCCGGGCCGTTCGAGCGGATCCAGGAGATCGTCGCCAACGACGTACCGGTGCTGCCGCTGTGGCAGGGCAAGCAGTACGTCGCCGCGCGCGACGACATCACCGGCGTCGAGTGGGCCATCAACTCCTCGGCGGACCTGCAGCTGTGGGAGCTGGGCCGCGGCGTCTCCTGACGCCGGCAGGCAGCAGTGCTTCAGAAGCCGGGCCGCGAAGACCGCGCGGCCGGTAGGCAATTCATCGAATCTGTGAGGCAAGGATCCGTGAAAAGGCGTAACCAGTGGCTGACGGCCCCGCTCGCGGCGGGACTGGCGGCGGGGCTGCTCAGCGGTTGTGGAACCGAGAAGGGCGGCTCGGGGGGCACTGACGGCGGTGTGGTCATCGGAATGTCGGACGAGGTGCTGGCCACCGACCCGGCATCGGGTTACGACCCGGGCTCCTGGCTGCTGTTCAACAACGTCTTCCAGTCGCTGCTGAGCTTCCCCAAGGGCAGCTCCTCCCCGCAGCCCGAGGCCGCGAAGACGTGCGACTTCGACAAGGGCGGCAGTACGGTCTTCCGCTGCACCCTGCGCGACGGCCTGACGTTCAGCAACGGCAACGAGCTGACCTCGAAGGACGTCAAGTACTCCTTCGAGCGCTCGCTGAAGATCAACGACAAGGCCGGCCCCGCGGCGGTCATGCTCGGCACCATCGACACGATCGAGACACCGGACGAGAAGAACGTCATCTTCCGCCTCAAGGTTCCGGACGCCACCTTCCCGAGCAAGATCGCCTCCGGCGCCGGCTCCATCGTCGACCACCGCGAGTACGCCTTCGACAAGCTCCGCACCGACAACAAGGCGGTCGGCTCGGGCCCGTACAAGCTGGACTCCTTCGGCCGGTCCGACGCGTCGTTCTCCGTCAACGAGAACTACGAGGGCACCGCCGAGACGAAGAACAACGGCATCACCGTGAAGTTCTTCCACGGTGACCAGAAGGCGCTCGCAGCCTCCCTCAAGCGGCGCGACGTCGACATCGCCTACCGTGGCCTCACGGCCGGTGACATCGCGGACCTCGAGAACTCCACGGCCGACCGCGACAAGGGCATCGAGGTCGTCGAGGGCTCCAGCGCCGAGGTCCAGCACCTGGTCTTCAACGTCAACGACCCGGTCGTGGGCAAGCCCGCGGTGCGCAAGGCCATGGCGTACCTGATCGACCGCGACGCGCTCGTGCGGGACGTCTACCAGTCCACCGCCACCCCGCTGTACTCGATCATCCCGAGCGGCATCGGCGCCCACAACACGGCGTTCTTCGACACCTACGGCGGCAGCCCCCAGCCGGCCAAGGCCGAGCGGGTGCTGCGCGGCGCCGGCATCACCGGCAAGGTGAAGATCACCCTCTGGGCCACGCCCAGCCGCTACGGACCGGCCACCGTCGCGGAGTTCAAGGCGATCGCCAAGCAGCTCAACACGAGCGGGCTGTTCGACGCGAGCGTCGAGTCGGTCGAGATCAACGAGTACGAGAAGAACATCGCGGCCGGCAAGTACGGCGTGTACGTGAAGGGCTGGGTCCCCGACTACCCGGACCCGGACAACTTCACCCTGCCGTTCTTCGGCAAGGACAACGTCCTCGCCAACAACTACGAGAACCGCCGCATCACCGACGGGATCATCCCCGACACCGCCGCCGCCACCGACCGCCCCATGGCGGAGGAGGACTTCAACAAGCTCCAGGACATCGTCGCCGACGAGGTGCCGATCATCCCGCTGTGGCAGGGCAAGCAGTACGCCGTGGCGTACGACGACGTCTCGGGCCTGGAGTGGACCCTGGACGCGTCGACCGTCTTCCGGTTCTGGGAGATCAGCAAGGGCTGAGTCCCGGCCGCCCGGCACACGAGAAGCCGGACCCAGCCCTCCCGGGGGCCGGGTCCGGCTTCCGTCGTACGGTGCTACTGCGCGCCCGGCCTGACCAGGCCGCTCTCGTAGGCGTACACGGCCGCCTGCACCCGGTCGCGCAGCCCGAGCTTCGTCAGCACATGCCCGACGTGCGTCTTCACGGTCGTCTCGCTCACGAACAGGTCGGCGGCGATCTCCGCGTTCGACAGCCCCCGGGCCACCAGCTTCAGCACCTCGAGCTCGCGCTCGGTCAGCGTGTGCAGCGTGTCCGGAACCTGCTCCTCGCCGGACGGGAGGTGATCGGCGTACTTGTCGAGCAGCCGGCGCGTGATGCTCGGCGCCAGCATCGCCTCGCCCGCCGCGACCACCCGGATCGCCTGCACCAGCTCAGTGGCGGGCGCGTCCTTCAGCAGGAAGCCGCTGGCCCCGGCGCGCAGCGCCTCCACGACGTACTCGTCGAGGTCGAACGTGGTCAGCACGAGCACCTTCGCCGGGCCGTCCTTGCCGGGACCGGTGATCTGGCGCGTCGCCTCCACGCCGTCCATCCGCGGCATCCGGATGTCCATCAGGACGACGTCGGGCTGCAGCGCCCGCACCTGGTCGAGCGCCTGGAGACCGTCACCGGCCTCACCGACGACCGCGAGATCCTGCTCGGCCTCCAGAATCATCCGGAAGCCGGTGCGCAGCAGGGGCTGGTCGTCGACCAGTAGGACGCGGATAGCCACGGAGGACTCCTTCTCTAGACCGCGTCCATTCTGCCCTGGCCGTCCCCGGCCGGATCGGCCGGGCGCACCGTCAGCTGCACGGGCAGCGGGTACGCCGGGGGAGTGCCGCCGAATTCCGGACACACCGCGCGGTGGTCGCACCAGCCGCACAGCTTGGTCGGCCGGGGCCGCCACTCACCGGTCTCCGTGGCCTGCTTGATGGCCTCCCACAGCGCGAGCAGCTTGCGCTCCACGCGCTCCAGATCCCCCTCGGCCGGGTCGTACGTCAGCACGTCGCCACTGCCGAGGTACACCAGCTGGAGCCGGCGCGGTACGACGCCCTTCCACCGCCAGATCACCAGCGCGTAGAACTTCATCTGGAACAGCGCGCCCTCGGCGTACTCGGCCCGCGGCGCCTTGCCCGTCTTGTAGTCGACGATCCGCACCTCACCGGACGGCGCCACGTCCACCCGGTCGATGATGCCGCGCAGCCGCAGTCCCGACTCCAGCTCCGTCTCGACGAAGAGCTCCCGCTCGGCCGGCTCCAGCCGGGTCGGGTCCTCCAGCGTGAACCACCGCTCGACCAGCTCCTCGGCCTCCACCAGCCAGCGCGACAGCCGCTCACCCTCCGGGTCCTCGGCAAACAGCTCTGTGAGCTGCGGCTTCGACTCCAGCAGCCGGTTCCACTGGCCGGGCACCAGAGCCTTGGCCCGCCCCGCCGTACGCTCCGTCGCCGGGACGTCGAAGAGCCGCTCCAGCACGGCGTGCACCAGCGTGCCCCGGGTCGCCGCCTCGCTCGGCTTCTCGGGGAGCTTGTCGATGACCCGGAACCGGTAGAGCAGCGGGCACTGCATGAAATCGCTCGCCCGCGAAGGGGAGAGCGACATGGGGCGCCGGGCCGCGTCGGCCCCACCGGAACTCGTCGTCATGCCCAAGACCCTAAGGGCCGCCACTGACAGCCCCGGCACCAATGGCCGCGAAAAGGCCGCAAGGGGGGAGCCGAGGCGGATCGCGCGGGGGCAGTCCGCATACCATCGACGGCAGACCCTCTCGCGCTGCGTGGCCGGCGGACGCCGCGCGAGGACGCTGCGGACGAAGGGCCCCTGTGAACGAGAGCGGCGAGCGCGACAAGCGCGGCGAGAGCGGCGGGAGCGGCGGCAAGCCGCAGAGCCCGCGCGAGCCGGGCGGCGGCCTCCTCATGGGCCGCCCGTTCGGCGTGCCGGTCTACGTCGCCCCCAGCTGGTTCCTCGTCGCCGCCCTCATCACCTGGGTCTTCGGCGGCCAGCTCGACCGCGTCCTGCCCGAGTTGGGCAACCTCCGCTACCTGGTCTCGCTCTTCTTCGCCGTCGCCTTCTACGCCTCCGTGCTGGTCCACGAGCTGGCGCACACGGTCGCGGCCCTGCGCTTCAAGCTGCCCGTGCGCCGCATCCAGCTCCAGTTCTTCGGCGGGGTGTCGGAGATCGAGAAGGAGTCGGAGACGCCGGGGCGCGAGTTCGTCCTCGCCTTCGTCGGCCCGCTGCTCTCGCTCGTCCTGGGCGGCGTGTTCTACGCCGGCATGCGCATCGTGGAGCCCGGCACGGTGCCCGGCGTCCTGCTGGCCGGGCTGATGATCTCCAACCTCATCGTGGCGGCGTTCAACCTGCTGCCGGGCCTGCCGCTGGACGGTGGCCGGATGCTCCGCGCCGTCGTGTGGAAGATCACCGGCAAGCCCATGAGCGGCACCATCGCCGCCGCCTGGGTCGGCAGGGCGCTCGCCGTCGCGGTCCTCATCGGCCTGCCCCTGCTCACCCACACCGGCGCCCTCGGCAACAACACCGAGGACATCGGCGGCATGGAGACCGTCACCGACGCCCTGCTCGCCGCCATCCTCGCCGCGATCATCTGGACCGGCGCCGGGAACAGCCTGCGCATGGCCCGGCTGCGCGAGCACCTCCCCGACCTGCGCGCCCGTACGCTCACCCGGCGTGCCGTCCCCGTCGAGTCGGCCACCCCGCTCTCCGAGGCCCTGCGCCGCGCCAACGCCGCCGGCGCCCGCGCCCTGGTCGTCGTCGACGGCCAGGGGGAGCCCACCGGCGTCGTCCGCGAGGCGGCCATCGTCGGCGTACCGGAGCACCGCAGGCCGTGGGTCGCGGTCAGCGGTCTCGCCCAGGACCTCACGGAGGACATGAAGATCGCGGCGGAGCTGGCGGGCGAGGCGCTGCTGGAGCGGCTGCGGGCGGCCCCGGCCACGGAGTACCTCGTGGTCGAGGAGACGGGCGAGATCTACGGCGTACTGTCCACCGCCGACGTGGAGCGCGCGTTCGTGTCGGCCATGGCCCGCCCGCAGTAGACCGCCCCGGCGCGGCCCGGCCCCTCCCGACGGGGCACCGCGGCGAATCGGGCCGTCAAAAGACCGGTAGGCTGGTCACATGTCCGAACCGACCGGTGCCGCCCGCCGTCGCGGCCCCTTCCAGGTCGGGGACCAGGTCCAGCTCACCGACCCCAAGGGACGCCACTACACGTTCACGCTCGAGGCCGGGAAGAATTTCCACACCCACAAGGGTTCCTTCCCCCACGACGAGCTGATCGGCGCCCCCGAGGGCAGTGTTGTCCGTACCACGGGAAACGTCGCCTACCTCGCGCTGCGCCCCCTGCTCCCCGACTATGTCCTGTCCATGCCCCGCGGCGCCGCCGTGGTCTACCCCAAGGACGCGGGCCAGATCCTGGCCTTCGCCGACATCTTCGCCGGCGCCCGCGTCGTCGAAGCGGGGGTCGGCTCCGGCTCGCTGAGCAGCTTCCTGCTGCGCGCCATCGGTGACCAGGGCATGCTGCACTCCTACGAGCGCCGCGAGGACTTCGCCGAGATCGCCACGCAGAACGTGGAGCGCTATTTCGGCGGCCCGCACCCCGCCTGGCAGCTGACCGTCGGAGACCTTCAGGACAACCTGACCGACACCGACGTCGACCGCGTGATCCTGGACATGCTCGCCCCGTGGGAGTGCCTGGAGGTCGTCCGCAAGGCGCTCGTCCCCGGCGGCATCCTCTGCTGCTACGTGGCCACCACCACGCAGCTGGCGCGCACCGTCGAGTCCATCCGCGAGATCGGCTGCTTCGCGGAGCCGACCGCCTGGGAGTCGATGATCCGCAACTGGCACGTCGAGGGCCTGGCCGTCCGTCCCGACCATCGGATGATCGGTCACACCGGCTTCCTCCTCACCGCCCGCCGCCTCGCGGACGGCGTGGAGCCGCCGCTGCGCCGCCGCCGTCCCGCCAAGGGCGCGTACGGCGAGGACTACACCGGCCCCGGCAGCGAGAGCGGGTCCGCCTCCCGCGGCTGACCCGGCAACGAGCCAGCGCCGCCGCCGAGTTCCCCGACCGACCGGGGAACTCGGCGGCGGCGCTTTTCCGTTACCGGCCCGGGTGCTTTCCGTCACCGGCCGTCGCCCCGCCGGAACCTCACGTGCCGGTCACCGGTACGGACCCTGCCGTTCCGCCGCGCTGTGACGTGTGGCACTATGCTCGCCACCCCACCGGTACAGCCCCAGGAGACATCCGGCGTGCAGACCTCCGCAGCCCTGGACCTCGCGCACACCCGGCCCCGCCCGGTGCACTGGCTCGCCACCGCCGCCGCCATGGCCGCGGTGGTGGCCGCGGCCGGTTTCCTCCAGCCCGAGGCCGCCACCGCCTCCCAGACGGCCCCGGCGGCGGCATCCGGGCCGGTCAGCGCCGCGGCGGCGCCCGCGCCCGACGCGGCGGGCGCGGTGTATCCACTGGAGTGCCACGGGGAGAAGCCCGCCGTGGTCGAACAGGGCTCCGGCGACCTCGACGGCGACGGCCGGCCCGAGACCGTGGCGGTCGTGCGGTGCGTCTCAGGGATCGGCACCCCGCCGAGCGGCGTCTTCGTGCTGAGCGGGCCCTCGCGCGTCGTGGCGACCCTGGTCGACCCGGCCGACGGGCTGGGGATCAGCGATTTCGCCGTGGGCGGGGGAGCGGTCTCCGCGACGCTGCTGGGCTACTCCTCGCCGGATGTGCCGCGGTGCTGCCCGGACCGGCGGGAGAAGGTCAAGTGGCAGTGGAAGGGCGGCAAGTTCGCCCGGACCGTCCTTCCGGACGCGCGCAGTATGTGATCCGTCACTCCGCGTCGGGACCGTAGACCTCGACCTGGTCCGCCACGCGCCGCACGTGGATGCAGTCGCCCGGGCACTCCTTGGCCGAGTCGACCACGTCACGGAGAAGAGTCAGCGGGACGGGCGTTGTGGCGCCCGGGCTCTGCAGCAGCTCGTCGCCGGGGCTCTTCACGTAGGCCAGGCCGTCGATGTCGAGCTCGAAGACCTCGGGGGCGTACTGGACGCAGATGCCGTCGCCGGTGCAGAGATCCTGGTCGATCCACACCTCGAGCGGGTCGCCCGTCTGTGCGCCGTCGTCGGTGGGAGCCTTCTGCTGCACGGTCATATCTCCTGCCGTTTTCTGCGCGGTTGTAGCAATTCGAGCCAGCCCTGACGGGTGTTGAACACTTCGACGATACAACCGGCCGCTTTCCGATGTTGATGGGTGGGTATTCCCCTGACGTGAGGGAGTACGCAAGGGTGAAGATCGGACACACCCCGCAGTCTTTGTGATCTAGGGGTTTCAACCCGCACCCGCCCAGGTAGGGTCAGGAAGCGTCCAGCTCCCCTTGGAGGAGGTGAGGACCGTGGCAGCCCACGACGACGACATCAACCGCGGCATCCGGCCCGGGCGAGGGTCTGAGGACCCCGCCGGACAGGTTGCCTATCTCGAGCAGGAAATCGCCGTCCTGCGCCGCAAGCTCGCCGACTCTCCGCGTCATACGAGGATTCTCGAAGAGCGGATCGTCGAGCTGCAGACCAACTTGGCCGGCGTGTCCGCTCAGAACGAGCGGCTCGCCAATACGCTCCGTGAGGCCCGCGACCAGATCGTGGCCCTCAAGGAAGAAGTCGACCGGCTCGCGCAGCCGCCGGCCGGCTTCGGTGTCTTCCTCACGGCGAACGAGGACGGCACGGCCGACATCTTCACCGGTGGCCGCAAGCTACGGGTGAACGTCAGTCCCAGCGTGGAGCTCGAAGAGCTCAGGCGTGGCCAGGAGGTCATGCTCAACGAGGCCCTCAATGTGGTCGAGGCCATGGAGTTCGAGCGCGCCGGGGAGATCGTCACCCTCAAGGAGGTCCTTGAGGACGGCGAGCGCGCCCTGGTGCTGGGGCACACCGACGAGGAAAGGGTGGTGCGGCTCGCCGAGCCGCTGCTGGACGTCACCATCCGCCCCGGCGACGCCCTGCTGCTGGAACCAAGGTCCGGTTACGTCTACGAGGTCATCCCCAAGAGCGAGGTCGAGGAGCTCGTCCTCGAAGAGGTCCCGGACGTCGACTACGACAAGATCGGCGGTCTGGGCAGCCAGATCGAGATGATCCGCGACGCGGTCGAGCTTCCGTACCTCTACCCCGACCTCTTCAAGGAGCACGAACTGCGGCCGCCGAAGGGCATCCTGCTCTACGGTCCGCCCGGCTGCGGCAAGACGCTGATCGCGAAGGCCGTCGCCAACTCCCTTGCCAAGAAGGTCGCCGAGGTGACCGGCCAGCCCGCGGGGAAGAGCTACTTCCTCAACATCAAGGGCCCCGAGCTCCTCAACAAGTACGTCGGCGAGACCGAGCGGCACATCCGCCTCGTCTTCCAGCGTGCCCGTGAGAAGGCGAGCGAGGGCACCCCCGTCATCGTCTTCTTCGACGAGATGGAATCGCTCTTCCGCACCCGCGGCTCCGGTGTCAGCTCGGACGTGGAGAACACCATCGTCCCGCAGCTGCTCGCCGAGATCGACGGTGTGGAGGGCCTGGAGAACGTCATCGTCATCGGCGCCTCCAACCGCGAGGACATGATCGACCCCGCGATCCTGCGGCCCGGCCGGCTCGACGTCAAGATCAAGATCGAGCGTCCGGACGCGGAAGCGGCGAAGGACATCTTCGCGAAGTACCTCCGCTCCACCCTGCCGCTGCACTCGGACGACCTGGCCGAGCACACCGGCTCCAGGGAGGCCGCGGTCCACGGCATGATCCAGTCGGTCGTCGAGCAGATGTACGCCGAGTCCGAGGAGAATCGCTTCCTCGAGGTCACGTACGCGAACGGCGACAAGGAAGTCCTGTACTTCAAGGACTTCAATTCCGGCGCGATGATCCAGAACATCGTCGACCGGGCCAAGAAGATGGCCATCAAGGCCTTCCTCGACCAGAACCAGAAGGGTCTGCGGGTCTCCCACCTCCTCCAGGCATGCGTGGACGAGTTCAAGGAGAACGAGGACCTGCCGAACACCACCAACCCGGACGACTGGGCCCGTATCTCCGGCAAGAAGGGCGAGCGGATCGTGTTCATCCGCACGCTCGTCACCGGAAAGCAGGGTGCGGACACCGGACGCTCCATCGACACGGTGGCGAACACCGGTCAGTACCTGTAGATCGCAGACGGGCTGCGGGTACCCGCTGGGGTATCCGCAGCCTGCTGTTTTCCAGTCACACCGGCCGCCACAGCGAAACACCAGGGCAATGACGGAATTGATCTCCCTACCGGGGCAGAGGCGTTCTAGGCTCTTCGGTACCGCCGAGTCGCGCAGTGCGGGGCCGGGCGCCGCACACGCACCGGAGAACCAGCGGTACTTGAGTGCCGCCCCCGTCCGGGGGCGACGCCGGGCAAGGAGGGCCGCATGACCGTACGGCGAGTAATGGGCATCGAGACGGAGTACGGGATCTCCGTCCCCGGCCACCCCAACGCCAATGCCATGCTCACCTCGTCCCAGATCGTCAACGCCTACGCGGCGGCGATGCACCGGGCGCGCCGCGCCCGCTGGGACTTCGAGGAGGAGAACCCGCTGCGGGACGCGCGAGGCTTCGACCTCGCCCGGGAGGCCGCCGACAACAGTCAGCTCACCGACGAGGACATCGGCCTGGCCAATGTCATCCTTACGAACGGCGCGCGGCTGTACGTCGACCACGCGCACCCCGAGTACAGCTCCCCGGAGGTGACCAGTCCGCTGGACGCGGTGCTCTGGGACAAGGCCGGCGAGCGGATCATGGCGGAGGCCGCCGAGCGGGCCGCGCAGCTCCCCGGCGCCCAGCCGATCCACCTCTACAAGAACAACACAGACAACAAGGGCGCGTCCTACGGCACGCACGAGAACTATCTGATGAAGCGGGCGACCCCCTTCTCGGACATCGTGCGCCACCTGACGCCCTTCTTCGTGTCCCGGCAGGTCGTGACGGGTGCGGGCAGGGTGGGGATCGGCCAGGACGGCCACGAGCACGGCTTCCAGATCAGCCAGCGCGCCGACTATTTCGAGGTCGAGGTCGGCCTGGAGACCACGCTCAAGCGCCCCATCATCAACACCCGCGACGAGCCGCACTCCGACGCCGAGAAGTACCGCAGGCTGCACGTGATCATCGGCGACGCGAACCTCTCCGAGATCTCGACGTACCTCAAGCTGGGCACGACGTCCCTGGTGCTGTCCATGATCGAGGACGGCTTCATCAACGTCGACCTGGCGATCGACCAGCCGGTGCGCACCCTCCACCAGGTCTCCCACGACCCGGCGCTGGAGCGGCTCATCACGCTCCGCAGCGGCCGGACACTCACCGCCGTCCAGCTGCAGATGGAGTACTTCGAGCTGGCGCGCAAGTACGTCGAGGAGCGGTTCGGCGTCGACGCGGACGACCAGACCAAGGACGTCCTCGGGCGCTGGGAGGACGTGCTGAACCGCCTGGAGAACGACCCGATGAGCCTGTCGGGGGAGCTGGACTGGATCGCCAAGCGGGAGCTCCTGGAGGGCTACCGCAGGCGCGACAGCCTGGACTGGGACGCTCCCAGGCTCCACCTGGTGGACCTCCAGTACGCCGACGTCCGCCCCGAGAAGGGCCTGTACAACCGTCTGGCGGCCCGCGGGAAGATGAAGCGGCTGCTGGACGAGGAGGCCGTGCTGCGGGCCGGTACGAAGCCTCCTGAGGACACCAGGGCGTATTTCCGGGGGCGCTGCCTGGAGCAGTACGCGGACGACGTCGCGGCGGCCTCCTGGGACTCCGTGATCTTCGACCTGCCGGGCCGGGACTCGCTCCAGCGCGTGCCCACGCTGGAACCGCTGCGTGGTACACGTAATCACGTCAAGGAGCTTCTCGACCGGTGCAGGACGGCGGAAGACCTGGTCCGGGTGCTCTCGGGCGGCTGAAAGGGCCGCCGGGTGGGAATCATCGAGATGGTCCCCACGCGTTGTGAAAGTACGGCGCGGATGTCAGACCCCGCTTGTAGGGTCTGATCAAGGACATCGAACCGAGCGAGCGGGGTGAGGTAGAGATGGCGACCAAGGACACCGACGGCGGACAGCAGAAGGCGACGCGCTCCACCGAGGAGGTCGAGGAGACCGCGCAGGACGCGCAGGCTTCCGAAGACCTCAAGGAGCGCCAGGAGAAGCTGTCGGACGACGTCGACTCCGTACTCGACGAAATCGACGACGTGCTCGAGGAGAACGCCGAGGACTTCGTGCGTTCCTTCGTGCAAAAGGGCGGGGAGTAGAGCCCGTTGTCCGTCCCGGTGGCCGTGGACCGAGGTCCGGCACACCGGGACGGATGACCGGCGGCCGTACGGGTATCGTCCCAGCACAGTTCGCAAGATCGGCCCGGCCTCCCAGTGGCGGGCCGCCGCCTATCCGGAAGGAAACGCGTGGAAGCCAACCCTCGTAGCACCGGGCGTCTGCCGGCTGCCTTCCTGACGCCCGGCTCGTCGTCGTTCATGGACTTCCTGGGCGACCATGCGCCCGACATGCTGCCCGGAAGGCGCGTCATGCCGCCCGTCAAGGGCGTCATAGAGGCCCCGCACGGCACGACGATCGTCGCCGCGGCGTTCCCTGGCGGCGTGGTGCTCGCCGGTGACCGGCGGGCCACCATGGGCAACATGATCGCCCAGCGTGACATCGAGAAGGTGTTCCCCGCCGACGAGTACTCGGCGGTGGGCATCGCGGGCACCGCCGGTCTGGCGGTGGAGATGGTCAGGCTCTTCCAGCTGGAGCTCGAGCACTTCGAGAAGGTGGAAGGCGCCCAGCTCTCCCTGGAGGGCAAGGCGAACCGGCTCTCCACGATGATCCGCAGCAACCTCGGCATGGCCATGCAGGGCCTGGCCGTCGTCCCGCTCTTCGCCGGCTGGGACGTCGACCGGGAGAAAGGCCGCATCTTCTCGTACGACGTCACCGGCGGCCGCTCGGAGGAGCAGGGGTACGCGGCCACGGGCTCGGGCTCCATCTTCGCCCGTGGCTCGATGAAGAAGCTCTACCGCGACGATCTGACGGAGCAGCAGGCGACCACGCTGGTGGTCCAGGCGCTGTACGACGCCGCCGACGACGACTCGGCGACAGGCGGTCCGGACGTGGCCCGCCGCATCTATCCGATCGTCACCGTGATCACCGAAGAGGGGTTCCGGCGGCTCACCGAGGCGGAGTCCTCGGAGCTGGCCCGCTCGATCCTCGAGCGGCGGCTGGAGCAGCCCGACGGTCCCCGGGCCGCGCTGCTCTGACGGCACCTGTGCTCCGCATCAACGTGATCGTGACAACGACAGAAAGGGACGGATAGCCGGTGTCGACGCCGTTCTATGTCTCACCCCAGCAGGCCATGGCCGACCGGGCGGAATACGCCCGGAAGGGCATCGCCCGCGGTCGCAGCCTTGTCGTGCTGCAGTACGCCGACGGCATCGTGTTCGTCGGCGAGAACCCGTCCCGCGCGCTGCACAAGTTCAGCGAGATCTACGACCGGATCGGCTTCGCCGCCGCCGGCAAGTACAACGAGTACGAGAACCTGCGGATCGGTGGCGTCCGGTACGCCGATCTGCGCGGATACACCTACGACCGCGAAGACGTGACGGCCCGTGGCCTCGCCAACGTCTACGCGCAGACCCTCGGCACGATCTTCTCCAGCAACGCGGAGAAGCCGTACGAGGTGGAGCTGGTCGTCGCCGAGGTCGGGGCCCGCCCCGAGGGCGACCAGATCTACCGGCTGCCTCACGACGGTTCGATCGTCGACGAGCACGGCTCGGTCGCGGTCGGCGGCAACGCGGAGCAGATCAGCAGCTTCCTCGACCAGCGGCACCGGGACGGGATGACGCTGGCGGAGGCCCTCAAGCTGGCCGTGCAGGCGCTCTCGCGGGACACCAACGGCAGTGAGCGGGAGATCCCCGCCGAGCGGCTCGAGGTGGCCGTCCTGGACCGTACGCGGCCGCAGGAGCGGAAGTTCAAGCGCATCGTCGGCCGTCAGCTGGCCCGCCTCCTGGAGGCGGACGGCGACGCGGCCACCCCCACCGACACCCCTTCGGACACCGAGGAGCCGTAGCCGCTCCGACATCACCCTCCGGGCGCCCCGGGCCGTCCAGCGGCCCGGGGCACCCGTGTGACGCCCCGCGCCTCAGGCCTGGGCGGTGGAGCCGCGGACCATCAGTTCGACGGCGATGTCGCCGCCCTCGGGCCGCCGGCCGTCCAGGACGGCCAGCAGCGCGGCCATGCCCCGCTCCCCGACCTGCTCGGCGGGCAGTCGCACGGTGGTGAGTTCCGGCTCCACGGCGGTCGCCAGGGCGAGGTCGTCGAAGCCGGTGACCGACACGTCCTCGGGCACCCGCAGACCGAGGCGGCGTACCGCCTTGCACGCGCCCGCCGCGACGATGTCGTCATCGCAGACCAGCGCCGTCGGCCGCGGACCCGGGCCGGTCAGGGCCAGTTCGGCGGCCCTTCTCGCACCGCGCACGTCCAGCGGCGCGTGCACCGTGTGCACCACGGCGTCGGGAACCCGGCGCAGAGCCTCCTGGAGAGCGGCCGCGCGCACGTCGAACGTCCAGGACCCCACGGCCGACGCGAGATGGGCGAACCGCCGGTGCCCGAGGGCGAGCAGATGGTCCGTCACCAGGCGCATGCCCTCGGCGATGGCGAGGTTCACGTACGCGGCGGCCCCAGGGTCCGCCGGGTCGCTGTCGAGCATCACGAGCGGCAGTCCCGTGCCCCGGATCGCGCCGAGCGCGCCCGTGGCCATGGAGGACGCGATGACCCCGTCCAGTGCCGCCTGCGCCGAGGCGAAGGGGTCCCTGGCCGGTCCGGTGCCTTCGGGCGACGGGTAGAGGACGACGCCGAAGTCGTGCTCGGCGGCCGTGCGGGCAGCGCCCGCGTAGACCCGGGCGAAGAACTCGTTGGTCAGCGCGGGCACGACGAGCAGTGCCGTCCTGGTCCTGCCCAGCCGCAGATTCCGGGCGGCCAGGTTGGGGCGGTACCCGAGCTCCCGCGCGGCCCGGCGCACTGTGTCCGCGGTGCGCTCCGAGACCCGGCCGCGCCACTTGTCGCCGAGCACCAGCGAGACGGTCGCCTGCGAGACGCCCGCGGCGCGGGCGACGTCCCTGCTGGTCGGGGGAGTGGGGGGCGTCCCGGCGCCTGCGGCGGCGGTGTGGTCCGGGGGGCCGTCCGGGCTGGTCACTCGTGCCTCCGCAGCAAGGGCTCTTCGCCGCGAGGTGGACCCGCGGTCTGGCTCATGGTACGTATGACATCTGACGTTATACGTAAAACTTCGGCGTGCGCCGGAGTGGAGAGGGGCAGACATGGCCGCGGGATACGCGGAACTGCTGAGGACGCGCCACGCCGCGCGACTCCTGGCGGGCACTCTGGTGGGGCGGCTGCCCAACGCCACCGCCCCCATCGCGATCGTGCTGCTCACCCGCGCCGAGGGCGGCAGCTACTCCCTGGCGGGCGGTCTCGCCGCCGTGTACGGCCTGGCCAACGCCGTGGGGCAACCGCTGCTCGGCCGCGCCGTGGACCTGTACGGCCAGCCGCACGTGCAGCTTCCCGCCGCCGTCCTGTCCGCGCTCGGCATGGTCCTGCTCACCCTCTCCGGAATCGACCCGCTGCCGCCGGCGTACGCCGCCGTGATCCTCGCGGGCGTGTTCACCCCGCCCCTCGAAGGGGGCCTGCGGGCCCTGTGGCCCGACGTGCTCGGCCGTGAGGACCGGGTGCACCGCGCGTACGCCATGGACGCGGTCGCGCAGGAGATCATGTTCACCGTCGGCCCGCTGCTCGTCACACTGCTGGTGGCCCTCTGGTCGCCGGCGGCGGCGCTGCTGGTCATCAACGCCATCGGCGTGCTGGGCGCGCTCTCCGTCGTCGTCTCCGAGCCGTCGCGCGCCTGGCGCTCGGCGCCCCGCGAGGCGCACTGGCTGGGCGCCCTGCGCTCGCCCGGCCTGCTGGCCCTCCTCGGCTCGTTCTTCTTCGTCGGCCTCGCGCTCGGTTCCATCACCGTGGCGGGTGTCGCGTACGCCGACGACCACGGCCGCGAGGCGGTGTACGGGTGGCTCATGGCGGCGCTCGGGCTCGGCGCGCTCGTGGGCGGCATGGCGTACGGCGCCCGGCAGTGGGCCGGCGCCCCCGAGCGGCGGCTGCGGTTCATCGTCGCCCTGCTCGCGGCCGGTTACCTGCCGCTGATGCTCACCCCCGGCATCCCGGCGATGGTCGTGCTCGCCGCCGTCTCCGGCGTTTTCCTCGCCCCGGCGCTCGCCTGCGCGTTCATCGTCGTCGACCGGCACGCCCCGCGCGGCACCGTCACCGAGGCGTTCTCCTGGCTGGTCACCACCTTCGGCGTAGGCGCCGCGGTCGGAACCGGAGCGGCCGGACCGGCCGTCGAGTACGGCGGCACCGCGGCGAGCTTCGCCGTCGCGGCCGGGGGCGGAGTGGCCGCGCTGCTGGTGCTGCTGACCACCCGGCGGGTCCTCACGATTCCCGTCGCCGCTCCCCTTCCCCAGGACTCTGTCGCAATCCCTTGCGAAAATGATCGAATCGGAGCGGCCGAACCCGGTTTCAGGACAGGCCATCAGGCGTAATGTTCAGTCATGGACCGCCGCATTTTCGGGCTGGAGAACGAGTACGGCGTCACGTGCACGTTCAGGGGACAGCGCCGACTGTCTCCTGACGAAGTGGCGCGCTACCTCTTCCGCCGTGTTGTGTCATGGGGCCGCAGCAGCAATGTCTTCCTGCGGAACGGCGCCCGCCTCTACCTCGACGTGGGATCGCATCCGGAATACGCAACTCCCGAATGCGACAACGTGACCGAGCTCGTCACCCACGACAAGGCCGGCGAGCGCATTCTCGAAGGCCTGCTCGTCGACGCTGAACGCCGCCTGCACGAGGAGGGAATCGCAGGCGACGTCTATCTGTTCAAGAACAACACCGACTCTGCGGGAAACTCCTACGGCTGCCACGAGAATTACCTGGTTGCCCGCCACGGAGAGTTCTCCAGGCTCGCGGACATCCTCATCCCGTTCCTCGTCACCCGGCAGCTCATCTGCGGCGCCGGCAAGGTGCTGCAGACCCCGCGCGGCGCGGTCTTCTGCGTCAGCCAGCGCGCCGAGCACATCTGGGAGGGCGTCAGCTCCGCGACGACCCGCTCCCGGCCGATCATCAACACCCGCGACGAGCCGCACGCCGACGCCGAGCGCTACCGCAGGCTCCACGTCATCGTCGGCGACTCCAACATGTCGGAGACGACGAACCTCCTCAAGGTGGGCGCCACCGACCTCGTCCTGCGCATGATCGAGGCGGGCACGGTGATGCGCGACCTCACCCTGGAGAACCCCATCCGGGCCATCCGCGAGGTCAGCCACGACATCACCGGCGCGCGCAAGGTACGCCTGGCCAGCGGACGTGAGGCGTCCGCCATAGAGGTACAGCGCGAGTACTACGAGAAGGCCGTGGACTTCGTGGATCGCCGCGGGATCCGCACCGGCACGGTCGAGCAGGTCCTCGAACTGTGGGGCCGCGCGCTCGACGCCATCGAGGCCGAGGACCTCGACCGGATCGGCACCGAGATCGACTGGGTCATGAAGTACAAGCTCATCGAGCGCTACCGCGCCAAGCACAACATGACCATGTCGCACCCCCGGGTCGCCCAGATAGACCTCGCGTACCACGACATCCACCGTCGGCGAGGGCTGTACTACCTGCTGGAGAAGAAGGGACAAGCCGCTCGCATCTGCAACGACTTGAAAATCTTCGAAGGCAAGTCGGTGCCGCCGCAGACCACCCGCGCGCGGCTGCGCGGCGACTTCATCCGCAGGGCCCAGGAACAGAGGCGGGACTTCACCGTCGACTGGGTGCACCTCAAGCTCAACGACCAGGCACAGCGGACCGTGCTGTGCAAGGACCCCTTCCGGTCGGTCGACGACCGGGTGGAAAAGCTCATCGCCGGTATGTGATCCGGCCATTCCGGGATCTCCGGAACACGACCCGGGCCCCGCACGTTCCTCGTGCGGGGCCCGGGCCACGCCTTAGAGTGGCGGGCGACTACTGTGCCGTCTGAGATCTGAGGAACACGTGCGCCGACTTGCCGGCCTACTTGTCGTCCCCCTGCTGCTGCTCTCTACAGCGGCGTGCGGCAGCGACGACAAGGGCTCCGACTCCACCTCGTCAAAGAACGGACTGCCGGCGATCACCGCGGGAGCCAAGTTCGGGGAGAAGCCGACCCTCGCCAAGGGGGAGGGTGATCCGCCCAAGGAACTGAAGACCGAGGTCCTCAGCAAGGGCAAGGACGATGCTGCGACCCTCAAGAAGGGCGACGCCATCGAGGTGAACTACCTCGGCCAGCAGTGGGACTCCACGAAGCCCTTCGACAACAGCTTCGACCGCAAGCAGCCGTTCCCGCTCACCCTCGGCGCGGGCATGGTCATTCCCGGCTGGGACAAGGGTCTGGAAGGCCAGAAGGTCGGCAGCCGCGTCGAGCTGGTCATCCCGCCGGAGCTCGGCTACGGCGCCCAGGGCCAGCCCCCCACGATCAAGCCCAACGCCACCCTCGTCTTCATCGTGGACATCCTGAAGGCGAAGTCCATCCCGGCGTCCGCCAAGGGCACCGCGGTCGCGCAGGACAACATCGACCTGCCGAAGGTCGGCACCAACACCGACGGCAAGGCGCCGAAGGTGACCGTGCCGAAGAAGTCGGACCCGCCGAAGAAGCTGGTCTCCAGCTACGTACTGGAGAGCGACGGCCCGGCGGTGAAGGACAGCGACACCGTCTCCGTCGCCTACCAGGGGCTGCTCTGGAAGGACGGCAAGCTCTTCGACAGCACCTACGCGCAGGGCAAGACGCAGCAGTTCGCACTGCCGCAGGTCACCCTGAAGGGTCTCAAGAACGGACTGATCGGCAAGAAGGCCGGCAGCCGCGTGCTCCTCGTCATCCCGCCGGACCAGGCCTTCGGCGACAAGAAGCAGCAGTCCATCCCCGCCAACTCCACGCTGGTGTTCCAAGTGGACATTCTCGCGGTGATGTAAGACTGTCCAGGTTGCCCAGTTCGTAGTACAGAGGAGCATTTTCCGTGAGCATCGAGAAGCCCGAGGTCGACTTCCCGGGTGGCGAGCCGCCGAAGGACCTGCAGATCAGGGACATCTGGGAGGGCGACGGCGAGGTGGCCAAGGCGGGTCACAACGTCAAGGTCCACTACGTGGGTGTGGCCTTCTCCACCGGTGAGGAGTTCGACTCCAGCTGGAACCGCGGCACCCCGCTGCAGTTCCCGCTCGGTGCCGGCCGCGTCATCGCGGGCTGGGACCAGGGTGTGCAGGGCATGAAGGTCGGCGGCCGCCGAGAGCTGATCATTCCCCCGCACCTCGCCTACGGCGACAGCGGCGCCGGCGGCGTCATCAAGCCGGGCGAAACGCTGATCTTCGTCTGCGACCTGGTCGCGGTCTGACCGAGGCGCTCTCTGATCAACTGAGAGCGGTACGAGGGCCCATGCCGTCCGGCATGGGCCCTCGGCTTTTGCCGCGACACCCCGGGGCGGTACGGTCGAGGGTCGAAGAGCAAGAGAGAGGGTGCCGATGGCGATCGCCAAGGCCGAACGGTTGATGAACCTGGCGTTGTGCCTGCTCGGCACCCGGCGCCCGCTCAGCAAGCGGGAACTGCGGGCGTCCATCGAGGCGTACCTGGAGGCCGGCACCGACGAGTCCTTCAACCGGATGTTCGAGCGCGACAAGGACGATCTGCGCGAACTCGGCCTGGTCATCGACACTGTCGAGAACCTCGACGGCGAAGCCGGCTACCTGGCCCGTCGCGACAGCAACCGCCTGCCCGCGATCACCCTCGACGCCGAGGAGGCCGCCGCCCTCGGCCTCGCCGCCAAGGTCTGGCAGCAGGCCCGGCTCGCCGGCGCCGCCAGCGGCGCCCTGCAGAAGCTGCGCGCGGCGGGCATGCCGGAGGCGGAGGACCCCTACGAAGGCCACCAGAGCGCGCTGGAACCCCGCATCCCGGTCCACGAAGCGGCCTTCGAACCGCTGATGCTCGCCTGCCGCGACCGGCGCCCCGTCGTCTTCGACTACCGCAAGGCCAACGCCGCCCGCCCCGAGACCCGGCACGTCGAGCCGTGGACGCTGGAGTGCTGGCGCGGCCACTGGTACCTCGCCGGCTGGGACCGCGAGCGCGGCGCCGAGCGCGTCTTCCGGCTCTCCAGGATCACCGGGAAGGTCCGCTCCCGCGCCGGTGCCTTCACGGCCGAGGTCCCGGACGTGGTGACCGTGCGCGAGACCGTCGAGAGCTGGGCCGGCGAGACCGCCACCCGCAGCGCCCTGATCAAACTGCGCCAGGGCTCCGGCTACCCGCTGCGGGCCAGGGCCACCGCCGTACGGGACCTGGGTGACGGCTGGGACGAGCTGGCCGTTCCGTACGGTCACGGGCTCGACGCCTGGCTCGCGGAGCTCGGCCCCGAAGTCGTCGTACTGGAGCCCGCGGACCTGCGGGCGGACGTCGTGGACCGGCTGCGCGCCGTGGCCAAGGACTGAGAAGGACTGAGAGGAACGCCTTCATGGCCACGAACGCGATCGACCAGACCCGGCGGATGCTCTCCCTGGTGACGTATCTGCGCGAGCGCCCCGGCGCGCACGTCAGCGACGTCGCCCGGGCCTTCGGAATCACCGAGGACGAGCTGATCTCCGACCTCGACGTGCTGCCCATGTGCGGCACCAGCTTCCGGGGCGGCGACCTGCTCGACATCGACACCGACGGCGACCGGATCTGGTGGCGCAACCCGGACGCCTCCGGCTCCAGCACGGCCGAGCCGCTGCGGCTCGCCGCCGACGAGGCGACCGCGCTGCTTGTCGCCGCCCGCGCCGTCTCCACGCTGCCCGGCCTGCGCGAGGGCGACCGCCAGGCGCTGCTGCGCGCCACGGCGAAGCTGGAAGCCGCGGCGGGGGAGGCGGCCGGCGCCAGCTCCCGCCTCTCGGTGACCTTCGAGTCCGAGGGCGGGGTCTTCGCGGACGTCGACCGGGCGATCGCGGAGCGGCGCCGGCTGTGGCTGCGCTACTACTCGCCGGCGCGCGACGAGCTCACCGAGCGGGAGGTGGACCCGATCCGGCTCTTCGCCGTCGGCCACACCTACATGGAGGCGTGGTGCCGCCTCTCGGAGGCGCGGCGTACGTTCCGGCTCGACCGGGTGGCCGAGATCAGGCTGCTCGACGAGCCGTCGGTGCCGCCGGAGATCGAGCTGCGGGACCTCTCGGAAGGGCTCGTGCACCCCTCGGCGGACGATCCCGAGGTCGTGGTGGAGGTCGGGCCCGGCGGGCGCTGGGTCGCCGAGTACTACCCGCACGACAGGGCGGACGAACTGCCCGACGGCGGTCTGCGGATCACCCTGCGCACCCCGGAGCCGGCCTCGCTGCGGCGGCTCGCGCTGCGGCTCGGCAGGGACGGGCACATCGTGTCGCCGCCGGAGCTGGCGGTCAGCGCGCGGGAGGCGGCCCGCGAGGCGCTCGCCGCGTACGAGAGCGCCGGCCAGGTCTGAGGAGAGGGTGGACATGACGCTACTGCCAGCTATCCCCACGCAGGTGGGCCCGGTCCTCTTCAAGGCGGGCTGCCCCGACTGCGGCGCCCGCTTCGAACTGTCGGCGGGCTCGCTGCGCCTCGCGATCGGCGCCAGCCGCCGTACGACCTTCTACTCCTTCACCTGCCCGGAGTGCGAGGCGGCGGTGCGCAAGCCGGCCGGGGAGCGGATCGTCGAGCTGCTCACGGGGGGCGGAGTGCGGACGTTGCGGCTCCACTCGACCGTCTGAGCGTCTAGGCTCTGCGCATGCTCTGGCCGATGCTCGCAATCGCTCTTGGTTTCTGTGGTCTTGCCGTACTGGGCGTGCTGGCGATCCGCGTGTTCGTCGAGGTCCAGCGCCTCGGACGGCAGGTCGCCACCACCTCGCGGGAGATCAACCGAGCCGCGGAGAACCTGGAGCGCGCGGCGGAGGACCTGGCGCGCACCGGCGAAGCATGGCGGTAGCCCGGCGCGGCTGCGGCCGGTCCCGGGCGGGGGCGTACGCTGGTCGGGCGGCTCCTGAGCGAGGCGCGGGCCGCAATCCGTAGTACGCACGGGCATTGCCCCGCGTTTACTCCTACGGGTTACGATCGCTTACAGCGTTGAAGGGCGGACACAGGTCCGACCGGAGGGACAGCCCCGTAGTACCAACCCAGCCGCCTCGGTGAGAAGGAAGTCGCACATGATCGGCAATATGAAGCCCCTCGAGATCATTCTGATCCTCGCCGTCATTCTGTTGCTCTTCGGTGCCAAGAAGCTTCCGGACATGGCACGTTCCCTCGGCAAGTCCGCTCGAATCCTGAAGAGCGAAGCCAAGGCGATGAAGAAGGACGACGAGGCGGCGGCTCCGGCGGACGTCACGCCCACGGCCCCCGAGCAGCATGCACCGGCACCGCGCACGATCAAGGCCGCGCCCGGCGACGTCACCAGCGCGCGTCCGGTGAACGACCCGAGCCACACCACACAGAGCTGACGCGGTTCAGCCGAAGCATCAACTGACAGCTGCCGCACGAGACGAGGGGCGTGGGTTGCTCAAGTCTGCCCGCAAGCAGGTGAAGGACGACGAGGGGCGCATGCCCCTCGCCGAGCACTTGCGTGAGCTGCGTAACCGACTGCTGAAGTCTGTGCTCGCCATCGTTGTCATGGTGATCGTCGCAGCGTTCTATCAGCGCGAGATCTTCCGGTTCCTGATGCAGCCGATCCTGTCCTCGGTCGGTTGCGTCGACGGCGCCCTCACCATGCGCAACGGCAAGCCGTGCGCGTCGATGACGACCAACGGCCTGCTGTCCCCCTTCACCATCGCGCTCAAGGTCTCGCTGATGGCGGGCGTGCTGGTGGCCACTCCGGTATGGCTCTACCAGCTCTGGGCGTTCGTCGCGCCCGGCCTGCACCGCGCGGAGAAGCGCTACTCGCTGGCCTTCGTGGCGGCGGGGGTCCCGCTCTTCGCGGGCGGCGCCTACCTCGCGTACGCGATCCTCCCGCAGACCGCCGAGATCATGCTCAGCTTCACGCCCGACGACGCGCAGAACCTTCTGCCGCTCGACGACTACCTCGACCTGATCACCCGCATGGTGATCGTTTTCGGTCTGGCCTTCGAGCTGCCGCTGCTGCTCATCCTGCTCAACATCACCGGCGTCCTCACGGGCACGCGCATGCTGCGCTGGTGGCGCGGGATGCTCGTCGGCCTCACCGCCTTCGCGGCCATCGCGACTCCGGGCGGCGAGCCGATCTCCATGCTGCTGCTGGCGGGCCCGCTGGCCGTCCTCTACTTCATCGCGGTCGGCTTCTCGCTGCTCAACGACAAGCGGCGGGCCCGCAACAACCCGGACGCCGAGCTCGACGACGACGAGGCGTCGCGGCTCGACCTGACGCCCGAGGCGATCGGGGAGATCGAGCCCGTGCCCGCCGCGCGCGCTCTGCCCGAGCAGGCAGGCAGCCCCGAGAACGCCGGGCCGAAGCAGCTGAACGGCTACGACGACATCACGTGACCTTGTAGGGTCCGCCGGGTGGCCAGTGAGATCACCCTCTTCGTCAATCCCACCGCCGGACGCGGCCGGGGCGCGCACGCCGCGCAGCCGGCCGCTTCCGCTCTGCGGGACGCGGGATTCTCCGTACGCACGGTCCTCGGCCAGGACGCGGACGACGCCCTGCGGCGGGCGCGCGACGCCGTGGCGGAGGGGACCGGAGCGCTCATAGCCGTCGGCGGGGACGGGATGGTCTCGCTCGCGCTGCAGGCCGTCGCCGGGACGCGGACGCCGCTGGGCGTGGTCGCCGTCGGGACCGGAAACGACTTCGCCCGTACGCTCGGCCTGCCCGTGCGCGACCCGGCCGGCGCCGGGTCCCTGGCCGCCGAAGCGCTCAAGGGCGGGCGGATCGCGGACGTGGACCTGGGGCGGGTGGGGGAGAAGTGGTTCGGGACCGTCCTCGCCTCCGGCTTCGACTCGCGGGTCAACGACCGGGGGAACCGGATGCGGTGGCCCAGCGGGCGGCTCAAGTACGATCTCGCGATGATCGCGGAGCTGGCCTCCTTCAAGCCCGTCCCGTACCGGATCACGCTCGACGACGGTGACGTGCGCGAGGTCGAGGCGACGCTGGTGGCGGTCGGGAACGGCACGTCCTACGGCGGCGGGATGCGGATCTGCGCCGGCGCCCGGACCGACGACGGGCTCTTCGACCTCACGGTGGTGGGGGACTGCTCCCGTACGACACTGATCAAGGTTTTCCCCAAGGTCTACCGGGGCACGCACCTCGGCCACCCCAAGGTCTCCGTGCACCGCGCGGCCAAGGTCGAGCTGGTCGCGGCCGGCGTCACCGGCTACGCCGACGGGGAGCCGCTGGGGCCGCTGCCGCTCACGGCAGAGTGCGTGCCCGGCGCGGTCCGGGTGCTCGGCGGACGGGTTTCTCCGGGCTGAATTAAAGATCGGGCTGACTGTCATACGTGGCGGGTAGGCTCGAAGACAAGATGACAGAGGACCTTTCTCCAGCTGAGCGTTACACCGCTGCCCGGATCCGCGCCGCCGAGCAGGCCACCGCGCTCGCCCCCTTCCGCGAGCTGTACGACTTCGATCTGGACCCGTACCAGGTCGAGGCATGCAAAGCCCTGGAGGCCGGGAAGGGCGTGCTCGTCGCCGCCCCGACCGGTTCGGGCAAGACCATCGTGGGCGAGTTCGCCGTGCACCTCGCGCTGGCCGAGGGCCGTAAGTGCTTCTACACCACGCCCATCAAGGCGCTGTCGAACCAGAAGTTCCAGGACCTTGTGCGGCGCTACGGCGCCGACAAGGTCGGGCTGCTGACCGGCGACAACAGCGTCAACGCCGACGCCCCGGTGATCGTCATGACCACCGAGGTCCTGCGGAACATGCTGTACGCGGGGTCGCAGGCGCTGCGCGGGCTCGCCTACGTGGTCATGGACGAGGTGCACTACCTCTCCGACCGGTTCCGCGGCGCCGTCTGGGAAGAGGTGATCATCCACCTCCCCGATTCGGTGACGCTGGTGTCGCTGTCGGCGACCGTGTCCAACGCCGAGGAGTTCGGCGACTGGCTGGACACCGTCCGCGGGGACACCGAGGTGATCGTCTCCGAGCACCGGCCCGTGCCGCTGTGGCAGCACGTGCTCGCCGGGCGGAAGATGTACGACCTCTTCGAGGAGTCCGACGACGGCAGGGGCGGCCGGCGTGAGGTCAATCCCGACCTGGTGCGCATGGCCCGCATGGAGAACAGCAGCCCGTTCGCGCGCGGCCGCGGCCGCGGGAACCTGCGGGAGGCGGACCGGGAGCGGGAGCGCAGGCAGCGCAGCCGCATCTGGACGCCTGCCAGGCCCGAGGTCATCGAGCGGCTCGACAACGCGGGCCTGCTGCCCGCGATCACCTTCATCTTCAGCCGGGCCGGCTGCGAGGCCGCCGTACAGCAGTGCCTGTACGCGGGCCTGCGGCTCAACGACCAGGACGAGCGCATGCTGGTGCGCGAGATCGTCGAGGAGCGGACGGCCTCGATCCCGGGCGAGGACCTGCACGTCCTCGGGTACTACGAATGGCTCGAAGGTCTGGAGCGGGGCATCGCCGCGCACCACGCCGGGATGCTCCCGACCTTCAAGGAGGTCGTCGAGGAGCTGTTCGTACGGGGCCTCGTCAAGGCCGTCTTCGCCACGGAGACGCTGGCGCTCGGCATCAACATGCCGGCCCGCTCGGTGGTGCTGGAGAAGCTCGTCAAGTGGAACGGCGAGCAGCACGCCGACATCACCCCCGGCGAGTACACCCAGCTGACCGGCCGGGCCGGGCGGCGCGGTATCGACGTCGAGGGCCACGCGGTGGTGCTCTGGCAGCGCGGAATGGACCCGGGGGCGCTCGCGGGCCTCGCCGGAACGCGTACGTACCCGCTGCGCTCCAGCTTCAGGCCGTCGTACAACATGGCGGTCAACCTGGTCGAGCAGTTCGGGCGGCACCGCTCGCGCGAACTGCTGGAGACGTCGTTCGCACAGTTCCAGGCCGACAAGTCGGTCGTCGGGATCTCGAAGCAGGTCCAGCGGAACGAGGAGGGCATCGAGGGCTACCGGGAGGGCATGACCTGCCACCTCGGAGACTTCGAGGAGTACGCGCGGCTGCGCCGCGAACTCAAGGAGCGCGAGACCGAGCTGGCCAAGCAGGGCGCGACGCAGCGAAGGGCGGCGGCGGCCGCCTCGCTGGAGAAGCTCAAGCCCGGCGACGTCATCCATGTGCCCACCGGCAAGTTCGCGGGACTGGCGCTGGTGCTCGACCCGGGGCTGCCCGCGGGGCGCGCCAACGGGCACCGCGGGTTCGACCAGCACGACGGTCCGCGGCCCCTGGTGCTGACCGCCGAGCGGCAGGTCAAGCGGCTGGCCTCGATCGACTTTCCGGTGCCGGTGGAGGCGCTGGAGCGGATGCGGATCCCGAAGTCGTTCAACGCGCGGAGCCCGCAGTCGCGGCGTGACCTGGCCTCCGCGCTGCGGACCAAGGCCGGGCACATCGCGCCGGAGCGGCACCGCAAGCAGCGCGCGGCGGCGGCCGACGACCGCGAGATCTCGCGGCTGCGCACCGAGCTGCGCGCGCACCCGTGCCACGGTTGCGACGAGCGTGAGGACCACGCCCGCTGGGCCGAGCGCTACCACCGCCTCCAGCGCGACACCAAGCAGCTGGAGCGGCGCATCGAGGGGCGCACGAACACCATCGCCCGTACCTTCGACCGCATCTACGCCCTGCTGACCGAGCTGGACTACCTGCGCGGCGACAAGGCCACGGAACACGGCAAGCGGCTCGCGCGGCTCTACGGCGAGCTGGACCTGTTGGCGTCCGAGTGCCTGCGCGAGGGCGTGTGGGAAGGGCTCAAGCCCGCCGAACTGGCGGCCTGCGTCTCGGCGCTGGTCTTCGAGGCGCGCCAGGCGGACGACGCCGTCGCGCCGAAGGTGCCGACCGGGCCCGCGAAGGTGGCGCTGGCCGAGATGGTCCGCATCTGGGGCAGGCTCGACGCCCTGGAGGAGGACTTCAAGATCAACCAGGCCGAGGGCGTCGGTCAGCGCGAGCCCGATCTCGGCTTCGCCTGGGCGGTGTACATGTGGGCCTCCGGCAAGGGGCTCGACGAGGTGCTGCGCGAGGCGGAGATGCCGGCGGGGGACTTCGTCCGCTGGTGCAAGCAGGTCATCGACGTACTGGGGCAGATCGCGGCGGCGGCGCCGTCCTCGGCGGAGGGCAGCACCGTCACGAAGAACGCGCGCAAGGCGGTCGACGCCGTGCTGCGGGGCGTGGTCGCTTACTCGTCTGTGGGCTGACGGGTTGCCGAGTCGAAGCTGACGGGCCGGTGAGCCGACGGTTCGTCGGCCCGGGCGGGGTCTTCGGTGCGCCGCCCTCTCCTGGGCCTCGTGGGTGAGGCCGGAGGGGGCGGCGCACTGGTATGCGTGGGGTCAACGGGGCCTGTGTGACGCGTGGTTGAGAGTTGTCCACAGGGGTGGTGCGGTGTCGGACCTGTGCGCTTCCATGGGGTCATGCGCGGCGTACGACACGGTGTGCGCCACCTGAGCAGGGGAGACCCGTCATGACCACGGAAACCGGTGCCGACTCCGGCGTGCGGCCCAAGGGGCCGGGCGCGCCAGGGACGACCGTGGAGGGTCCGCGCGGGGTGCCGGTCCTGGGGAATCTGCCGCAGTTCGGGAAGGACCCGCTCGCGTTCTTCGAACGGCTGCGCGCCCGGGGGGACCTGGTGCGCTGGAGGTTCGGCCCGACACCGTCGCTGTTCCTCGCCGATCCGGAGCACATCGGTGAGCTGCTGAGGGAGACGGAGGGGACCTTCGACCAGCCGGACCTGGGCATCGCGTTCCGCACCGTGATGGGAAACGGGGTGGTGGTGGCGCGCGGACCGGAGTGGCGGCGGAAGAGGTCGCTGGTGCAGCCGTCCGTGCGGCCCAAGCAGGTGCGGTCGTACGCCGCCACGATGGCGGGGTGCACGGTGGAGCTCGCCGACCGGTGGTCGGACGGCGAACGGGTAGACATCAAGCGGGAGATGGCCGTCCTCACCCAGCGG
This sequence comes from Streptomyces sp. NPDC046122, assembly GCF_056429965.1. Taxonomy (NCBI): domain Bacteria; kingdom Bacillati; phylum Actinomycetota; class Actinomycetes; order Kitasatosporales; family Streptomycetaceae; genus Streptomyces; species Streptomyces sp. NPDC046122. The sequence goes on along the minus strand of NZ_JBWKLQ010000007.1, from coordinate 169,530 downwards.
ATCGCTGTCCGCACCATCTTCGGCGCGGACACCGGCGCGGACGCCGACGCGATCGGGCGGGCGATGGATGTGGCGCAGCGGGAGATCGGCGCGGAGTTCAGCGGGATCGGCGCGCTGCTGCCGGACTGGGTGCCGACCCGGGGGCGGGCCAGGATCAAGCGGGCCGCGGAAGTCATCGACGCGGAAGTGGCCCGTGTGGTGGCACAGCACCGGCAGGGCGACGAGGACCGGCCCGACCTGCTGAGCAGGCTGCTCACCGCGCAGGACGAGACGGGGGCGCGGCTCTCGGACGCGGAGATACGCGACGAGACGGTCACCCTGTACATCGGCGGCCACGAGACCACCAGCAGCACGCTGGTGTGGGCGTGGTACCTGCTGGCACGCAACCCGAGGGTGCGGGAGGCCCTCGCCGGCGAGCTGGACCGGGTGCTCGGCGACCGCGAGCCGGGCTTCGAGGACTACGCGCGACTGACGTACGCGCAAGCGGTGGTGAAGGAGACGCTGCGGCTGTACCCCACGATCTGGCTGCTCACCGGGGTGGCCAGAGAAGGGGCGCGGATCGGAGGACTGCCGCTGGTGCCGGGGACGCGGGTGTGGAGCAGCCAGTGGGTCACCCATCGCGACGCCCGGTGGTTCCCGGAGCCGGAGGAGTTCCGGCCCGAGCGGTGGGATCCGGACACCGGCGACGAGATACCGGAGTACGCCTGGTTCCCGTTCGGCGGCGGGCCACGGGTCTGCCTCGGGGCGCGGTTCGCCATGGTCGAGGCGGTGCTGGTGCTGGCGGTGCTGGCGCGGCGCTTCGAGCTGGACGTCGACCCCGGGGAGATACGGCCGGCGCCGTCGCTCACTCTCCAGCCGGACCGCGAGGTACGGGCCACGGTGCGGGCCCGGTAGGGCACGGGCGGTGGGGGTGCGGCGGGGCGCCGGGCGCGCGCCGGGGCAGGTCAGCGGCCTGTGTGCGACGATCGGCGGCATGAGCACCACAGGACGGCGGGTCGGACGGCCGCGCGTCCGGCCACGGCCGGACAACGGATTGACGCCCCGTGAGGAACTCCTCGAAGCGGCGGCGGAGTTGTTCACCACCCACGGTTACGCGGCCACGACGACCCGGGCCGTCGCCGAGCGCGCGGGGATGCGACAGGCGACGATGTACCACTACGTCGCCGGCAAGGAGGAGCTGCTGGCCGGCCTGCTCGAGTCCACCGTCGCCCCGTCCCTGGCGCTGGCCCGCCGGCTGCTCGCCGACGGGACGGCCCCGGCCGAGGCGAGGCTTTGGCAGCTGTGCCGCTCCGACGTGGAGCTGCTGTGCGGCGGCCCGCACAACCTCGGCGCGCTGTACCTGCTGCCCGAGGTGAGGACCGAGGCGTTCTCCCCGTTCCGACAGGTGCGGGCGGACCTGAAGAAGGCCTACGGGCAGCTGCTCGCCGCGACCGAGGTCTGCGGCGCCCTCGGCCCGGACGAACTGGCCCTGCGTACGGACCTGGTCTTCGGGCTCATTGAGGGCGTCATCCTGATCCACCGCTCCGACCCGGGCCGCCCGCCGGAGTCGTTCGCCGCCGCGACGGCGGACGCGGCACTGCGCATCGCGGGCGTCGCGGAGCCCCCGGCCGGCTGAGGGGCGACGGCCGCCCGGGGCGCCGTGCGCCGGCACCGGCCAGGGGCGGCTGGGCCGCCCGGGCCGGTCACGGCGTCGGACGTCGGTTACTTGGGCATCAGGACGGTGTCGATGATGTATACGGTCGCGTTGGCGGTCCGGACGTTGCCGCAGACGACGTTCGCCGTGTCGTTGACCTTGTACGACTCACCGGAGCCCGAGGTCGTCAGCATGCCCTTCTGGAGCGTCTCGAACGAGCCGTTCTCGAGCTGCTTCGGTGTGAGCTTCTGGCCCACCACGTGGTAGGTCAGGATCTTGGTGAGCGTCTCCTTGTCGTTGAGCACCTTGTCGAGGTCCGCCTTCGGGATCTTCGCGAAGGCGTCGTTGGTCGGCGCGAACACCGTGATGTTCTCGGCGCTGTTGAGCGTGTCGACCAGTCCTGCCTTCTTCACCGCGGTGACGAGGGTGGAGAGCGCGGGGTTGTTCGACGCGGCGGTCGCCACCGGGTCCTTCGCCATGCCGTCGAAGCTGCCGGCCCCGTCCTTGGGAACGGTGGCGCATCCGGGGCCGAACGGCTTGTCCGCCGTCGCCGCCTGGTCACCCGTCGTGGGCTCGGAGGACTCCTGACCCGCACTGGGCGAGCCGGCGGCGCCGCTGTCGCCACCGTCGTCGCTCGAACAGGCGGTCAGCGACAGGGGAAGCAGCGCGGCCCCCGCGACGACGACGGCGATGCGCTGGAAGCGGGTGGTCTTCATGGTGTTCTCCTTGCAGGGAAACGTACGAAAAGGGGGGGCCGAGAGAGGTCTGCTGGGCGTCGGGCCGGCGCTGAGCTGCCTTGCCCCGTACCGCCGTTGCTTTCCGGTCCCGGCTCACACCCCCTATTCGGCGCCGTCCCTGCCGCGGATTGGTTGTTCCCCCGATCCGGTCAATCTCCGTACGGGTGATCGGAGGATCGGGCGGGTGCGGCGCACGGGCGACCGTGATCCGCACTGTGCCGCCCACGCCTCGCTCGCCCGCCCCGCCCTCGTCCGCCCCGCACTCACATCAGGCCCCCACTCACAACAGTCCCCGCGCCCGCTCGAACCGGGCGCGTCCCTCGGCGAGGTCCACCACCGGGTCCGGGTAGTCGATCCCGGCCCGGCCCGCACCCGTGAGCGTCCACGGCTGATGGACGGCCGCTCCCGCGACGCCCGCGAGTTCGGGCACCCAGCGCCGCACGTAGTCGCCCTTCGGGTCGAAGCGCCTGGCCTGGGCGAGGGGGTTGAGCAGCCGGTTGGGGCGTGTGTCGGTTCCGGTGCCCGCCACCCACTGCCAGTTGAGCTGGTTGTTGGCGATGTCCCCGTCCACCAGCAGGTCCAGGAAGTGCCGTGCGCCAACCCGCCAGTCGACGTACAGCGTCTTGCTCAGGAAGCTCGCCGTCAGGAGCCTGCCCCGGTTGTGCATCCATCCCTCGTGCCGCAGCTGGCGCATGGCCGCGTCGACCACCGGATAGCCCGTGCGGCCCTCCTGCCAGGCTGCGACCTCCTGGTCGTCCGTACGCCACCGGTCGCCGCGCGGGCGGTAGTCGGTCCAGGACGCGGCGGGCCGGGCCGCGAGGACCTGGTAGTGGAAGTCCCGCCAGGCGAGCTGACTTACGAACGCGTCCGCGCCCGGGCCCCCCTTCTCCCGCGCGCGGTGGACCATTTCGGCGGCCGAGAGGCAGCCGAAGTGGAGGTGGGGCGAGAGCCGGGAAGTGGCATCGCCGGCGAGGTCGTCCTGACGTTCTCCGTACTCCCCGACGCTGTCCGCCAGCCAGGCGCGAAGCCGCTTCCGCGCCTCCGGCTCACCGCCCTTCGCGAGGGCGGGCGACGTTCCCGTGACGGCGTCGCGCGACGGCAGGGGCCCGCTTTCGACCGCGTCGGGCACGCGCAGGGTCCGGGGCGCCGGCGCCGTGGCACGTACGCCGACCGCCTCCCACCTGCGCAGGAACGGCGTGAAGACCGCGAAGTGGCCCTTGCCCTGCGGCGTGACGCGTCCGGGGGCCACCGCCGTCACGACCGCGTCGTGGACGTGCAGGGCGCACCGGACCTCATCGAGGGCGGTGCGCAGCCGTTCCTCCCGGCGGGTGGCGTACCCGCTGACGCCGCCCGCGACGTGCACCTCCCCGGCCCCCGTCAGGGCCACCACCCGGCAGACCTCCTCCACCACGTCCCCGGTGCGGACCACCAGGCGCCCGCCCCGCTCCCGCAGTCCGTCGTCCAGGGCGGCCAGGCAGTCGGCCAGGAAGGCGCGCCGGTTGGGCGCGCCGAAACCGGCCTCCGTCACCCCCCGGTCCTGTACGAACAGGGGCACCACCTCGTCGGCCCGGCGCAGCGCCGCGCCGAGCACCGGCTGGTCGTGCAGCCGCAGATCGGAGGTGAACAGCACCACGGCGACACTCATACGCGCTTCCTTCGTCCTCTGGTGTCTTTTCGGTCGGCTCGTGGCCGGCGCCCGGTCCCGTCCGGTCAGGCGCCGGAGAAGGCCATCAGCGCCAGGGGAGCGGTCGTCGGGCGCGGGGAGCCGCCCGCCGGTTCGACGGTGATGCCCATGCCCTCGGCCGAGTCGACGGGGCCCTGCATCAGCACCGAGGTCGCCCGCCCGGCCTGCGCCGACCGGTCCATCAGGCCGGCGGACCGCATCGTGCCGCCGTCGTCGAACCACAGCTGGTACACCTTGCCGCTGGGCGGCTCCGGCATCCCGGAGGCCAGGAAGACCGCGCGGTTCCGGTCGCGCGAGACGACGACCGTGCCGGTCGCCCCGTCCGTCAGCTTCCCCGTGGTGACCTCGGCGTCCGGGGCGGCGAGCACCGAGGCCAGCGCCTCCGAGCGCTGCTCGGACCGCTGCGCCTGCTCGCGGGCGTCGCGTGCCTCCTGGTGCTGCCACACCGCGGCCCCGCCGAAGGCGGTGGCCGCCGCCAGGCAGGCGGCGAGCACCAGGCGCGGCAGGGCCCGACCCCGGCCGCGGGTGGCGGCGACGGGTGAGGGCTGCCGCACCTTGGGCGGGTCCTGGCGCTCCGTGGTGATCCGCCGCATCACCTGATCCTTGAGGGCGGCGGGCGGCGTCACGGTCACCGCGAGTCCCAGCCGGGCGGCGGTGGCGGTGAGTTCGCGCACCTCCTGGGCACAGGGCGCGCAGTCCTCCAGGTGCCGTTCGAACTCCGCGCGCTCCTCGGCGCTCAGCGCGTGCAGTGCGTACGCTCCGGTCAGCGTGTGCAGCTCAGCCGTGTTCATGCGCTCACCCCCAGGCAGTCGCGCAGCCGGATCAGTCCGTCGCGCAGGCGTGTCTTGACCGTGCCGAGCGGTACGGCGAGCAGTTCGGCCACCTCGCGGTAGGCCAGTCCGCGGTAGTAGGCGAGCGTCACGGACTGCCGCTGGAGTTCGGTGAGGGTGCGCAGGCAGCGCCGTACCTGCTCGCGTTCGAGACGGCTCTCCACCTCCTCGGTCACCTCGTCGAACGCGGGCGTCTGATCCAGCAGCGCCGCCCTGCGCTCGCGGTCCGAGGACGCCTGCGCGGATCGCACGCGGTCGACCGCCCGCCGGTGCGCCAGCGTCAGGACCCAGGTCATGGCCGAGCCGCGGGACGGCTGGAAGCGCGCGGCGCCCCGCCACACCTCGATCAGCACCTCCTGGGTGACCTCCTCGGACTGGGCCGGGTCGCGCAGCACGGCGCGCACCAGACCGAGGACGGGCCCGCAGACCGCGTCGTAGACCTGGCTGAAGGCGTCACGGTCGCCGCGGGCCACCCGTCCCAGCAGCTCCTGGAGATCGGGCGGCGCCGAGGCGATGCCCCCGATGTGCACGACTTCGTTCACGCGGCTTTCCTCCACGGTGCGGACCGGCGGGCCCGGAACGGGCTTCACCCCGCATTCGGAGCCGCGGGTCGCCCGGATTGGTCCTCGGCGAAGATCGTTCCACCGTGGCGGGCCGTCCGCCGTCCGCCGCGCGCGGGGCGGGCCGTTCCCGTGAAAACGCCACGGCCCCCGCCGACGCCGGCGGGGGCAGCGAAGAGGGAGCCGGTGATCAGGCGGCGGACTCCTGCTCGCGCTCGACCTGCTCGTTCCACTCGCGCTTGACCGCGCGCCACGCGTCGTCGTCCTGGCCGAGACGCCAGTACCCGGAGACGGAGAGCCGCTCGCGCGGGATGCCGCGCTCCATGCGCAGGTGGCGGCGGAGGTCCTTCACGAAGCCGGCCTCGCCGTGGACGAAGGCGTGCACGTCGCCCGCCGGGAAGTCGAGACCGCGCACCGCCGCGATCAGGGCCTCGCCCACCGGGGCGCCGCCGCGGTGCAGCCAGGAGACCGCCACCCCGTCGGGCGTGACGATCTTCTGCTCCTCCTCGGGACCCGCCACCTCGACGAAGGCGTGCACGACGGCGCCTTCCGGCATCCGTTCCAGCGAGGCGGCGATCGCCGGCAGCGCGCTCTCGTCGCCCACCAGGAGGTGCCAGTCGGCCGCCGGGTCCGGCGCGTAGCCGCCGCCGGGACCGAGGAAGCGCACCCGCTCGCCGGGCCGCGCGGCCGCCGCCCACGGGCCGGCGAGGCCCTCGTCGCCGTGCACCACGAAGTCGACCGTCAGTTCCCCGAGCGCGGCGTCCCAGGCCCGGACGGTGTACGTCCGGGTGACCGGCCACTGCTCGGCCGGGAGCTCCTCGCGGATCCGCGCCATGTCGAACGGCTCCGGGTAGGTCACGCCGGCCGGCGGGAACAGCACCTTGATGTAGTGGTCGGTGAACTCGTCGGCCGCGAAGCCGGCCAGCCCCTCACCGCCGAGGACGACGCGCACCATGTGCGGCGTGAGCCGCTCGGTGCGCACGACCTCCGCCTCGCGGGCCTGCGGTGTCCTGCGGGCCGGTCGTTCTGCCACGTGGCTCTCCCTGACTCTCGCTTGCTCGACGCATGCTTAGGGTTACCTAAGTTAGCAGCCTAGCGTCGCAATGTCGCCAGCAGCCGCTCCAGGGAGCCGCCGAGCCCCCACCGCGCCGCCAGCGCGTCGAGCGCGGCCGGGTCGCGCGGCTCGGTGGGCAGCGCGGGATGGAAGTCGGGCAGCGGCACGTCGGAGGCGACCCGCACCACCGTGGGCGCGACCGCGACGTAGTCCCGCGCCTCGTCGAGCCGCTTGCGCTGCGAGGGCGTCAGTCCGGAGGCGGGGTCGGCGACCGCCGCCATGATCCCCGCCAGGTCGCCGTACGCGGCGATGAGCTTCGCGGCCGTCTTCTCGCCGATCCCGGGGACGCCCGGAAGTCCGTCGCTCGGGTCGCCGCGCAGAAGCGCCAGATCGACGTACCCGGGGCCGTTCACTGCGTACTTCTCGCGGAGCCACGCCTCGTCGGTGACCTGGAGCGTGCCGACCCCCTTCAGCGGGTAGAGCACGCGGATCCGGCGAGCGTCGTCGACGAGCTGGTAGAGGTCGCGGTCGCCCGTGACGATGTCGACCGGGCCGGTGGCCCGCCCCGCGAGCGTCCCGATCACGTCGTCCGCCTCGTACGGCTCGACGCCCACCCGGGCGATCCCGAGCGCGTCGAGCACCTCCTCGATGACCGGCACCTGCGGCGAGAGCGTGTCGGGGATCTCCTCCTCGTCGGGTCCGGTGACCGTCTCCTCCGCGACTCGGTGCGCCTTGTACGACGGGATCAGCTCCACCCGCCAGTGCGGCCGCCAGTCGGCGTCCATGCAGGCGACGAGATCGTCGGGGTGGTGGTCCTGGACGAGCCGGGTGATGAAGTCGAGCAGGCCGCGTACGGCGTTGACGGGCGTGCCGTCCGGGGCGCGCACGGAGTCCGGGACCCCGTAGTACGCGCGGAAGTAGAGGGAGGCGGTGTCGAGGAGCATCAGGCGTCGCGTCACCCCCCGATCATGCCGTACGCCCCGGCGGGGGAAGAGCGACGGCCGCCGGCCGAGCCGGGGGCGCGGATGCATCACCGCAGCTCGCGGAAGGGGCGGGCCTCGTCTTGTGGCGAGGCCCGCCCCTCGGTGCTGTCCTGGACAGGGGGGTCTTCCCTGACGTATGTACGAAACCGGCGGGCGAAGCTGCGTAGGCTGCACTCAGCGTTGACGACCACGAGACAGGGAGGGAGCCGGAGCGATGGACGACAAGGAAACTCTTCGGGTCGGTACGGCCGTCCGGAGGCGCCGCAAGTCCCTGGCCCTCACCCTGGCCACCGTCGCGGCGCGCAGCGGCCTCTCGGTGCCGTTCCTCAGCCAGATCGAGAACGAACGGGCGAGACCCAGCACCCGCTCCCTGGAGAGGGTGGCCAAGGCGCTGGAGACCTCCGCGGCCGAGCTGATCGCCGCTGCCGACTCGGGCCGTACGGTCGACGTCGTACGGGCCGGGCGGTACGACGGCGGCCCGGGCGGCGAGGCCGTGCGCTGCGTGGTGCGCGGCCGGCACCAGCTGCGGGCCACCGAATACACCGGGGAGCAGGACACCGGACGCGAGTTCCAGCACCACGGCGACGAGCTCATGTACATCGCCGACGGCGCCGCCGAGGTGGAGGCGGAGGGCCGCGCGTACCGGCTGGAGCGCGGGGACACGCTGTTCCTGTCCGGCGGCGTACGGCACCGGTGGCGCGCCACAGAGGAGGGCACCCGGATCCTCGTCGTCGCGGCGGCGGGAACCGTCGGGCACGACGACGAACGCGAGACCGGGCCGGGCCTCGACGGCGGCGACGCCGGTCACGACGGCTGACGGGCCGCCGTGCGCGTCGTCTCCCTCGTACCGTCCCTGACGGAGGCCGTGGCCGTCAGCGCGCCCGGCCTGCTCGTCGGGGCCACCGACTGGTGCAGTCACCCGGCGGACCTCGACGTCGTCCGCGTCGGCGGAACCAAGAACCCGGACGTCGAGGCGGTCGTACGGCTGCGCCCGGACCTGGTGATCGCCAACGAGGAGGAGAACCGCGCGCCCGACCTCGCCGCCCTCCGCGAGGCCGGCCTCACCGTCCTGGTCACCGTGATCCGCGACCTCCCCGAGGCACTCGCCGAACTGGAGCGGGTCCTGGTCGGCGGCTGCGGCCTGAACGCCCGGCCCGGCTGGCTCGACGCGGCGGGGGAGGCGTGGAGCGGCCCGCTGTTCTCCGGCTCCCGGCTGAAGGCGGTCGTGCCGATCTGGCGCAGGCCGTGGATGGTCCTCGGCCGTGACACGTTCGCCGGTGACCTGCTGGCCCGCCTCGGCGTGGACCACCTCTACGCCGCTCACCCCGAGCGCTACCCGCGCGTGCCCCTCGACGCACTGCGCGCCGCCGGTGCGGACCTCGTCGTACTGCCCGACGAGCCCTACCGCTTCACCGCCGACGACGGCCCCGAGGCGTTCCCCGGACTGCGCGCCGCGCTCGTCAGCGGGCGCCACCTCACCTGGTACGGGCCGTCCCTGGCCGAGGCGCCCCGGGTGCTGCGAGCAGCGCTCCGCTGACCAGGCCGCGCAGCGTCCGTACGCCCGCGACCGCCCAGGCGAGGACCAGCGCCGCGTAGAGGGCCGCCGCCAGCCAGCCGAAGGCGTCGAGCCCGGTGTGGCGGGCGAGCCCGGCGGCGCCCGTCACGCACGTGCCGACGGGGAAGGTGAACGCCCACCAGGTCATGGCGAACGGCATGCCGCCGCGGGCCGCCCGCACCACCATGGCCGCCGCGAGCGCCAGCCACAGCAGCGCGAAGCCCATCACGGGCACGCCGTACAAAACCGCGAACGCGCCGAGCGCGTCGGCGTACGGCGCTCCCGTCGCGCCCGGGGCCACGTCCGCGAGGGCGTTGACGGCGGTGGTCGACTGGCCGAGCGGTCCGAGGACGAGGAACAGTGCCGGGGTGAGCACGAGCGGCAGCGGCCCGCCGTGGACGAGCCGGCCGAAGATCAGCGGCAGCATCAGCAGCGTGGCGAGCAGGCTCAGACCGAACATGGCGTAGCAGCCGAGCAGCATCGCCTCCCGCCACTGGCCCGCGGGCAGGTGGGGGACGAGCTGCGGTCCCAGCGCCGCCGACACCATCGGCGCCACCACCGGGAGCAGCCACACGGGCGAGGCGCTGCCGGGCTCGACCCGGTGGCGTACGACCATCAGGTACGGGATCACGACGGCGGCGGTCAGGCCGACGGCCGTCCCCAGGCACCACAGCACCGCGCCTGCGGCGAGGGCGGCCTCCGGACCGACGGCGTCCGCGCCCACCGTCACGGTCGCGCCGCCGACCGCGAGCAGGGCCATGGCCAGGCAGCCGTAGAAGGGGGCGACCGCGGGGTCGAGGAGGTGCGCCCCCGCCTGGTCGCGGTGGTACGTCCAGTGGCCGGCGCGCGCGAGCAGCAGGGCCCCGAGCAGCACCGCGGACAGCGCCCATACGCCGGTGAGCACCGGGCGCGCGCCGGCGACCGTGAAGGGCAGTGCCGCGCCGGCGTTGGCGACGATGGCGGTGCCCATGACCGCGGCGTACCAGTTGGGGCCCAGGTGGCGCAGCGCGGGCAGGCGCGGGGAGACGACGAGGGGACGCGGCTGCGCACAGATGGCCATACGCCCACGGTGGACGCGCGAAGGGGCCCCCGCCAGAGACGGTAGGTGTATGAGGTCATAAACTGACGTTATGAGCGTCAACGGTCAGGGTCACGAGCGCGGTCACGGTCCCGAAGCGGGTCACGGGCCGGGCGCCGGCCACGAGCCCGGTCCCACGTCCGGCGAACGGGCTCCGCTCGCCCACCGGGTGCCCGACCTCGGCGCGATGGAGCTGCTGCTCGGTGTGGCCCGGCTCGGCAGCCTCGGGCGGGCGGCGCGGGAGCTGGGCATCAGCCAGCCCGCCGCGAGCAGCCGCATCCGCTCCATGGAACGCCAGCTCGGCGTCGCCCTCGTGGACCGTTCGCCGCGCGGCTCGCGCCTCACCGAGGCGGGCTCGCTCGTCACCGACTGGGCGCGCCGGGTCGTGGAGGCGGCCGAGGCGTTCGACGCGGGGGCGCAGGCGCTGCGCGGGCGGCGGGACTCGCGGCTGCGCGTCGCGGCCAGCATGACGATCGCCGAGTACCTGCTGCCGGGCTGGCTGATCGCGCTGCACGGACAGCGCCCGGGTACGGCGGTGTCGCTGCTCGCCGGGAACTCCTCGGCCGTCGCGCAGCGCCTGCTCTCCGGGGAGGCCGATCTGGGCTTCGTGGAAGGGCTTTCGGTGCCCGACGGGCTCGACGGGGTCGTCATCGGACACGACCGGCTCGTCGTGGTCGCCGCCAAGGAGCACCCCTGGGCCCGCAGGCGCCGCCCGGTGGCCGCGTGGGAACTGGCGGAGGCATCGCTCATCCTGCGCGAGAAGGGCTCCGGCACCCGGCAGGTTCTGGACGCGGCGCTGGCCGGGTACGGAGGGCTGGCCGTACCCCTGCTCGAACTCGCCTCCACCACGGCCGTGAAGGCGGCGGCCGTCAGCGGCGCCGGGCCCAGCGTGCTGAGTGAACTGGCCGTTCGGGAGGAGCTGGCGTCCCGCCGCCTGGTCGAAGTACCGGTCGAGGGCGTACGGCTGAGCCGCGATCTGCGCGCGGTCTGGCCCACGGGGCCGAAGCCCACCGGGCCCGCTCGTGACCTGCTGGGCCTGACGCGTCCGGCGCGGGAAAAGGGTTGACTGTTTGTCACGGCCTCGAACGGATACCCGAAGGGTATGACTGAACAGGACAAGAACACCAAGACCAAGGCCAACGCCACCGCGACGCGCGCCGCGAACGGCGCCACCGGCAAGGCCGCCAACGCGGCCGGCACCGCCAAGTCCGCCGCCTCCGGCACCACCGGCAAGGCCGCGGGCACGGCGAAGGCCGCCGCCTCCGACACCACCGCCAAGGCGGCGAACATGGCCGGTTCCGCGAAGGCCGCCGGCCTCAAGGGAGTCGAGGCGAGCCGTCAGGCCCTCGGGTCCGCGGCCGGCAAGGTGGCGTCGACCGCGTCCACCGCCTGGGTGCTGCTCAACGCCCGCAAGGCCGTCGTCGCGGGTGCGGGCGCGGGTGCGGTGGCGATCGGCGCGGCCTCGTACGTGGCGGGCCGCAAGGCCGAACAGCGGTCCCTGGGCCCGGTCACGCGCCTGCTGGCGGGCCGCATCTGACGTCGCGTCCGATGCCCGATCGGAGCCGGTGGCGGTCCCGCCGCTCAGCGCCGCGCCGCTCGGGCCCCGGCGCGGCGCACCCCGGCCCGTACGCAGATGCGCCGACGCGATATGCCCGATACGCCGATGGCGAGGCGCGCGGCGGCTGTCAGGGCGACAACTCCGCAGCGCGGAGCGTGACAGGCCGCCCCCGGCCCCCTGATGTCAGACCCGGACCTGCTGTTCCCTCAGCACCGAACGGCCGACGGCGGCAGCCGCCACCAGCGCCTCCATCACCCGCGCGTCCTCACCCGCCTCCGGGTGCCACTGGACCCCCAGCACCCAGGGTCCGCCGATCAGTTCGAGCGCCTCGGGCGTCCCGTCCTCGGCGTACGCCGACACCACCAGGCCGTCACCGATCCGGTCGGCGGCCTGGTGGTGGTACGTCGGTACGCCGGTCTCCTCCGGCACGGCCGAGGCGTAACGCGTGCCCGGTACCGGCCGCACCGTGTGCCGGCCGAAGACGCCCGGGCCGCCGGTGTGGCCGTCCAGGTGCTGGACGAGGGTGCCGCCGCATGCGACGTTCAGCAGCTGCATGCCCCGGCAGATGCCGAGCAGCGGTGTGCCGGACGCCAGTGCGGCGTCGATCAGGGCGAGTTCCCAGGCGTCCCGTTCCCGGGCCGGCGGCCCGGTGCGCGGGTCCGGCTCGGCGCCGTACCGTACGGGCTCGACGTCCGGCCCGCCCGCGACGACCAGGCCGTCGAGGCGGGCCACCACCTCCTCGGCGTACGACGGCGCGTCGGGCGGGACCATCGCCGCGAGACCCCCCGCCGCCTGCACGAGACGCGGATACCCGGCGGGGAGCAGGGCGGCGGGCAGGTGCCACACCCCCCACCTGGCGGGCTCCAGGTAGGTGCTGATGCCGATGAGCGGCTTGGACACGGATCCTCCGGACGGTGTGGGGCGTGTTGCTCGGGGCGGGCGGCGGTACGTCGGCCGGCCGGTCAGCCGCGTTCGAGTTCCGCCTCGGCCTCGGCCAGGGCGGCGAACTCCTCCTCGGGCGCCGTGGCGACGAGCCGGTGCCGACTGTAGAACGCGAAGTAGGCGAGGGCGACGCCGTACACCACGAGCGCGATGAACGCCGCGTCCTTGTCCACGAGGAACGTGGCCACCAGCGCGGACAGCGCCAGCACGAAGGCCACGGACGAGGTGAGCACGCCGCCCGGCGTGCGGTACGGCCGGTGCAGGCCGGGCTCGCGGCGGCGCAGCACGATGTGGGAGAGGGCCATGAGGGCGTACGAGATGGTGGCGCCGAAGACCGCGATGTTCAGCATCCGGGCGCCGTCACCGGTGCCCGCCGCCAGCGCGAAGCCGATCGCGCCGGGGATGAGCAGCCCGAGGTACGGGGCCTTGCGGCTGCTCGTCAGGGACAGGAAGCGCGGCAGGTAGCCGGCCCGGGAGAGCGCGAAGAGCTGCCGCGACCCGGCGTAGATGAGCGAGAAGAACGAGGCGACCAGGCCCGCCAGGCCCGCGTAGTTGACGAAGCGGCTGAGCGCGGTCGGATCGCCGTCGCCCTGGAGCGCCACGACCAGCGGGTTGCCCGCGTCCTGGACGGCGGCCGAGCCGCGCGCGCCGGTGGCGGCGAAGAAGGTGACGAGGGCGAGCAGCGCGAGGACGGCCATGGAGATGGCCAGGGCACGCGGCATGGAACGCACCGGGTCCTTGGCCTCCTCGGCGGCCAGCGGCACGCCCTCGACCCCGAGGAAGAACCACATGCCGAACGGGAAGGCGGCCCAGATCCCCAGCAGTCCGAACGGCAGCCAGGAGTTCGCCCCGAACGCCCCGGCGTCGACCGGGATGTCGTTGAGCCGCTCCGCGCTGAACTCGGTGAACGCGCCCACGGCGAAGATCAGCAGCGCCGCCACGGCGATGGCCGTCACCACGAGGCTGAAGCGCAGCGCCTCACCGACGCCCCACAGGTGGATGCCGATGAAGACGGCGAAGCAGGCGAGGTAGACGGGCCACCCGGCCGTGAGCCCGAAGAGGTTCAGGGACTCGACGTACTGGCCGATGAAGATGGAGATGGCCGCGGGAGCCAGGATGTACTCGATGAGGATGGCGGTGCCGGTGAGGAAGCCGCCCCAGGTGCCGAGCGCGCGGCGGGCGAAGCCGTAGCCGCCGCCGGCCGTGGGCAGGACGGCCGACAGTTCGGCCAGGGAGAAGACCAGGCAGGCGTACATCACGCCCATCAGCAGCGTGGCGATCGCCAGGCCGCCGAAGCCGCCCTCGGCGAGGCCGATGTTCCAGCCGGAGAAGTCGCCGGAGACGACGTAGGCGACGCCGAGTCCGGTGAGCAGCAGCCATCCGGCGCTGCCCCGGCGCAGGGTGCGCCGCTGCAGGTAGCCGCTGTCGGCGGCGGCGTCGGGGGAGGCCGGCGCCGCGGGGGGTGGTGGGGTGCGCGAGTCGGTGCTGTCGGCCATGAGCCGCTCCTGCCTCGGGTCAATGGTGGGTGGCCATACCTTTGTGGTTCGGCAGGTCCCCGCGCAAGCCCTCTGCGGCAAGCAGCTGTTACGGATCCGCATCGCCCGGCGCGCGCCGGTGGAGCGCGGCCGGGGTCACATGAGGAAGCCCCGCAGGAGTGCGGCCGTGCCCGAGCAGTGCTCGCGCATCACCTCGCGCGCCCCGTCCGCGTCGCCGTCGAGCACCGCCTCGACGAGTGCGGCGTGCTGCTGCTGGGAGTGCTCCAGGTTGCGTACGAGCAGCGGGATGCAGTCGAGCAGCCCGTTCACCGTGGCCCGTACGGCGGCGTACTGCGCGGTCAGCGTCGGCGACCCGGACAGCTCCGCCAGCGTCAGGTGCAGCAGGGTGTCCAGCCTGCGGTAGTCCGCCAGCGGAGCGTCGTGCGTCGCCGCGAGCGCCGCCCGCAGCCGCCGCTCGCCTTCGTCGCCCAGCCCGTACGCCGCGCACAGCCCGGCCGCGCCCACCTCCAGCACCTCGCGGAAGCGCAGCGCGTCCTCCACGTCGACGGCCGCCACGCGCCGGCGCAGCTCGTCCTGTCCGGAGGCGTCCGGGCGCGGCAGTACGAACGTTCCGCCGTACCTGCCGCGCCGGCTCTCCACGAGCCCCTGGTCCTGGAGCACCTTCAGGACCTCGCGCAGGGTGACCCGGCTGATCCGCAGGCGGTCGGCGAGCTCGCGCTCGGCGGGCAGCCGCTCCCCGACGGGCACCAGGCCGAGGCGCAGAACCTGCAGGATCTGCTCAAGCGCTTCCTCGAAGCCGTTCCCCGCCCGCACGGGGCGCAGCACCGGCGTCAGGCGGTCCGCGGAATCGATTTCGCTCGCCACGTTGCGGTTTCCCCTTCCCAAGCAATGGTCTTCAGCAATACCTTATGGCTTCCGGCTGACCGAAGGAGGAAGTTTCCGTGGCAGACCGCACACCCCCGCTCGCTCTTGAGGAGCTCCGCGCCCTCGTCGCGAGCGGCGAGATCGACACAGTCGTCCTGGCCTTTCCCGACATGCAGGGTCGCCTCCAGGGCAAGCGGTTCGCCGCCCAGTTCTTCCTCGACGACGTACTGGACCACGGCACCGAGGGCTGCAACTACCTTCTCGCCGTCGACACCGAGATGAACACCGTCGACGGGTACGAGATGTCCTCCTGGGACAGCGGCTACGGCGACTTCGCCATGCACGCCGACCTCTCCACGCTGCGCCGCGTGCCCTGGAACGAGGGAACCGCCCTGCTCGTCGCCGACCTGGCCTGGAACGACGGCTCACCCGTCGTCGCCGCACCCCGCCAGATCCTGCGCCGCCAGCTGGAGCGCCTCGCCGAGCACGGCTATACCGCGCACGTCGGCACCGAGCTCGAATTCATCGTCTTCAAGGACAGCTACGAGGAGGCCTGGGACCGCGGCTACAAGGACCTCGTCCCCGCCAACCAGTACAACATCGACTACTCGGTCCTCGGCACCGGCCGCATCGAACCCCTCCTGCGCCGCATCCGCAACGAGATGACCGCGGCGGGCCTCACCGTCGAGTCGGCCAAGGGCGAGTGCAATCCGGGCCAGCACGAGATCGTCTTCAAGTACGACGAGGCCCTCGTCACCTGTGACCAGCACGCCGTCTACAAGACCGGCGCCAAGGAGATCGCCTCGCAGGAGGGCTTCTCGCTCACCTTCATGGCGAAGTACAACGAGCGCGAGGGCAACTCCTGCCACATCCACCTCTCCCTGCAGTCCATCGAGGAGGCCGGCCGCACCGTCATGGCGGACGCCGCCGCCTCCGACGGGATGTCCCCCGTCATGCGGTACTTCCTCGCCGGGCAGCTCGCCGCACTGCGCGACTTCTCCCTCCTCTACGCGCCCAACATCAACTCCTACAAGCGCTTCCAGCCCGGCTCCTTCGCCCCGACCGCCGTCGCCTGGGGACACGACAACCGCACCTGCTCGCTGCGCGTCGTCGGACACGGCCGCTCGATGCGCTTCGAGAACCGGCTCCCCGGCGGCGACGTCAACCCGTACCTCGCCGTGGCCGGTCTGATCGCGGCCGGCCTGCACGGCATCGAGCACCAGCTCGAACTGCCCGAGGTCTGCACCGGCAACGCCTACACCGGCGACTACGCGCACGTCCCCACCTCCCTGCGCGAGGCCGCCGAGCTCTGGGAGAACAGCCCCATCGCCAAGGCCGCCTTCGGAGACGAGGTCGTCGCGCACTACCGCAACATGGCGCGGGTCGAACTCCAGGCGTTCGACTCCGCGGTGACCGACTGGGAGCTCCGCCGCTCCTTCGAACGACTGTGAGGCCCGCCGTGACCTTCGAGCACCACATCCTCAATCCGGCCACCGAAGAGGTCGTCGCCACCGTCGCGGCCTCCACCGCCGCGGACGTCGACGCGGCCGTCGTACGGGCCACCGCGGCGCAGCGCGCCTGGGCGGCCGCCGCCCCAGCCGACCGCGCCCGCCTGTTGCGCCGCTTCGCGGCCACGGTCGACGAGCACGTCGAGGAACTCGCCCGGCTTGAGGTTCGCGAGGCGGGCCACACCCTGGGCAACGCGCGCTGGGAAGCGGGCAACGTACGCGACCTGCTCGACTTCGCCGCCGGGGGAGTGGAGCGGCTCAGCGGCCGCCAGATCCCGGTCGCCGGCGGCCTGGACATCACCCTCCTCGAACCGCTCGGCGTCGTCGGCGTCATCGCCCCCTGGAACTTCCCCATGCCGATCGCGGCCTGGGGCACGGCACCCGCCCTGGCCGCGGGCAACGCCGTCATCCTCAAGCCCGCAGAGACGACGCCGCTGACCGCCCTGCGGCTCGCCGAACTCGCCCTCGACGCCGGGCTGCCCGAGCACCTGTTCCAGGTCCTGCCGGGAGCGGGCGACGTGGTGGGCGACGCCCTGGTCGAGCACCCCGGAGTGGCGAAGATCGTCTTCACCGGATCGACGCGCGTCGGCAAGCAGATCATGGCCAAGTGCGCGGACCGCGTGAAGCGCGTGACGCTCGAACTCGGCGGCAAGAGCCCCAACATCGTCTTCGCCGACGCCGACATCGAGACGGCCGCCGCCGCCACCCCGATGTCCTTCCTGGACAACTCGGGCCAGGACTGCTGCGCCCGTACGCGCATCCTCGTCCAGCGCACGGCGTACGACCGCTTCCTGGAGTTGCTCGCGCCGGCGATCGAGGCCGTCGTCGTGGGTGACCCGTCGGACGACAAGACGCAGATGGGTCCGCTGATCTCCAGGTCCCAGCTGGAGCGCGTGCGTTCGTACGTCCCCGAGGACGCGCCGGCGCTGCGGGGCAACGCCCCCGAGGGACCCGGGTTCTGGTTCCCGCCGACGGTCCTCACGGGCACCGGCCCGGACGCGCCCGCCGCGACGGAGGAGGTCTTCGGCCCCGTCGCCGTGGTCCTGCCCTTCGACGACGAACAGGACGCCGTCCGCCTCGCCAACGCCACGCAATACGGGCTGTCCGGATCCATCTGGACGCGGGACGTGGGCCGTGCCCTGCGCGTCTCCCAGGCCGTCCGGGCGGGCAACCTGTCCGTCAACTCCCACAGCAGCGTGCGCTACTCCACGCCCTTCGGCGGCTACAAGCAGTCGGGACTCGGCCGCGAACTGGGCCCCGACGCGCTCACCGCTTTCACCGAAACCAAGAACATCTTCATCAGCACGGAGGCCTGAGACCATGACCGGAACTGTTGAGAGCGCCGGAACCGACGCCGCCGTCTGCCGCCGGCTGGTCGGCCGCACCGCCGTGGTCACCGGCGCAGGCAGCGGCATCGGCCTCGCCGCCGCCCGCCGCCTGGCCTCCGAGGGCGCGCGCGTCGTCTGCGGCGACATCGACGAGAGGGCGGGCAAGGCCGCGGCCGACGAGGTGGGCGGCACGTTCGTACGGGTCGACGTCACCGACGCCGAGCAGGTCGAGGCGCTCTTCAAGGCGGCGTACGACACCTACGGCTCGGTCGACATCGCGTTCAACAACGCCGGCATCTCGCCGCCCGAGGACGATTCGATCCTGACCACGGGCCTGGAGGCGTGGAAGCGCGTCCAGGACGTCAACCTCACCTCCGTCTACCTCTGCTGCAAGGCCGCCATTCCCTATATGCAGCGCCAGGGCCGCGGTTCCATCATCAACACCGCGTCGTTCGTCGCGATCATGGGAGCGGCGACCTCCCAGATCTCGTACACGGCGTCCAAGGGCGGCGTCCTCGCGATGTCGCGCGAGCTGGGCGTGCAGTTCGCCCGCGAGGGCATCCGGGTCAACGCGCTCTGCCCGGGGCCGGTCAACACCCCCCTCCTCCAGGAGCTGTTCGCCAGCGACCCGGAGCGGGCGGCGCGCCGGCTCGTGCACATCCCGGTCGGCCGTTTCGCGGAGGCGGACGAGATCGCGGCGGCGGTGGCGTTCCTGGCCAGCGACGACGCGTCGTTCGTCAACGCCACCGACTTCCTGGTCGACGGAGGCATCGCGGGCGCGTACGTCACCCCGCTCTAGCCCGTGAACGGGAGGCCGGGCGCCCGGCCCGGCCTCCCGCCCTACAGGAAGGTCCGCCCCTCACCCCGGTACGTCGGCACGGTCGCCGTCACCGCGTCGCCCTCTATGAGCCGGAGCGCGTCGAACCGCTCGCACAGCTCGCCGGCCTTCGCGTGCCGGAACCACACCTTGTCACCGATCAGCAGATCGTCGGCGGGGGAGCCGATCAGTGGCGTCTGCACCTCGCCGGCCCCCTCCTGGGGGTCGTACCGCAGACCCTCCGGCAGGTACGGCACGGGCGAGCGGTCGGGCCCGGCGACCCCCGATGCGGGGTAGCCGCCGCCGAGCACCGTCACCACCCCCACGCCCGGCCTGCGGACGACGGGCTGCGCGAAGAGGGCGGCGGGCCGTCCCCTGAACGACGAGTAGTTGTCGAAGAGCCGGGGGAGATAGAGCCCCGAGCCCGCCGCGATCTCGGTCACGGCGGGTTCGGCGGCGGTGTGCTGGACGCTGCCGGTACCGCCGCCGTTGACGAACTCCAGCTCCGGGGCGACGGCGCGCACCGCCCGTACGACCGCCGCCCGGCGGGCCGCGAGCTCCTTGCGCGCCGCGTCCTGCATGACCCGGATCATCCGGGAGCGCAGCGGCCGCCCCACGACCGCGTCGCCGACCCCGGCGACATGACCCTCGTACGCCATGATGCCGACCAGCCGGAAACCGGGGCGGCGGGCCACCGACCGGGCCAGTTCGGCGAGCTGGGCGGGCTCACGCAGCGGCGAGCGCAACGCGCCGATCCGGACACGGCCGCCGAGCAGGCGCAGCGACGTGTCCAGTTCCAGGCAGACCCGGATCTCCTCGCGGCCGCCGTCCCTCGCCCGGTCGATCAGTTCCAGCTGCGCCGGGTCGTCGACCATCACGGTGACGGCGGCGGCCAGTTTGGGATCGGCGGCGAGCTCCGCGAACGCGCCCCTGTCCGCCGACGGATAGGCGAGCAGGACGTCCTCGAAGCCCGAGCGCGCGAGCCACAGGGACTCCGCCAGCGTGAACGACATGACGCCCGCGAACCCGTCGCGCGCCAGTACGCGCTCCAGCAGGGCCCGGCAGCGTACGGACTTGCTCGCCACCCGGATCGGTTTGCCGGCGGCCCGGCGCACCAGGTCGGCGGCGTTCTCGTCGAAGGCCTCCAGATCGACGACGGCGACGGGAGCGTCGAGGTGGGCGGTGGCCCGGTCGTACCTGGCCCGGTCGGCAGCGCGCGGTGTCATGGCCAGAGCTTGCCAGAGCGGATTACCACTGGGTAGGGGGATCATCCGGTCAGATGCCGCGAGGCCGGGGACTGGTTCCCGCCGGTCCCCCGTCAGCCCGTAGAGTGACGCCCACGCGGTGAGGACGGCTCGAACGGACCTGCCCCGAAAGGCGATCGGGCACCGCGGGGCACAGGCCGGGCGGACCATGAACTGGGGGGCGGATGAACACCGAGGCACACCGCGCCCCGCTCCCCCCGACCCGGCCCCCGCACCCCCCTGCGGCCTCCACCCCGCCGACACCCCCGCAGAGCACGGGTACGCCGCAGGGCCGGCCCGCAGGCGACCGGATCCCGCCCGCCCCCGCCGCACCGCCCCACCGCGCACCGACGCCACCGGGCGAGCAGCGCGCGCACACCCCTGCCGCACCGCGCCCCCCGGCATCCGCTGGCGGCCGGCACCCCGGCGCCGCTCCCACCGGGCCCTCCGGCGGCGCGAGCGCTGGTTCTCCTGCGGCCCAGCGCCATCCCGGCTCCGCCCCCGTCACCGGCGGAGAGCCCTCCGGCGTCGAGACGGCCGCCGCCCCCGCCCCGTCGCCGCGGAACCCCGGTCCGATGCCGCCGCATGCCGTGCCCGGCGGGACCCCGGCCGAGACCACCGCGCGCCTCCGGCCCGTGCCCGCCGCGCCGGGCGCGCTGCCGGCGCAGGCCCCGCCGCCGCCCGCGGCCCCGCCGGCGGGCGGCCCCGTCGCGCCCCGTCGCAGGCCCGTTGGCTCCATCGACCTGGGCCCGCAGCCCGGCGCGCCCCGGCCCGCCCACTTCGCCGCGCCCCGGCACTGGCCGGCGCCCGAGACGCCGGCCGAGACCACCACCCGGCTGCGACCGGTCCGCACCCGCCGCCCCGCCCGCGTCGCCGCCGCCGCGGCCTGCCTCGTACTGGGCGTCGGACTGATCGGCGGCGCGGTCACCGGGAGCTGGCTCACCGGAGGCGCGGACGCCGAGGCCGCCGCGCCCAGCGGGTACGCCGAGGCACGCGGCCTCTGGCACAGCACGCCCGTCGACAAGCTCTTCCCGCCGACGCTCGAAGGCGACGGCGCGGGCCCCGGCGGCGCCGACCGCGTCTGGACGCGCATCGCCGTCGCCCCCGACAGCGGCTGCGCGAAGGCGTTCGACCCGCTGCTGCTCAAGGCGCTGGAGCCGGTCGGCTGCCTGCGCCTCCTGCGCGCCACCTACACCGACGCCACCACCAGCGGCGTCACCACCGTCGGCCTGCTGTTCACCGAGGCCGACGCCTCCGCGATGACGGCACTGCGCACCCGCTTCACCACCGAGGGCCTCGGCGACCGTACGGACCTCATGCCCCGCACCTACCCCGCCGAGGGAACGGCCGCCGCCGGGTTCGGCTCCCGGCAGCGCGCGAGCTGGACGGTGCGCGTGCTCACCGACGTACCCGTCGTCGTGTACGCCGTCTCCGGCTTCGCCGACGGCCGCACGGTCCCCGACCCGCAGCCCGCCGGCCGGGCCACCGTCGCCGGCGCGACGAACGCCCCCGCCCAGGCCGGCCTCGGCCACGAGGCGAAGGGCGTCGCCGACCGCATCGAACGAGGTCTCCGCAGGACCGCGCACCCGGCCACGGAGCCGCCCCGATGAACCACCCGACCGACGCCCCCCGCACGCCCGCCCACCACGCACCCGTCCGGGCGGTCTCGGCGGCCCCGCCCGCCGAGACCGCCCGCGCCGCCGCCCCCCGCCGCACCGCCCGCCGCGCCCTCGCAGCCGCCCTGGTGGCCGTCGCCGTAGCCGTGCTGCCCGCGCCGGCCGCGTACGCCGACAGCATCCGGGCCCAGCAGTGGGCGCTCGACGCCCTCCACACCGAGCAGGCGTGGCGTACGACCAAGGGCGAGGGCGTCACCGTCGCCGTGCTCGACACCGGCGTGGACGGCAGCCATCCCGACCTCACGGGCCGGGTACTGAAGGGCAAGGACCTCATAGGCTTCGGCGCGGGGAAGGGCGACCGGGCCTGGGCCAGACACGGCACCGCCATGGCCGGCATCATCGCCGGCCACGGCAGCGGTCCGGGCCGCGCCGACGGCGTCGTCGGCATCGCGCCCGAGGCGAAGATCCTCCCGGTCCGGGTGATCCTCGAAGGCGGCGACCCGGCGCGCAAGCGGGCCCGCAGCACCCGCGGCAACGCCCTCGCCCAGGGCATCCGCTGGGCCGCCGACCACGGCGCCGACGTCATCAACCTCTCCCTCGGCGACGACAGCAAGTCCGCCCACCCCGAGCCCGCCGAGGACGCCGCCGTCCAGTACGCCCTGGCCAAGGGCGCCGTCGTCGTGGCCTCCGCCGGCAACAGCGGCGAGGAGGGCGACCACATCTCGTACCCCGCCGCCTACCCCGGCGTGATCGCGGTGGCCGCCGTCGACAGATCCGGCACCCACGCCTCCTTCTCCACCAGCCGCTGGTACGCCACCGTCAGCGCCCCCGGCGTCGACGTGATCATCGCCGACCCGGACCGCCGCTACTACGAGGGCTGGGGCACGAGCGCCGCCTCAGCCTTCGTCTCCGGCGCCACCGCGCTGATCCGCGCGGCGCACCCCGACCTGACCCCCGCCCAGATCAAGAAGCTCCTCGCGGACACCGCCCGCAACGCGCCCGAGGGCGGTCGCGACGACGCCCGCGGCTACGGTTTCGTCGATCCCGCCGCCGCGCTGGAGGCCGCCGCCGAGCTGCGCCCCGCACGGCTGCGCCCGGCCTCCGCCCCGCACGGCGAGAAGTACTTCGGCGCGGGCCCCGACCCGCTGCGCCAGCCCGGCGAACCGGCGGGCTGGTTCGCCCCCGCGGCCGGCGGCGCCGGCGCCCTCCTACTGGCCGGCGCGGTGGCCCTGTGGCGCACCAGCCGTCCCACGGCCTCCCGCCACTTCCACTGACGTCCGCTCGACCACCGCGATCCCCGCCTCCCTGGTGGCGTGCCCCTCCGACAGCACGGCCATCAGCAGCACCCGCCCGTCCGCCGCCCGCACCCGCCCGACGCTGTGCACCGCCCACAGCCCGGTGGCGTCCCGCGGCATCCACCCGTTCTTCAGCGCGGCCCCGCGGCCGGCCGCCGACACGCCCCAGTCCTGCCCCGGCGCGACCTGCCCCATAAGGGCCGCGATGTACGTACGCGCATCCTCGCCCAGCACACCCGCCCGGCCGCCCCGCCCGCTCCCCCCGGCGTTCCCGAACACCGCCCGCAGGAGGGTCACCTGATCCCGCGCCGTGGTCCGCGTACGCCCCCAGGCCCGGTCCGCCGTCGTCTCCGTGAGGCCGAGCCGCGCGTGCGCCGCGTCCAGCCCCGCCGGGCCGCCGATCGCCGCCCACAGCGCCGACGCCGCGTCGTTGTCGCTGCGCCGGATCATGGCCGCAGCGCCGCCAGGATGCCGACCTTGACGACGCTCGCGGCGGGGAAGCGCCCGTCCCCGTGCCAGGCGTCGTCCCGGCCCGTGCACGAGGAGACGGCGTAGGAGAGCTTCACGTCAGGGGCGGTGCCCGTGGGCCCCGTGCGGAAACCCGCGCCGCCCGGCGGATAGTCTCGTGACGTGGCGCTCAAGAACATCCCGGACCCCGGTTTCTCCGACGACGACGGCACCGCCGACCCGCGGCTCAGCGCCGCGCTGGCCGCCTGGGCCGAGGACCCGGCCGCCGAGCCGCAGGTGCTCGCCGCGCTGGCCGGCGCCCGGCTCCTGGTCCCCGTCGTCGCCGTGCTCGGCGAGGCCGAGACCGACGAGGAGACGGGGCTGCGGCGCGAGAAGAGCAGCGACATGGCCGTGCCGACGCTCCAGGCCGGCGAGCGCCGCGCCCTGCCCGCCTTCACCTCCACCGAGGCCCTGGCCCGCTGGAACCCCCAGGCGCGCCCCGTCGCCGTACCCTTGCACCAGGCGCTTCAGGCGGTCGCCCACGAGCGGGCCGACACGCTGGTCCTGGACCTGGCGGGCCCCGTGCCGTACCAGCTCACCGGGTCGGCGCTGCTCGCCGCCGCCGAGGGCCGCACCAGCGCGGTGCCGCTGGACGACCCGGCCGTCACCGAAGCCGTACGGGCCGCCGTCGCCGCCGAGCCCGCCGTGCTGCGCGCCCACCTCGGACCGGGCAGCGCCGACGGCACCCTCGCGCTGGTCCTCGCCCCAGGAGCCGAACCGGCCGGGGCGGCCCGCCGCGTCGCCGGGGCCCTGGCCGCCGACGAAACGCTGAGGGCCCGCCTGG
Source organism: Streptomyces sp. NPDC046122 (assembly GCF_056429965.1). Classification (NCBI taxonomy): domain Bacteria; kingdom Bacillati; phylum Actinomycetota; class Actinomycetes; order Kitasatosporales; family Streptomycetaceae; genus Streptomyces; species Streptomyces sp. NPDC046122. The sequence continues at coordinate 145,457 of NZ_JBWKLQ010000007.1, read as the reverse complement.
TGCGGGGCCTCGACCTGGCACTGCTGCCAGCCGGTGCCACGCCTCCCGGCGAGCCCTTGTTCGTACGCGGGTAAGAAGTGAAGGGGCCGGTCAGCCGTACACCGGGCCCGTGTACTTCTCGCCCGGCCCCTGGCCGACCTCGTCCGGCACGGCCGACGCCTCGCGGAAGGCCAGCTGCAGCGACTTCAGCCCGTCGCGCAGCGGTGCCGCGTGGAAGGAGCTGATCTCGGTCGCGCTCGCGTCCAGCAGACCGGCCAGCGCGTGCACCAGCTTGCGGGCCTCGTCGAGGTCCTTGTGCTCGTCGCCGTCCTCGGTGAGACCGAGCTTCACGGCGGCGGCGCTCATCAGGTTGACCGCCACCGTAACGATCACCTCGACTGCCGGTACTTCCGCGATGTCGCGCGTCATGGCGTCGAAGTCGGGAGATTCATTGGGGGAGGTCGCGTCACTCATGACGCACACGATATGCCCCGCCCCGCGGGCGGCCACCGCCGCGACCGGGGTCGCCGCTTCCCGGCGGAGCTGCTAACCTTGTGTAACGACCGGCCGGACACCTGTGTGCCCGGCCCACAAGTGGAGGCTCCGATCTCCCACCTGGCTGTCCTCACGGACGGCGGGTCACCGGTCAAGCGGTCCCCATCGTTCCGTACGGACGATGGAGCGCCGCTCGATGTGCGCCCCGCGGTTGATGCGCGGTGGTGCTCCGGTATTTCCAGGAGCCCCGCCTGTGTTCCCGTCCGGGGCATTTTTCATGGCTCCCTGAGGTTGGTCTCACGAAACAGACGTTACGCGGCTGTCTGCCAGACAGTCGTGTGGTGCTACTGAGGAGGATCCATCAGCGCTGAGCCCCGCATTAACGACCGGATTCGCGTTCCCGAGGTGCGACTCGTCGGACCCAGCGGCGAGCAGGTCGGCATTGTGCCTCTTGCGAAGGCCCTGGAGCTTGCGCAGGAGTACGACCTCGACCTGGTCGAGGTCGCGGCGACCGCCCGTCCGCCCGTGTGCAAGCTCATGGACTACGGGAAGTTCAAGTACGAGTCGGCCATGAAGGCCCGTGAGGCGCGCAAGAACCAGGCGCACACGGTCATCAAGGAAATGAAGCTCCGGCCGAAGATCGACCCGCACGACTATGACACCAAGAAGGGTCATGTCGTCAGGTTCCTCAAGCAGGGCGACAAGGTCAAGATCACGATCATGTTCCGTGGTCGTGAGCAGTCCCGCCCCGAGCTCGGCTTCCGACTGCTTCAGCGTCTGGCTTCGGACGTCGAGGACCTTGGCTTCATCGAGTCGAATCCCAAGCAGGACGGCCGGAACATGATCATGGTTCTCGGCCCGCACAAGAAGAAGACCGAGGCCATGGCCGAGGCACGCGAGGCCCAGGCGGCCCGCAAGGCCGAACGCCAGGGCAGCGCGACCGACGACGCCGAGCAGGCGGAGTCGGCGGACGAGGTCGCCGAGGCTCCGGCCGAGGCCCAGTCCGAGACCCCTTCCGAAGCGTGATCCGCGGGGCTGCCATCCAGGTGGCCCCGGGTTCGGCCAGGAAGCCCAGCCCCCATATCACTGACTGACGCTCCCGCTCTCCGGTACACGCACCGGGGGAGCGCCACTGACGAGGAGAGAACGGCGCTATGCCGAAGAACAAGACGCACAGCGGTGCCAGCAAGCGCTTCAAGGTCACCGGCTCCGGCAAGGTCATGCGCGAGAAGGCAGGCAAGCGCCACCTCCTGGAGCACAAGTCCTCCAAGAAGACCCGCTCGCTGACCGGCGCTGTCGTGGTGTCCCCGGCGGACGCCCCGAAGATCAAGAAGCTTCTCGGCAAGTGACGTCGCGGCTCCGGGTGACCGGAGCCCCTCGTCGGACCGACCGAGACCAATACGTTTCCGGGCCGTGTGAGTTCCACCGCGGCCCCGCTACAAGGAGTTAACAAGTGGCACGCGTCAAGCGGGCAGTCAACGCCCACAAGAAGCGCCGGGCAATCCTCGAGGCGGCCAAGGGCTACCGCGGTCAGCGTTCGCGCCTGTACCGCAAGGCCAAGGAGCAGGTCACCCACTCCCTGGTCTACAACTACAACGACCGCAAGAAGCGCAAGGGCGACTTCCGTCAGCTGTGGATCCAGCGCATCAACGCCGCTGCCCGCCAGAACGGCATGACGTACAACCGCCTCATCCAGGGTCTGAAGGCCGCCAACATCGAGGTGGACCGCAAGATCCTGGCCGAGCTCGCGGTCAACGACGCCAACGCGTTCGCCGCGCTCGTCGAGGTCGCCCAGAAGGCGCTCCCGAGCGACGTCAACGCCCCGAAGACCGCCGCCTGATTCCAGGCAGCCCCTCTTCGTCCACCGGACCCGCAGGCGTTCGCCGCCTGCGGGTCCGGTGCGTTGTACCGGACGTGCACGACCCCTTTCGTACGCAGAGATACGCAGAGAAGTGAGCCGCCGACCATGGGCACCCCCGAGCTGATCTCCCCGCGATCCCCGCGCGTCACCGCCGCCAAGCGGCTGGCCAAGCGGAGCTTCCGCGGCAAGGAGCGCCGGTTCATCGCCGAGGGGCCGCAGGCCGTGCGCGAGGCGGTCGAGCACCGCAGCGACGGCGAACCGACGCTGATCGAGCTCTTCGCCACCGCCGAGGCCGCTGAGCGGTACACCGACATCGTCGCCGCCGCCCGCGCCGCCGGAGCCCGCGTGCACCTGGCCCCCGACGAGGTGCTCGCCGAGGTGTCCCAGACCGTCACCCCGCAGGGCATCGTCGGCGTCTGCCGCTTCCTGGACTCGCCCTTCGAGGAGATCCTCGCGGCCGGGCCCCGGCTGGTCGCAGTCCTCGCGCACGTCCGCGACCCCGGGAACGCCGGCACAGTGCTGCGCTGCGCGGACGCCGCCGGAGCCGACGCCGTCGTCCTCACCGACGCCTCCGTCGACCTCTACAACCCGAAGTCGGTCCGTGCCTCGGTCGGCTCCCTCTTCCACCTGCCGGTCGCCGTCGGCGTCCCCGTCGAGCAGGCCGTCAGCGGGCTGAAGAGCGCCGGCGTACGCATCCTGGCGGCCGACGGCGCGGGTGACGAGGACCTCGACGACGAACTGGACGCGGGCACCATGGGCGGGCCCTCCGCCTGGGTCTTCGGCAACGAGGCGTGGGGCCTGCCGGAGGAGACCCGGGCGCTGGCCGACGCCGTGGTGCGCGTCCCGATCCACGGAAAGGCCGAGAGCCTCAACCTCGCCACCGCCGCCGCCGTGTGCCTCTACGCCTCCGCTCGTGCGCAGCGCGCTTCCGGAGGGTGCCGCAGCGTCACCTCCAGCTAGTAGGGTGGCGGGCTCGGGGGCCCTCCCCCACGCTCTCGGCTTCTCCCCAGGTTCTCGGCTTCGCCCGAACAAGGGGACCCCCTTGGGCGGGGAGGCACCCCCACCGCCATTCGGAAGAGGTGGGATACGGGGATGGCTGTCGGCACGAGCGGTCCGTCGCGGGCGAACGAGGCTTTACCGCACCGGTACGCGCAGGACGGACACGGGATCGATCCCGACGACCTGCCCGACGGCCTCGCCGTCGCGGACGAGAACGGCCGCGTCGTCTGCTTCAACGCCGCCGCCGCCCGGATCACCGCCATCCCCAGGGAAGCCGCCCTCGGCAGGCCCCTGGAGACCGCGCTGCCGCTCGAGGACCTCGAAGGCCGGCGCTGGTGGAGCCTGACCGATCCGTACGGCGGACTGGCCACCCGCGCCGGGCAGCCCGAACGCAACCTGCTGCTGCCCGGCGGCCGCGAGGTGCTCGTCTCCGCGCGGTACGTGCGCCACGAGCCGACCGGGCCCGTGCGGCGGGTCGTCGTGTCCCTGCGCGGCACGGAGGCCAGGCGGCGCACCGAACGCAGCCACGCCGAGCTGATAGCCACCGTCGCCCATGAACTGCGGTCCCCGCTGACCTCCGTCAAGGGGTTCACGGCGACGCTGCTCGCCAAGTGGGAGCGCTTCACGGACGACCAGAAGAAGCTGATGCTGGAGACAGTCGACGCGGACGCGAGCCGGATCACCCGGCTGATCGCCGAGCTGCTCGACATCTCGCGCATCGACTCCGGCCGCCTGGAGGTGCGCCGTCAGCCCGTGGACCTCCCCTCGGCCGTAGGCCGGCACGTCCAGGCGCACATCTCCAACGGCCAGCCCGCGGACCGCTTCCTGGTCCGTGTCCAGCAGCCGCTGCCCGATTGCTGGGCAGACCCGGACAAGATCGACCAGGTGCTGGGCAACCTGCTCGAAAATGCGGTGCGCCACGGCGAGGGAACGGTCACCATCGAGGTGGGCGCGACCCCGACGAAGAACACCGACCCCACAGCGAAGGGAACAGCCGTCACCGTGAGCGACGAAGGCACCGGCATTCCCGAGGAGTCGATGGGGCGCGTCTTCACCCGGTTCTGGCGGGGGAGCAAGCGCGGTGGCACCGGCCTGGGGCTGTACATCGTCAAAGGCATCGTCGAGGCGCACGGCGGCTCGATCACCGTCGGCCGCGGGCCCGGCGGCGGCGCCGAGTTCCGATTTATCCTGCCCGTCGGCGCTCCGGCCTACCTCGCCTGAGCAGCCCACGGGCTTCTTCACCCCTCACGGCCTTTAGACTCGACCTTTGGCACCTTTGCGTCCTCAGTCGTCGAGCGGGGGCCACGCCACCAGCCAATCGGAAGTACGGGAAGAGATGTCCGCACCCAATAAGTCGTACGACCCTGTTGAGGTCGAGGCGCTGAAACCGGAAGAGATCGAGCGCATGCGGGACGAGGCGCTCGCCGCCTTCGACGCCGCGGCGGATCTCGACGCGCTCACCCACGCGAAGACCGCGCACACCGGCCCCACCTCGCCGCTCTCGCTCGCCAACCGTGAGATCGGCGCCCTGCCGCCGGCCGCCAAGGCCGAGGCGGGCAAGCGCGTGGGCATGGCCCGCGGCGTGGTGAACAAGGCCCTCGCCGCCCGGCTCGCCGCCCTGGAGGCGGAGCGGGACGAGCGCGTGCTGGTCGAGGAGGCGGTGGACGTCACGCTGCCGTACGACCGCGTCCCGGCCGGCGCCCGGCACCCGCTGACCACGCTGATGGAGCGCGTCGCCGACGTCTTCGTGGGCATGGGCTACGAGGTGGCCGAGGGCCCCGAGGTCGAGGCGGAGTGGTTCAACTTCGACGCCCTCAACTTCGTCCCGGACCACCCGGCGCGCCAGATGCAGGACACCTTCTTCGTACAGGGCGCGGACGGCTCCAAGAGCGACGAGTCCGGTGTCGTCCTGCGCACGCACACTTCTCCCGTCCAGGCCCGCGCGCTGCTCGACCGTGAGCCGCCCGTGTACGTCGTGTGCCCCGGCCGCGTGTACCGCACCGACGAGCTCGACGCCACGCACACCCCCGTCTTCCACCAGATCGAGCTGCTCGCCGTCGACGAGGGCCTCACCATGGCCGACCTCAAGGGCACCCTCGACCACATGGTCCAGGCGCTCTTCGGCGAGGGCATGAAGACCCGGCTGCGCCCGAACTACTTCCCGTTCACCGAGCCGTCCGCCGAGATGGACATGGTCTGCTACGTCTGCCGCGGCGAGTCCGTCGGCAAGCCGGACCGTCCCTGCCGCACCTGCGGCAGCGAGGGCTGGATCGAGCTGGGCGGCTGCGGCATGGTCAACCCGAAGGTGCTCACCGCCTGCGGCGTCGACCCCGCGAAGTACAGCGGATTCGCCTTCGGGTTCGGCATCGAGCGGATGCTCATGTTCCGCCACAACGTAGAAGACATGCGAGACATGGTCGAGGGTGACGTCCGGTTCACTCGGCCCTTCGGGATGGAGATCTGATGCGGGTCCCGCTTTCCTGGCTGCGGGAGTACGTCGATCTCCCCGCCACCGAGACCGGCCGTGACGTACAGGCCAAGCTCGTGTCCGCGGGCCTGGAGGTCGAGACGGTCGAGCAGCTCGGCGCCGGCCTCAAGGGCCCCCTGGTCGTCGGCAAGGTCCTCACCATCGAGGAGCTGACGGAGTTCAAGAAGCCGATCCGCTTCTGCACCGTCGACGTCGGCACGGCCAACGGCACCGGCGAGCCGCAGGAGATCGTCTGCGGCGCCCGCAACTTCACCGTCGGCGACAAGGTCGTCGTGGTCCTGCCCGGCGCCGTCCTGCCCGGCGACTTCGCGATCGCCGCGCGCAAGACGTACGGCAAGACCTCGCACGGCATGATCTGCTCCGGCGACGAGCTGGGCATGGGCGACGACGGCAGCAACGGCATCATCGTGCTGCCGCCCGAGTACGAGGTCGGCACCGACGCCATCGAGCTGCTCGAACTCGTCGACGAGGTCCTCGACATCGCCGTCACGCCCGACCGGGGCTACTGCCTGTCGATGCGGGGCGTCGCCCGCGAGGTGGCCACCGCGTACGGCCTGCCGCTCCGCGACCCGGCGCTGCTGGACGTGCCCGCGCCCAACTCGTACGGCTACGCCGTGAAGATCGCCGACCCCCGGGGCTGCGACCGCTTCACCGCGCGCACCGTCGTCGGCCTCGACCCCGAGGCCCGCTCCCCGATCTGGCTGCGGCGCAGGCTGCAAAAGGCCGGGATGCGCCCGATCTCGCTCGCGGTCGACATCACCAACTACGTGATGCTGGAGCTCGGCCAGCCGCTGCACGCCTACGACCGGTCCCGCATCGACGGGCCGATCGGGGTGCGCCGCGCCGAGCAGGGCGAGAAGTTCACGACGCTCGACGGCACCAAGCGGGTCCTCGACGCCGAGGACCTGGTGATCACCGACAACCGCGGCCCCATCGGGCTCGCGGGTGTCATGGGCGGCGCCAACACCGAGATCGCGGACTCCGTGACCGACCCGGAGACGGGCGTGGTCAGGGGCACCACCGAGGTCGTCGTCGAGGCGGCGCACTTCGACGCGCTCTCCATCGCCCGTACCGCCCGCCGGCACAAGCTCGCGTCCGAGGCGTCCAAGCGCTTCGAGCGCGGCACCGACCCGCAGGCCGCCTCCGCGGCGGCCCAGCGGACCGTCGACCTGCTGGTGCTGCTCGCGGGCGGCACCGCCGAGGCGGGCGTCACCGAGGTCGTCGCGCCCTCCGGACCCCGCACGGTCACCATGCCCGCGAACCACCCCGACCGGGTGGCGGGCGTGGACTACGGCCGGGAGACCGTCGTACGCCGCCTCCAGGAGGTCGGCTGCGACGTGTACGGGCAGGACGAGCTGGTCGTCACCGTGCCGTCCTGGCGCCCCGACCTGGCCTACCCGAACGACCTGGCCGAAGAGGTCATCCGCCTCGAGGGCTACGAGAACCTCCCGTCGACCCTGCCCACGCCGCCCTCGGGCCGCGGGCTCACCGACCGGCAGCGGCTGCACCGCCGCATCGGGCGCGCGCTGGCCGGGGCGGGTTACGTCGAGGCGCTGAACTACCCGTTCATCGGCGACGCGGTGCTCGACCAGTTCGGCCTGGACGCCGACGACGCGCGCCGTCGTACGGTCAAGCTGGTCAACCCGATCTCCGACGAGGAGCCGGCGCTGCGCACCACGCTGCTGCCCGGCCTCCTCGGCGCGCTGCGCCGCAACGACGGCCGCGGCTCGCACGACCTGGCGCTCTTCGAGACCGGCCTGGTCTTCAGGCCGACGGGTGTAGAGCACAAGGCCGCGCGGCTGCCCGTCGACCGGCGTCCGACCGACGAGGAGATCGCCGGTCTCAACGCCACGCTGCCGCGCCAGCCGCGCCGCGCCGCCGTCGTCCTCGCGGGCGCCCGCGAGCAGACCGGCTGGTGGGGCAAGGGCCGCCCGGCCACCTGGGCGGACGCCGTCGAGGCGGCGCGTACGCTCGCCCGCGAGGCCGGCGCCGAGCTGACCGTCCGGGGCGACCGGCACGCGCCGTGGCACCCCGGCCGCTGCGCCGCGCTGTACGTCACGGTGAACGGCGAGGAGACCCTGGCCGGGCACGCGGGTGAGCTGCACCCGCGCGTCATCAAGGCACTCCACCTGCCGGAGCGCACCTGCGCCATGGAGCTCGAGGTCGACGTACTGGAGCGGGCGGGCACCGGCGCCGTCCGGGCTCCGCGCATCTCGGCCTTCCCGGTGGCGACCCAGGATGTCGCGCTCGTCGTCGCCGACGACGTCGCCTCGGCGGACGTCGAGGCGGCGCTGCGCGAGGGCGCCGGCGAACTGCTCGAATCGCTGCGGCTGTTCGACGTGTTCACGGGTGCGCAGCTCGGCGAGGGCAAGAAGTCGCTCGCCTACGCGCTGCGCTTCCGCGCCGCCGACCGCACGCTGACGGTCGACGAGGCCACGGCCGCACGCGACGCCGCCGTGGCGCTCGCGGGCGAGCGCACGGGCGCGGTGCTGCGCGGGGTGTAACACCTGGTGAAGCGGTAGTACCGAGGGGCGTGTCCGGGTCACGGACGCGCCCCTCACTCATTCGGGTGAGAAGTGGGGGCGAGGCGCCCGGAGGGACCCGGACGCTCGACACAATCGTTGCGGCCGACGGGGGCCGGCGTCGTTCGGGCAGCGGGGTACAGGGCCAGGGCCTAGGGGGCCGTCGGGATGATCCGTACAACAACCTGGCGAGACGTGCGGCGCGCGTGCGCTCCCTTCGCGCGGCGCGCTCTGGTCTTCGGGCTTCCCGCCGTCTGGCTCGTCGCCGCGACCGTCTGGGAGCTGGCCTGCCCGTTCGGCTCCCACGACGGGATGGCGCCGCGCTTCGTCACGTGTGCCGCCTTCCTGGCGCTGGTCGCCTATCTGCTGACGAGCGTACGGCTCGGCCTCGTACGGGAGTTGCGGCGCACCCGCGAGATCGCGCGCGCCGCCCAGCAGGTGCTGCTGCGGCCGCTGCCGCCCCGCCTGGACGGGCTCGCCCTCGCCGCGGGGCAGCTGTCCGCGAGCCGAGGCGCGACCGTCGGGGGCGACCTGTACGAGGCGGTGGCCACCGTGCACGGGGTCCGCGTGGTCATCGGAGACGTACGGGGCCACGGGCTGCCGGCGATCGGGGCGGTGGCCGCGCTGCTCGGCAGCTTCCGGGAGGCGGCGCACGACGAGGCCGAACTGGCGGGCCTCATGCGGAAGCTGGAGCGGGCGCTGCGACGGCACCTGCGCGAGAGGTCGCGCTCCGAGCACCCGTCGGTGAGCGGCACCGATCCGGACAACCCGCTGGCGGAGGAATTCGTCACCGTGCTCCTGCTGGAGATCCATGAGGACGGCGAGGTGCTGGCGCTCAACTGCGGCCACCCGTGGCCCTACCGGCTGCACGGGGCGGCCGAGCCCGTCGCGGGCGGGGAGGTGCTGCCGCCGCTCGGGCTGTTCCCGCTGCCCGACGGCCTGTCGGCGAGCCGGTGCACGCGTCTGCTTCCCGGCGAGGCGCTCGTCCTGCACACCGACGGGGCGGAGGACGCGAGAAACGCCGACGGGGCGTTCTTCTGCCTGCGGCGTGCCCTCACCGAGGCGGCGGCGCTGGGGTCGCCGGTCTCACCGGCCGTCGTGGTGCAGCGCGTTCACACCGCGCTGCTGCGGCACACCGGCGGCCGGCTCGCCGACGACGTCGCGCTGCTCGTGCTGCGCAACGACCGCAGCCGCGTGCCGGCGCAGCCCGGGGATCAGGGGCTGCGCCGTTCGCGCGCGGAATCCTCCAATCGGTGACCGGCCGTCGCTCCGGACCCGCTGGTACTGCTCCGTCCGCTCTGCCGTGGAGTGTCGGGCAGACCGGCAGGGCGGACGGAGCGGGATCGGGCCGCCGCACTGTACGAGGGGGGAGCCGGCGGCCCGGCCGCCTCCGTGAAGAGGCAGAACGAAGTCAATCGGACCCGGGGGCGCAGCGGGAGAGCACGCGGGGCCCGAGTGCGGGCATTCGGTTCACACCCCGTGTGAACGGGGCTCCACTACGCTGACCCCACCGAGCCACCGGAGAGGCCCATGCAGCCGAACACCCTGCTCGACGCCCTGCTCGACGAAGCGGGAATCTCCCACGCCGGCCTCGCCGCCCATGTGAACCAGGCGGGGAGCGCGCGAGGTCTGGCGCTGAGATACGAACACACCGCCGTGGCACGCTGGTTGAAGGGCCAGCGTCCGCGCGGCCAGGTGCCCGACCTGATCTGTGAGGTCCTCGCGGCCCGGCTGCACCGGCCGATAACGCTGGACGACATCGGCTTCGGCATGCCGGGCGAGGCCGCGATGCCGCACGGCTCGCCGCTGACCGGGTTCGTGGAGCGGGCGACCGCGCTGTGGCGCTCGGACGAGCAGCAGCGGCCCCACATCCTCGGCGCCCCGGCGGTGACCGGGACGCCGGCGGTGATGCCCGTGTGGGAATGGGAGAACCCGCCCGAGGACGCCGACGTCTCACGCAAGGGCCAGACGCGGGTCAGCGTCGCCGACATACAGATGCTGCGCGCGGCGAGAGCGCACTACGAGCTGATGTACCGCAAGGCCGGGGGCGTCGCCACGCGGGCGCGCGTGGTGGGCTTCCTCAACGCCGAGACGGCCCCTCTGCTGCGCGGCAGTTACTCCAACGCCATGGGGCGCCAACTGCACCGCGCGACGGGCGGCCTGGTCGCCGTGGCCGGCATCTGCGCATACGACTCGGACGCCCAGGGGCTCGCCCAGCGGTACTTCCACCAGGCCCTGCGGCTCGCGAAGGCCAGCGGGGACCGGGGGCTCGGCGCGTACATCATCGCGCTGCTGGTCAACCAGTCGCTGTTCATGTCCGAGTACCGGCAGGCGGTGGCCTTCGCGGAGGCGGCGCTGCGGACGGCGGGCACGCAGATCACCCCGGCGCTCGCGGCCGACCTGCACGCGATGCAGGCCAAGGCGTACGCCCATCTCGGCGACAGCAAGAACGCGTTGTCCTGCATCCGGCGTGCGGAGTCCGAGGCCGAGTCCATCAGACCGGGCAGCGAACCGGACGAGACGGGCTACGTCCAGCCGGGCCTGGTGAACGTTCAGGTGGCCGAGGCACTGCTCAGTCTGGGTGATCTGCCGGCGGCGCGCGAGCACGCCGACGCGGCGGTCGGCTCGCCCGCGCACGACCGGGGCCGGGTGCACCGGCTCGCCATGCTCACCCACATCGAACTGCGCCAGGGCAAGGCCGACCGGGCCGTGGAGATCGCCACGGAGATGGCGCAGCGGGCCCAGGGGATGGAGTCGCAGCGGATGCGCGATCGCCTGCGGGCGGTCCGCGAACACCTGGTGGGCAGTGGCTGCGCCGGCGCGGAAGAGGCGGCCGAACTGATCGACGGGGCTCTGCGCGTTCCGCTCTGACCGTCCTCCTGCTGCGATATTGCCACCTACTTGTCGGAAGGTGGCAGAACAATGCAGTGGACGAACTTAAGCGAACAGACTGTGTACAAGAACCGTTGGTTCCGCATCAACCTCGCGGACGTCGAACTCCCCGACGGCCGGCACCTCGACCACTTCGTCATACGGCTGCGCCCGGTGGCCGTGGCCACGGTGGTCAACGAGGCCAACGAGGTGCTGATGCTGTGGAGGCACCGCTTCATCACCGACAGCTGGGGGTGGGAGCTCGCCGCCGGAGTCGTCGAGGACGGCGAGGAGATCGAGGCCGCCGCCGCCCGCGAGATGGAGGAGGAGACCGGCTGGCGGCCCGGGCCGCTGACCCCGCTCCTCACGGTCGAGCCGTCCAACGGCCTCACCGACGCCCGCCACCACCTCTACTGGGCGCAGGAGGCGACGTACATCGGGCACCCCGAGGACGACTTCGAGTCCTCACGGCGCCAGTGGGTCCCGCTCAAGCTGATTCCCGACATGGTGGCCCGCGGCGAGGTCCCGGCCGCCAACATGGCGGCCGGGCTGCTGATGCTGCACCACCTGCGCCTCGGCTAGCGGCGCGCGCCTGCCCCGGCGGGAGCGGACTAGCGGCCGAGGGCCTGCCAGAAGGTCACCGCGAGCGCGCCGGCCGCGGTGAGCGCCGAGACGGTGGGCAGGGGCCATCGGGAGTGTTCCAGTGCCGTCACGCGCGCGGCCAGGCCGGCCAGGTCGCTGTCGGCCTGGTCGCCCCGGTGGGCCAGCAGCGCCAGATGGCCGTCGATCCGGGCGAGCCCCACGTCGAGGCTGCGGCGTAACTCGGCGAATTCCTCTACGGCCAGGGTCTGGTCGGGGTCGATGCTCACGGTCGGCTCCTTCTTCCGCCAGGGCGTTGTGGCGGCCCTGTGCATGTGCCACCGATCCAACTCGACCGGTGGCCACGGCGGGAGCGTGTGTGCGGGGCATATGCGTGTACGCCCCGCACACTCCGTGCGAATCGCGGTCAGGAGTACGGGTAGAACCCGGAGCCCGTCTTGCGTCCCAGGCGGCCCGCGTCCACCATCCGCTGGAGCAGCGGCGGAGCGGCGTACAGCGGCTCCTTGAACTCGGAGTACATCGAGTCGGCGACCGAGGCGACCGTGTCCAGGCCGATGAGGTCCGCGAGCTTGAGCGGGCCCATCGGGTGGGCGCAGCCCAGCTCCATGCCGTTGTCGATGTCCTCACGGCTCGCGATGCCGGACTCGAACATCCGGATCGCCGAGAGGAGGTACGGGATCAGGAGCGCGTTCACCACGAAGCCCGAGCGGTCCTGGGCGCGGATCGCGTGCTTGCCGAGCACGTTCTGCACGACGGCCTCGGCGCGCTTGATCGTCTCCTCGGAGGTGGTCAGCGCGGGGATCAGCTCGACGAGCTTCTGCACCGGCGCCGGGTTGAAGAAGTGGATGCCGATGACCTGGTCCGGACGGGAGGTCGCGACGGCCAGCTTCACCAGCGGGATCGAGGAGGTGTTGGAGGCGAGAATCGCGTCCGGCCGGGTCACGACCTGGTCGAGGACCTGGAAGATCTCCGTCTTGATCGCCTCGTTCTCGACGACGGCCTCGATGACGAGGTCGCGGTCGGCGAACTCCCCGAGGTCGGTCGTGAAGCTGAGGCGGGCGAGGGTCTCGTCGCGCTCCTCATCGGTGATCTTGCCGCGTTCGGCGGCCTTCGAGAGGGAGTTGTAGAGCCGGGTGCGGCCGATCTCCAGGGCTTCGCCCGTGGTCTCGGCGACCTTCACCTCGAGGCCGCTGCGGGCACACACCTCGGCAATGCCCGCGCCCATCTGGCCGCAGCCCACTACTCCGACGCGCTGCACATCCGCCATGGAGTCCGTCACATCGTGCCTTTCGCTGATCAACAGTTCGGCAGGCATCCGGTTGTGCCGGTGCCCGCCTCGGCCCCCGACGTTACTCCGGACCTACGTGTGCGTGAGGGGCCGGGGCGGGCATGCTCTGCGGATACGACGGGACGTATGCACCTAGTAAGGGGCGACATATGGTTCAGATCGGTCGAAGAGGGTTGCTGGCGGTGGCCGGGGCGCTGTCCGTACTGGCGGTCACCGGGGACTCCGCGGCGGCCGCCGGCCCGCGGCGACGGAATCCGAAGCGCGAGTTCCGGGGGATGTGGCTGGCGAGCGTCGCCAACCGCGACTGGCCCTCCAGGGCCGGTCTGACCGCGGACCAGCAGAAGGCCGAGCTGCTGGCCCACCTGGACACGGCGGTACGGCGCCGGCTGAACGCGGTGGTCTTCCAGGTGCGGCCGACCGCCGACGCACTGTGGCCCTCGCCGTACGAACCCTGGTCGCAGTACCTCACCGGCGTACAGGGCAGGGACCCCGGCTGGGACCCGCTGGGGACGGCGGTGGAGGAGGCGCACAAGCGGGACCTGGAGCTGCACGCCTGGTTCAACCCGTACCGCGTGGCGAACCACACCGACCCCTCGCGGCTGGTGGAGTCGCACCCGGCGCGCGTCCACCCGGACTGGGTGCTGCCGTACGGCGGCAAGCTGTACTACAACCCGGGGCTGCCGGAGGTCAGGCGCTTCGTGCAGGACGCGATGCTGGACGCCGTGGAGCGCTACGACGTCGACGCCGTGCACTGGGACGACTACTTCTACCCGTATCCGGTGGCCGGGCAGGTCTTCGGGGACGACGAGGCGTACGCGCGCCACGGCGCCGGGTTCCCGGACAAGGCTGCCTGGCGGCGCGACAACACCGACCGGCTGGTCAGCGAGACGGCGGCCCGGATCAGGGCGCTCAAGAAGAAGGGCGGGAAGGTCCGCTTCGGGATCAGCCCCTTCGGGGTGTGGCGCAACGCCTCGACCGACCCCCTCGGCTCGCCCACCCGGGCGGGCGTGCAGACGTACGACGATCTCCACGCTGACACGCGCAAGTGGGTGCGGGAGGGGTGGATCGACTACATCGTGCCGCAGCTGTACTGGAACATCGGCTTCGAGGCCGCCGACTACGCGAAGCTGGTGCCCTGGTGGTCGCGGACCGTGAGCGGCACCGGCGTGGACCTGTACGCCGGTGAGGCGCTCTACAAGGCCGGCGACCCGGCGCAGCCCGCGGCCTGGCAGGATCCGGCCGAACTCTCCCGGCATCTGACCTTCGCCGAGGACTATCCCCAGGTGCGTGGCCACGTCTTCTTCTCGGCGAAGGAGGTCGCGGCCGACCGCATCGGGGCGATGGACCGGGTGGTGGCGGACCACTACCCGTCCCGGGTGCGGCCGCCCGCCTGACCTTCCCCGGCTATTGCGCCGTTCCGCCGTGCTCCGTGCGCCGTACGACGGAGTCGGGGCCCGGCGAGACCAACGCCTCGTGCCCGTCGTCGAAGCGGACACGGTACGGCGGGGTGCCCTCGGAACCCAGCACCTCGACGATCTTCGCGACCTTGTCCTCGTGACCCACGGTCCTGCCGTGCACCAGCAGCTGGTCGCCCACGCTCGCTTGCATCGGGAGTGCCCTTCTCGAGGCGGACTCTAGGTACGGCCAGTCTATGACCGGCGGCGCGAGTCGGCGCATTTCGTTCGGCCGTCCGGTCCTTCGGCCCGGGCCGTCCCGCCGCGCACGGACCGGGGCGGTTCGGGTCCGGGTGCGCTGTGGGTCAGGTCCGGGCGCGCTGGGTGACCGCGATGCAGACGAGTACGCCGACGGCCGCGAGCGGGGCGGCGGGGGAGAGGTGCTCGCCGAGCAGGACGACCGACCAGAACAGGGTCAGCAGCGGCTGGGCGAGCTGGAGCTGGCTGGCCCTGGAGACGCCGATCTCGGCCATGCCGCGGTACCAGACGACCAGGCCGAGGAACTGCGAACCGACCGCGACCCACAGGAGCCCGGTGACGCCGTGCCCGGTCAGGTGCACCGGTTCGATGGTGAGGGCCACGGCCGCCGCCGGCGCGGCGAGCGGCAGGCACATGACCAGCGCCCAGCCGATGACCTGCCAGCCCGGCATCTCGCGCGCGAGACGGCCGCCCTCGGTGTACCCGGCGGCGCAGACCAGCAGCGCGCCGAAGAGGCAGAGGTCGCCGGTGGACACCGCGCCGCCGCTCTGCCCCACGGTGAACGCGATCACCACGGCGGCTCCGGAGAGGGCCGCCGCCCAGAAGGCGCGGGACGGCCGGTTGCCGGTCCGCAGCGCCGAGAGGGCGGCGGTGGTCAGGGGCAGCAGGCCGACCACCACGGCGGCGTGGGACGTCGTGGACGTCCGGAGCGCCAGCGTGGTCAGCAGCGGGAAGCCGAGGACCACCCCAGCGCCGACCACGGCGAGCCCCGCCCAGTGGCGGCGGGCCGGTACGGATACGCGCAGGACCAGCAGGGCGGTGCCGGCGACGAGGGCCGCGAGGACGCTGCGTACGGCCACGAGCGACCAGGGTCCGAAACCTTCGAGGCCCCAGGCGGTGGCCGGGAAGGTGAGCGAGAAGGCGACGACTCCCAGGGCGGCGAGCAGGGTCCCGCCGCGCGCCGAGCCCTTCGGTCCCGGGAGCCCCGGACCGACGCCGCTGTCACTGCTGACCGCTACCGACCTCGCACGAGTAGCGCTATTCTCTGCTGTCATGCACGAGCGTAGCAGTGTCATGGAACTGGCGGAATCCCTGAAGCGTGAGCTCAGCCGCTACTCGCCCGGTGGAAAGCTGCCGTCCAGTCGGGTGCTGGTCGAGCGCTACCGGGTGAGCCCCGTGACGGTCGCGCGCGCCCTCTCCCAGCTCGCCGCCGAGGGGCTGGTCGTCACCCGTCCGGGCGCGGGCGCCTTCCGCGCCGAGCCCCGTACGGACGCGGCGGCGCCCGGCGACACGTCCTGGCAGGAGGTCGCGCTCAGCGCCGACGGCGCCACCGACCTCGTACCGCGCTCGGTCGACGCGTCCGGCGTGCTGGTCACGCTCGCCGCGCCGCCGCCCGGCGTCATCGAGTTCAACAGCGGTTACCTGCACGCCGCCCTCCAGCCCGAGCGCGCCATGGCCGCCGCACTCGCGAGGGCCGGCCGCCGCCCCGGCGCCTGGGGGAGGCCGCCCACCGACGGCGTCCTGGAACTGCGCGAGTGGTTCGCCCGGGGCATCGGCGGCGCGATCACGGCCGCCGAGGTGCTCATCGCCGCTGGCGGGCAGAGCGCCCTGACGACCGCGCTGCGCGCCCTGGCCCCGCCCGGTGCGCCGGTGCTGGTCGAGTCGCCGACCTACCCGGGCATGCTGGCGATCGCCCGCGCGGCGGGACTGCGCCCGGTGCCGGTGCCGGTGGACTCCGACGGCGTACGGCCCGAGCTGCTCGCCGCGGCGTTCCGGGCGACCGGCGCCCGCGTCTTCGTCTGCCAGCCGCTCTTCCAGAACCCGACCGGCGCGGTGCTCTCGGCCGAGCGCCGCCCCGAGGTCCTGCGGATCGCCCGGGAGGCCGGGGCCTTCGTCGTCGAGGACGACTTCGTACGGCGGTTGGTCCACGACGACGCGGGGCCGCTGCCCCGGCCGCTCGCCGCCGACGACCACGACGGCGTCGTCGTGCACGTGTGCTCGCTCACCAAGGCCACCTCGCCCAGCTTCCGGGTGTGCGCCCTGGCGGCCCGGGGACCGGTGCTGGAGCGGCTGCGGGCCATCCAGGTGGTCGAGAGCTTCTTCGTGCCCCGGCCGCTCCAGGAGGCCGCCGTGGAGCTGGTCGGGTCGCCGGCCTGGCCGCGGCACCTGCGGACGGTGTCGCACGAGCTGCGGGACCGCCGGGACACCATGGCGGCCGCCCTGCGCCTCGGCCTCCCCGAGCTGGCTCTTCCGCACGTCCCGGCGGGCGGCTACCACCTGTGGCTGCGCCTGCCCGACGGCGCGCAGGAGAACGCCATGGTCTCGGCGGGACTGCGCGCGGGCGTCGCGATCGCGCCCGGCCGCCCGTACTTCAGCGCCGAACCCACGGCCGCGCACGTACGGCTGAGCTACGCGGGGGTCGCGGGCCCGGCGGAGATCACGGAGGGCGTACGGCGGCTGCGCGGCGCGTGGGAGGGGATGCGGGGGGCGTCGTAGGGCCTTCCGGAGGGGACGCGCGGGTCGCGGGCCCTGCGGTCGCCCCGCGCTAGCGCTTCACCGCGCGCAGGACGACGAACTTCGGGTCGCTCGCGACCAGTTCGCTGCTGCCGAAGATGCGGCGCAGTGCCACGTGGTAGCCGAGATGCCGGTTGCCGACCACCCACAGCTCACCGCCCGGGCGCAACGCGTCCCGCGCCCCGGCGAACATGCGCCGCGCCGTCGCGTCCGTCGTCGTCTGGTGACTGTGGAACGGCGGGTTGTTCAGCACGAGGTCGACCGTGCCGTCCGGTACGCCCGACAGGCCGTCGCCCACCAGGAACTCCGCCTTGCGGTCCGCTCCCGCGTTCGCCCGGAACGTGGCCTCGGCCGACGCCACCGCCTGGAACGACTCGTCGGTGAACGTGAGTTCCGCCCCGGGATTGGCCAGTGCCGCCGCCGTACCCACCACACCGTTGCCGCAGCCCAGGTCCACGACCCGCTCGGCGCCCCGGCGACGCGGGAGGTGCCCCAGGAAGAACCGGGTGCCGATGTCGAGGCGCTCGGCGCAGAAGACGCCCGCGTGGTTGGTCACGGTGAGGCCGGACGCCGCACCGGCGTCCAGGGGCAGGGTGTACGTGTACGGCCAGGGGGCCCCGCCCCGGGCCAGGCCCGGGTCCGGTGTGCAGAAGATGAGCCGTGCCTTGCGCACCGCCAGCGACGTCCGGGTCGTACCGAGGATCCGTTCGAACAGCCTGAGCGTCGAGGTGTGGATCTCCTTGACCATCCCCGTGCCGACGACGACGGTGTCCGCGTGGACGTGCGGGGCGAGCCGGTGCAACTGGTCCTCCAGCAGTGCCAGACTCTTGGGCACGCGGATCAGCAGGACGTCGATCCGCTCCGGCGGCGGCTCCTGGGTGGAGAGCAGCCGTACGGCGGACACGTCGGCCCCGTTGCGCTCCAGGTTCACCCGGGTCGCCCGCTGGGTGAGGAACGAGTCGCTGATCTGGGTCGGGCGGCAGCCGGCGAGGGCGGTCGCCAGCGCGCCCCAGCGGTCACCGACCACGACGACGGTGCCCGACAGATCCACGGGCGGGGCGCCGTCCGCGCCCTCGAGGTGCCGCAGCAGGTACGCGTCGGCCGCGTCCCAGGCGCGGAGCCGGTCGCGGGGGTCCTCGGGGAAGCGAACGAGGTCGTACTCGCCCTGTGACGTCGTCAAATGGTTCATTGTGCCCTCAGGCTAACCGAGCGCCCGCCGCCCTCACTCCCGCCGGGCGGGGCGGCGGCGCCGCCCCTGCCTCGCGATGCACCCGGCTCCGGCACGCGCGGGCAGCCGGCCGGCCGTTCAGGGCGAACACTCAGGCACGCGGGGCGTCCGGAATCCGACCACCGCACGCGCCTTCGGCTGTCGGGCTCACCCCGGCCCTTCGCCGCCCGCCAGCAGCCGCAGCGCCCGGTCGAGCCGGACCTGCCGGGTCTCGGGCGTGAGTGCCTGGAGCAGCGGCAGGATCACTTGGTAGCGCCCGGTCCTGTCCAGTGCCTCGAACGCCTCCCTGGCCCCGGGGTCCGCCTCCAGCGCCGCCGCGAGGTCGGGCGGCACGGCCGCCGTCCGCTGGGACGCGTACGCCGCCGCCCACCGCCCGTCCTGCTGCGCCCGGCGGACCTCGGCCAGGCCGGGCTCGCGCATCCGGCCGGCGGCCGTCAGCGCCGCGACCTTGTCCACGTTCACCCGCGACCACAGGCTCCGGGGCCGGCGGGGGACGTACTTCTGCAGGTAGTGCTGGGCGTCGAGCGACCGCCGCTGCCCGGAGATCCACCCGTAGCACAGGCCGACGTCGACCAACTCGTCGTCCGTGACCGACGGGATGCCGGACTTCTTCTTGGCCACCTTGATCCACAGACCCTCGGTGCGCGTGTGGTTCCCGGCCAGCCAGCTCTCGAACGCCCCGGCGTCCGCGAAGGCGACGATCTCCACTCCGTCAAGCTCGCGATCTTCCACGCGGCTCAGGCTATCGCCGGCCCGGCCGGCGACCCCCCGAACGGAAAAAAACAAAGACAAGGAGGTCGTCCGCTCCTTGCCACTCTCAACCTATAGCGCACCGGGGGCCTTGCGGCAAGACCCCCGTCTTGCCGCAGAATCTCCCGTCGAAGCCGGAACCCCCGCACACCGGGGGACCGGCCACGTACGTGAGGCGTTGATTGCGGGCTCGCGCGCGGGCGCTCGTGTAAAAAACGCCCCGCGCCGAGTGCCGGGCTGCGCCGAGCAGTCGGCCGCCATGCGGCCACGGGGAACAAGGGGGACACATGACAGACGTGATCATTGCCGGCGGCGGACCGACCGGCCTGATGCTGGCCGGCGAGCTGCGGCTGCACGGCGTGGACGTGCTCGTACTGGAGAAGGAGGCGGCGCCGACCCTGCAGTCCCGCGCGCAGGGGCTGCACGCGCGCAGTGTCGAGGTGATGGACCAGCGCGGACTGCTGGAGCGGTTCCTGGCGCTCGGCAAGCAGTTCACGGTCGGCGGTTTCTTCGCCGGCCTCGGCACATCGTGGCCCGAGCGGCTGGACACCGCGCATTCGTACGTCCTCGCCATCCCGCAGCAGGTCACCGAGCGGCTGCTGACCGAGCACGCCACGGAACTCGGCACCGAGATCTCGCGTCGCCGCGAACTGGTCGGGCTGAGCCAGGACGAAGAGGGGGTGACCGTCGAACTGGCTGACGGCACGCGGCTGCGCTCGCGCTACCTCGTCGGCTGCGACGGCGGCCGCAGCACCGTGCGCAAGCTGCTCGGCGTCGGCTTCCCCGGTGAGCCCGCCAGGGTCGAGACGCTGCTGGGCGAGGTGGAGGTGGGCGTGACGCCGGAGGCGCTGGCCGCCGCCGTGGCCGAAGTCCGCAAGACCCAGCTGCGGTTCGGCTTCATGCCTCTGGGCGAAGGGGTGTACCGCGTCGTCGTCCCCGCCGAGGGGGTGGCCGAGGACCGCACGGCCGCGCCGACCCTCGATGAGCTCAAGCAGCAGCTGCGGGTCGTCGCCGGCACCGACTTCGGCGTGCACTCACCGTGCTGGATCTCCCGCTTCGGCGACGCCACCCGGCTGGCCGAGCGCTACCGCGTCGGCCGGGTGCTGCTGGCCGGCGACGCGGCGCACGTCCACCCGCCGACCGGCGGCCAGGGGCTCAACCTCGGCGTCCAGGAGGCGTTCAACCTCGGCTGGAAGCTGGCCGCGGAGGTCAACGGCTGGGCGCCGGAGGGTCTGCTGGACAGCTATCACGCCGAACGGCACCCGGTGGCCGCCGACGTGCTGGACAACACCCGCGCGCAGATGGAGCTGATGTCCACCGAGCCGGGCGCCCGGGCGGTGCGCCGGATCCTTTCGGAACTGATGGACTTCGAGGAGGTGAACCGGTACCTCATCGAGAAGATCACCGCCATCGCGGTCCGCTACGACTTCGGCGAGGGGCACGAGCTGCTCGGCCGCCGGATGCGGGACGTCAGGCTGAAGCGGGGCCGCCTCTACGAGCTGACGCACGGCGGCCGCGGGCTGCTGCTCGACCAGACCGGCCGCCTGTCGGTGGCGGGCTGGGCGGACCGGGTCGACCACGTCGTCGACGTCAGCGAGGAACTGGACGCGCCCGCGGTGCTGCTGCGGCCGGACGGCCACGTGGCGTGGGTCGGTGACGACCAGGAGGACCTGATCGGCGCGCTGCCCACGTGGTTCGGGTCCGCCACCGTCTGAGCGCGGCGCGCGCGGGCGGGGTCTCCACCCGGGTCCGGCGCCCTCCGGTGCCGGACCCGCCCCCTTACGAGGGTGCGGACCCCTGCTCGGCGTCAGTCGCGCGCAGGCGGCCGGCGTGCGGTGAGTTCCGCCTCCCGCAGCCAGTCGGTGTACCAGCGGGCGAAGGTGACCGGCTCCCCGCTGTCGTCGAGCAGTGGGACGAGGTCGGCGTCGTCCACGCGGCAGTCGGACCAGACCGCGCCGCGGTGGGTGCCGCTGATGATCAGCCACTCCCGCTGGGCGCAGCCGCGGTGGGAGATCACGACGGCGCCGGCGGTGCGCTCCGGGGCGAACATCAGGGCGTCCCAGCGTTCGTCCCACGCCTCGACGGCGTCGTCGAAGTCCTCGATCTCGTCGAAGTCCTCTTCCTCGGGGCGTTCGGCGAGGAGCGCGTCGAGTGCTTCGGGGTCGGGGCCGTGGTCGGGAAAGGGCCGGGCGAGCAGGGAGAGGTCGGCCAGGTCGGCGCCGTCGCCCTCCCAGCGCCAGCGGCCCCGCACGCGCCGCACGGGGAAGAGGCCGTACGCGGGACCCGCCCCGCCGGCGCCCACGCAGGTGAGGAAGGCCCGGTAGGCGTCCGGCAGTCGCACACCCACTTGCGCCTCGAGTTCGGCAAGCGCGTCATCGGTCAGCGGGTCGTCCAGGACCCACCTGTGCCCGAACGAGCCGAACACCTTGCCGCTCGACGGCTGCGTGCTCAACGCGGTCACCCGCTGCCGTACGCCGTTCCACTGCTGATCAACCATGGGCAGACCGTAAGCGCAGCCACTGACAGCCGAAGCGGGTCCCGTACGCCGCCGGGCCCAGGACGCTCAGCCGGGCCCTGCGGAAGCCGGCGTGCGCCCGGTGCGCCGGCAACAGTTCGTTGCATAAAAGTGCGGTGTTGCGTATAGTCATGCCATCGACGAGGAGGATTTCGATGGCGGTACGTGCAGCAGTGGCAGGAGCGAGCGGATACGCGGGCGGGGAGCTGCTCCGCCTGCTGCTCGCCCACCCCGGCGTGGAGATCGGCGCCCTCACCGGCCACTCCAACGCCGGACAGCGCCTGGGCTCGCTCCAGCCGCACCTGCTGCCGCTGGCCGGACGGGTGCTGGAGCCGACCACCGCCGAGGTGCTCGCCGGGCACGACGTCGTGTTCCTCGCGCTTCCGCACGGCCAGTCGGCCGCCGTGGCCGAGCAGCTGGGCGACGACGTGCTCGTCGTCGACATGGGCGCGGACTTCCGGCTCCGGGACGCCGCCGACTGGGAGAAGTTCTACGGCTCCCCGCACGCCGGCACCTGGCCCTACGGCCTGCCCGAGCTGCCCGGCGCCCGCGCCGCGCTCGAAGGGGCCAAGCGGATCGCCGTGCCCGGCTGCTACCCGACCGCCGTCTCGCTCGCGCTCTTCCCGGCGTACGCCGCGCAGCTCGCCCGGCCCGACGCCGTGATCGTCGCCGCGACCGGCACGTCCGGCGCGGGCAAGGCCCTCAAGCCACACCTGCTCGGCAGCGAGGTGATGGGCTCCATGTCGCCGTACGGCGTCGGCGGCGGCCACCGCCACACGCCGGAGATGATCCAGAACCTCAGCGCCGCCGCGGGAGAGCCGGTCACCGTCTCCTTCACGCCGACGCTGGCACCCATGTCCCGCGGCATCCTCGCCACGTGCAGTGCCCGGGCGCAGCCGGGCGTGACGGCGGCGCTCGTACGGGAGGCGTACGAGAAGGCGTACGCGGACGAGCCCTTCGTGCACCTCCTGCCGGAGGGGCAGTGGCCCGCGACCGCCTCCGTGTACGGCTCCAACGCCGTCCAGATCCAGGTCGCGTACGACGAGGCCGCCGGCCGCGTCATCGCGATCAGCGCCATCGACAACCTCGCCAAGGGCACGGCCGGCGGCGCGGTGCAGAGCATGAACATCGCACTCGGACTTCCCGAGGACACGGGTCTTTCCACCACGGGAGTGGCTCCGTGAGCGACGCGCGCGCAGCCGCCGGGCTGCGGGTTACGACGAAGGCCGCGCCGTGCGCGGACGACAGAGACACCAGCCGCGACCACGGCTGGGTGAACGAGGAGATGCAGTGAGCGTCACGGCAGCGAAGGGATTCACCGCGGCGGGCATCGCCGCGGGAATCAAGGACAGCGGCGGCCCGGACCTGGCCCTCGTGGTCAACAACGGGCCCCGCCTGGCCGTCGCGGGCGTCTTCACCTCCAACCGCGTGAAGGCCGCGCCGGTCCTGTGGTCCGAGCAGGTCGTCAAGGGCGGCCGGATCTCCGCCGTCGTCCTGAACTCCGGCGGCGCCAACGCCTGTACGGGCCCGAAGGGCTTCCAGGACACCCACGCCACCGCCGAGAAGGCCGCCGAGGTGCTGAACGCCGGGGGTCGGGAGAACCACAGCGCCGGTGAGATCGCCGTCGCCTCCACCGGGCTCATCGGCATCAACCTCCCCATGGACAAGCTCCTGCCCGGCATCGAGAAGGCCGCGGCCGAACTCTCCCCGCACGGCGGTGAGAAGGCCGCGATCGCCATCAAGACCACCGACACCGTCCACAAGACGGCCGTCGCCGGCGGTGACGGCTGGACCGTCGGCGGCATGGCCAAGGGCGCGGGCATGCTCGCCCCCGGCCTCGCCACCATGCTCGTCGTGCTCACCACCGACGCCGACGTCGAGGCCGGCGTACTCGACAGGGCGCTGCGCGACGCCACCCGCCAGACCTTCGACCGCGTCGACTCCGACGGCTGCATGTCGACGAACGACACCGTCCTGCTGCTGGCCTCCGGCGCGTCCGGAGCGACCCCCGGCCAGGACGACTTCGCCGCCGCCGTACGCACCGTCTGCGACGACCTGGCCCGCCAGCTCATCGGCGACGCGGAGGGCGCCAGCAAGGACATCCGAATCGAGGTCGTGGGCGCCGCGACCGAGGACGACGCCGTCGAGGTGGGCCGCTCCATCGCCCGCAACAACCTCCTCAAGTGCGCCATCCACGGCGAGGACCCCAACTGGGGCCGTGTCCTGTCCGCGATCGGCACCACCAAGGCCGCGTTCGACCCGGACCGGCTCAACGTGGCCATCAACGACGTGTGGGTCTGCCGGAACGGCAGCGTCGGCGACGACCGCGACCTGGTCGACATGCGCTACCGCGAGGTCAGGATCACGGCGGACCTGGCCGAGGGCGAGGAGTCGGCCGTCATCTGGGCCAACGACCTCACCGCCGACTACGTCCACGAGAACAGCGCGTACAGCTCATGAGCACACGCAAGCACACCGCACTGCCCAAGGCGCAGATCCTCGTCGAGGCGCTGCCCTGGCTCACCCGCCACCACGGCCGGACCGTCGTCATCAAGTTCGGCGGCAACGCCATGGTCGACGAGGACCTCAAGGCCGCCTTCGCCCAGGACGTCGTCTTCCTGCGGCACGCCGGTCTCAAGCCGGTCGTCGTGCACGGCGGCGGGCCCCAGATCAGCGCGCAGCTCGACCGGCACGGCCTGGTCAGTGAGTTCAAGGCGGGCCTGCGGGTCACCACGCCCGAGGCGATGGACGTCGTACGCATGGTCCTGGCCGGACAGGTGCAGCGCGAGCTGGTCGGGCTGCTCAACCAGCACGGGCCGCTCGCCGTCGGCATGACCGGCGAGGACGCGCACACCATCACCGCCACCCAGCACTTCCCGCAGATCGACGGCGAGTCCGTCGACATCGGGCGGGTCGGCGAGATCACCGCCATCGACACCGGCGCGATCCAGGCCCTGCTCGACGACGGTCGTATCCCGGTCGTCTCGTCCATCGCCCGCAGCGCCGACGACCACCACGTGTTCAACGTCAACGCCGACACCGCGGCTGCCGCGCTCGCCGCCGCGCTCGGCGCCGAGACGCTGATGGTCCTCACCGACGTCGAAGGTCTCTACGAGGACTGGCCGAACAGCGACGAGGTGATCAGCCGGCTCACCGCCAGGGAACTGGAGAAGCTGCTGCCCGAGCTCTCCAGCGGCATGGTCCCGAAAATGGAGGGCTGCCTGCACGCCGTGCGCAACGGGGTCAACACCGCCCGTGTGATCGACGGCCGCGTCCAGCACTCGATCCTGCTGGAGATCTTCACCGACGAGGGCATCGGCACGATGGTCGTGCCCGACGGACACGAGGGGGGAGCGAAGTGACGCAGGACGGACCGACCGCCCACCAGGAGCTGACCCGGCGCTGGCAGGGCGTCATGACGGACAACTACGGCACGCCCGGGCTGTCCCTCGTGCGCGGTCTCGGCGCGAAGGTCTGGGACGCCGACGGCAAGGAGTACGCCGATTTCGTCGGCGGCATCGCCGTGAACGCGCTGGGCCACGCCCATCCCGCGATCGTCGAGGCCGTGTCCGGCCAGATCGCCTCCCTCGGCCACGTCTCGAACCTGTTCATCGCCGAGCCGCCCCTCGCACTGGCCGAACGGCTGATCCAGATCTCCGGCCGGCCCGGCCGCGTCTTCTTCTCCAACTCGGGCGCCGAGGCCAACGAGGCCGCCTTCAAGATCGGGCGCCTGACCGGCCGTACGCACATGGTCGCCACCGACGGCGGCTTCCACGGCCGCACCATGGGCTCCCTCGCCCTCACCGGCCAGGAAGCCAAGCGGACGCCCTTCCTGCCGCTGCCCGGCGACGTCACGCACGTCCCCTTCGGTGACGTCGACGCGCTGCGCGCCGCCGTCACCACCGACACCGCGCTGCTGATCATCGAGCCGATCCAGGGCGAGATCGGCGTCGTCGTGCCGCCCGAGGACTACCTGACGGCCGCCCGCGAGATCACCCGGGCCACCGGCACCCTGCTCGTCCTGGACGAGGTGCAGACGGGCATCGGGCGCACGGGACGCTGGTTCGCGTACCAGGGGCACGAGGCCGTCGAACCCGACATCGTCACTCTCGCCAAGGGCCTCGGCGGCGGCCTCCCGATCGGCGCGACGCTCGTCTTCGGCCCCGCGGCGGACCTCCTCAAGCCCGGCCAGCACGGCACGACCTTCGGCGGGAACCCTGTCGCCTGCGCCGCGGGGCTCGCCGTGCTGGAGACCGTCGCGGCCGACGGACTGCTCGACCACGTCAAGCGGATGGGGGAGAAGCTGCGGGACGGAATCGAGTCACTCGGGCACCCGCTCGTCTCCCACGTCCGTGGGGCCGGCCTGCTCCTGGGTATCGTGCTCACCGAGTCGCTTGCTCCCCAGGTGCAGCAGGCGGCTCAGGACGCCGGTCTCCTGGTGAACGCGCCCGCACCCGATGTCGTACGGCTCATGCCGCCGTTCGTCGTCGGAGACGCTGAGGTGGAATCGTTCCTCCGGGCTCTCCCCGGCGTTCTCGACACCGCACACGGGGACCGACGAGCCGGAGAATGACACCGATGACCGAGGCGCAGGCGCAGGACAACGAGCACGGCGGCCCTGCCGTACCGCAGACCCGCACCGCCAGGCACCGCCGGATCGTGGACATCCTGAACCGGGCTCCGGTGCGCTCGCAGAGCCAGCTGGCGAAGCTCCTCGCCGACGACGGGCTGAGCGTCACCCAGGCGACGCTCTCCCGCGACCTCGACGAGCTGGGCGCGGTGAAGATCCGCAACACGGGCGGCGAGCTGATCTACGCCGTGCCCAGCGAGGGCGGCTTCCGCACCCCGCACGCGCCGCTGGGGGAGTCCGCCAAGGAGGAGCGGATGCGTCGCCTCTCCGGGGAACTGCTCATCTCCGCCGAGGCGTCGGCCAACCTCGTCGTCCTGCGTACGCCGCCGGGGGCCGCCCAGTTCCTGGCCTCGGCCATCGACCAGGCCGAGCTGAACGCCATCCTCGGCACCATCGCGGGCGACGACACTCTGCTCCTGATCAGCCGCGACCCGGCGGGCGGCCAGGCGCTGGCCGACCACCTGCTGCGCCTGGCCCAGAACGACCGCTAGCGCCGGCGCCCGCCGGGGCGCGGGCCGGTTAGGGAGCGGCCCGCGCCGGGGCGTCCTCGGGGGCTATCAGCGTCATGGTGAGGGGGACGCGGGCGAGCGCGACCACTCCCGCCGCCACCAGGGCGACGCCGAGCAGTTCGGGCAGCAGCCACCAGCCCGTACGGACGTGCTCCTCGTACAGGAAGATGCCGAGCGCCAGGCTCACCGTGGCGTCGCCGAGGGTGAGGGCCGGCTGCGACGCGACCAGCGGCCCGGCCTGCATGGCGTTCTGCAGGAGGAAGAGGGCGCACACACCGGCCGCCGCGAACCCGTACGTCTGCCAGGCGGTCAGGAACGCCACCGCCCCGTGGTCGTCCAGGGTGTGCATCGACTCCTTCATCAGCGCCGCCGTCAGCGCGTAACTGATGGCCGTGCCCGCCCCGAAGCAGGCCGCGCGGGCCCGGCCCTCGGGGCGCCGCAGGGCCGCCAGGGTGAGCGCGGCCACCGCCCCCGCGCAGACGGCGAGTGCCACGACCCACCGGTCCGGTGGGACGTCGGTGCGGTTGCCCGAGGGCGACGCGGCGGCGAGAGCGACGCCGAGGCCCACCACGACGGCCGCGACGGCCGCCCAGCCCCGGCCCGGCAGACCCCGGTGCATCACCACGGACGCGATGACCAGCGCGAAGGGCAGTTCGAGGACGAAGAGCGGCTGAACGATCGTCAGCGGTCCGGTGGCCAGGGCCACGGCCTGGCACACCCCGGCCGCGATCACCGCGAGGATGCCCGCCAGCCATACGGGCCGCCGCATCAGATCCAGCAGCAGACCGGCACGCAGTCCCTCGGAACGGGGCACGCTCAGCGCGGCCTTGCGCTGCAGCACCGTCGCCAGGGCGTTGCTGAGCGCCGCGCCCAGCGCGAACAGGACGGGCAGCAGTAGGTGCACCGGTGGGCCTCCGCGGTCGGGGGAAGAGCTGCCGTCGCGCGCCCGCACCGCCGTCGCGCGCGGGTGGGATCCGGCGCCTTTCAGTGTCTGGCGGTCAGCGGCCGGCTGTGTTCGCGCACCTGGTCCGGCGTCAGGTAGGAAGAGGAGTTCTCGAAGTCCTGGAGGGTGCCCGGCCTGCGGGACTGGAAGTCCGTGCGGACGAAGTCGTCGCCCGCCACGGCGTTGAGCGTCCAGTTCGTCATGACGCGGGTCCTCGCGGTCACCGTCGGCAGCGCCAGCAGGTGGTACCCGCGGGCCACGGCCTGCGCGGGCAGGCCGTGCAGTTCCAGGCCCAGCGGCTTGGAGACCGCGTCGACGCCGCCGAGGTCCACGACCAGGCCCAGGTCCTTGTGGACGTACGGCTTCAGCGGGGCGCCGCGCAGCCGGGCCATGATGTTGTCCGCGAGGGCCTTGCCCTGACGCTGGGCGTGCTGGGCGGTCGGCGGGCACACGGCGTCGCCGCCCTTCGCCAGGTCAGGTACGGCGGCCGCGTCGCCCGCCGCGAACAGCCCGTCGAAGCCGGGGACGGTCAGCTGCGGCGTGGCGGCGAGACGGCCGCGTACCGTCTCCGCCCCCAGCGTCGCCACCAGGGGACTCGCGGAGACGCCGGCGGTCCAGATCAGGGTGTGCGAGGGCAGCGTGCGGCCGTCGGTGAGCTTCACCGACGTCGCGTCGACCGAGGCGACCGAGGTGCCCAGGGAGAACTCGATGCCCCGGTGGCGCAGGGTGGCCATCGCCTTCTCGCCCAGCTTCTCGCCCAGTTCGGGAAGGAGGCGCGGGGCCACGTCCACCAGGTGCCACCGGATCTGCGCGCGGTCCAGACGCGGATAGCGCTGGACGGCGGCGGAGGTGAGGCGTTGCAGGTAGGCGGCCGTCTCGGTGCCGGCGTACCCGCCGCCGACCACCACGAACTGCAGCCGTGCGGCGCGCTCCGCCTCGTCCGTCGTGGCGGCGGCGATGTCCAGCTGCGCGATGACGTGGTCGCGCAGGTACGCCGCCTCGGCCAGCGACTTCATGCCGCGCCCGTGATCGCGCAGACCGGGGATGTCGAAGGTGCGGGTGGTGCTCCCGGCCGCAAGGACGAGCTGGTCGTACGGCTCCGCGACCACCTCGCCGGTGACCTTCCTGACCACGCACACCTTGGCCCCGGCGTCGATGCCGATCGCCCCGCCCGGGCAGATCCGCGTACGGCGCAGCCTGCGGCGCAGCGACACGGCGACCGACTGCGGAGTGAGCACCCCGGCCGCCACGTGCGGCAGCAGCGGCAGGTACAGCTGGTAGTCGGACGGCGACACGAGCACCAGCTCGGCCTCGCGAGGGGCCAGCCTGCGCTCCAGCCGCTGGAGGCACTCGACACCGGCGAATCCCGCGCCCACCACGAGGATCTTCGGTCGCGTCATGGGTTCCACGGCTCCTTACGGTTCGCGACAGCGTTCCTCCCACCTTCGGCGGACGAAGGGCCCGCCGCCCGCCGGCGCGGGGCATTCGGGCGGCTTCCGCGCCGGCCGGCGGGCGCGTTGACGAAACATACGGTGGAGTGCATACTTATACCCATCACCGCATGCATCGTAAGGAGAAACCCGTGACCGAGCGCGTCGTACTCGCCTACTCGGGCGGCCTGGACACCTCCGTCGCCATCGGCTGGATCGCCGAGGAGACGGGCGCCGAGGTCATCGCCGTTGCCGTGGACGTCGGCCAGGGCGGCGAGGACCTGGACGTCATCCGCAAGCGCGCGCTCGCCTGCGGTGCCGTCGAGGCCGAGGTCGCGGACGCCAAGGACGAGTTCGCCGAGGAGTACTGCCTCCCGGCGATCAAGGCCAACGCCCTCTACATGGACCGCTACCCGCTGGTCTCCGCCCTCTCGCGGCCGACCATCGTCAAGCACCTCGTCGCCGCCGCCAACAAGCACGGCGCCTCGATCGTCGCCCACGGCTGCACCGGCAAGGGCAACGACCAGGTCCGCTTCGAGGCCGGCATCTCCGCGCTCGGTCCCGACCTGAAGTGCATCGCCCCGGTCCGCGACTACGCGATGACCCGGGACAAGGCGATCGCCTTCTGCGAGGAGAAGAACCTCCCGATCGCGACCACCAAGAAGTCCCCGTACTCCATCGACCAGAACGTCTTCGGGCGCGCGGTCGAGACGGGCTTCCTGGAGGACATCTGGAACGCCCCGATCGAGGACATCTACGAGTACACCTCGAACCCGGCGCTCCCGCGCGAGGCCGACGAGGTCGTCATCTCCTTCAAGGAGGGCGTCCCGGTCGCGCTCGACGGCAAGCCCGTCACCGTCCTCCAGGCGATCCAGCAGCTCAACGAGCGCGCAGGAGCCCAGGGCGTCGGCCGGATCGACATGGTCGAGGACCGGCTGGTCGGCATCAAGTCCCGTGAGGTGTACGAGGCCCCGGGCGCGATCGCGCTGATCACCGCCCACCAGGAGCTGGAGAACGTCACCGTCGAGCGCGAGCTGGCCCGCTACAAGCGGCAGGTCGAGCAGCGCTGGGGCGAGATGGTCTACGACGGTCTGTGGTTCTCCCCGCTCAAGCGCGCCCTGGACGGCTTCATCAACGAGGCCAACCAGCACGTGACCGGCGACATCCGGATGACCCTGCACGGCGGCCGCGCCGTCGTCACCGGCCGGAAGTCCGACGAGTCGCTGTACGACTTCAACCTGGCGACGTACGACTCGGGAGACACGTTCGACCAGTCCAAGGCGCAGGGCTTCATCGAGATCTTCGGCCTGTCGTCGAAGATCGCCGCCAAGCGTGACCTGGCGTAGCCGAGACTCGTTCGCCAGCCGCCTCCCACGTCCTCAGCGGCGGGGAGGCGGTCGCACATCCCCACCCTTGAGGAGCAGTAGCTGTGAGCAGCAACAACGGTGACGTCCGGCTCTGGGGCGGCCGCTTCGCCGACGGTCCTGCCGAGGCCCTGGCCAAGCTGTCCGCGTCCGTCCACTTCGACTGGCGTCTGGCCCCCTACGACATTGCCGGATCCCGCGCCCACGCACGCGTGCTGCACAAGGCGGGGCTGCTCACCCAGGACGAACTCGACCGCATGCAGGCCGGCCTCGACCAGCTGGAGGCCGACGTCGCCGACGGCTCCTTCGTCGGCACCATCGCCGACGAGGACGTCCACACCGCCCTGGAGCGCGGGCTTCTGGAGCGGCTCGGCGCCGACCTCGGCGGCAAGCTGCGCGCCGGCCGGTCCCGCAACGACCAGGTCGCCACGCTCTTCCGGATGTACCTGCGCGACCACGCCCGTGTCATCGGCGGTCTGCTCGCCGAGCTCCAGGACGCCCTCGTCGGCCTCGCCGAGGCGCACCCGGACGTCTCCATGCCCGGCCGTACTCACCTCCAGCACGCCCAGCCGGTGCTCTTCGCCCACCATGTCCTGGCCCACGTCCAGTCCTTCTCCCGGGACGCCGAGCGGCTGCGGCAGTGGGACGAGCGCACCGCCGTCTCGCCGTACGGATCGGGCGCGCTGGCGGGCTCGTCGCTCGGCCTCGACCCGGAGGCGGTCGCCGCCGACCTCGGCTTCGAGCACGGCTCCGCCGCCAACTCGATCGACGGCACGGCCTCGCGCGACTTCGTCGCCGAGTTCGCGTTCATCACCGCGATGATCGGCGTCAACCTCTCCCGGATCGCCGAGGAGATCATCATCTGGAACACGAAGGAGTTCTCCTTCGTCACCCTCCACGACGCCTTCTCCACCGGCTCCTCGATCATGCCGCAGAAGAAGAACCCGGACATCGCGGAGCTGGCGCGCGGCAAGTCCGGCCGGCTCATCGGCAACCTCACCGGCCTGATGGCGACCCTGAAGGCGCTGCCCCTCGCGTACAACCGCGACCTTCAGGAGGACAAGGAGCCCGTCTTCGACTCCTGCGACACGCTGGAGGTCCTGCTGCCCGCGTTCACCGGCATGATGGCCACCCTCACCGTCAACCGCGAGCGCATGGAGGAGCTGGCGCCGGCCGGCTTCTCGCTCGCCACCGACATCGCGGAGTGGCTGGTCAAGCAGGGCGTGCCGTTCCGGGTGGCGCACGAGGTCGCCGGCGAGTGCGTCAAGGAGTGCGAGCAGCACGGCATCGAGCTGGACCGGCTCACCGACGAGCAGTTCGCCAAGATCTCCCCGCACCTGACCCCCGAGGTGCGTACGGTCCTGAACGTGGCCGGCGCCCTCGCCTCGCGTGACGGGCGCGGCGGCACCGCCCCCTCGGCGGTCGCGGTCCAGCTCGCCGAGGTGAAGGACGACCTGGCGAAGCAGCACGCCTGGGCCAACGCCAAGAACTGAACGACGCGGTCCGGTTGAGTACGGTAGTGAGGGACCGTACTCGACCGAACCCGCGGGGAGGCCACGATGCCGTTCGCCCGGCTGTCGGCGGCGACCACTGCCACCGCCCACTTCGGACTCGGCCTCGCGGCCGTCGGCCGTCCGGCGTACATCACGCCCGACCGGGACCGTGACCTGCCCGGCGGCCGCACCCCCGGCGCCCTGCGCGAGCGCGCCCACGAACTGCTGGACGCCGCCTACGCGCAGGGCGTCCGGTATTTCGACGTCGCCCGGTCCTACGGCCGCGCCGAGGAGTTCCTCGCGCGGTGGCTGAGCGCCAGGCCCGAGGTCCGGGACGTCGTGATCGGCAGCAAGTGGGGTTACGCGTACACCGGCGACTGGCGCACCGACGCGGAGGTCCACGAGGTCAAGGACCACAGCGTGGAGGCGTTCGAGCGGCAGCGGGCCGAGACCCGCGAGCTGCTGGGCGAGCGGCTCGACCTGTACCAGATCCACTCCGTCACCCCCGACAGTCCGGCGCTCACCGACCCCGCGCTCCACGCGCTGCTGGCGGAGTACGCCGCCGGTGGCGTCACGGTCGGCGTCTCCACGAGCGGCCCCGGTCAGGCGCAGGCCGTGCGGGCCGCGCTCGCCGTGACGGTGGACGGCGAACCGCTGTTCCGTACGGTTCAGGCCACGTACAACCTGCTGGAGCCGTCTGCCGCCGCGGCGCTGGCCGAGGCCCACGACGCGGGGCTCACCGTGATCGTGAAGGAGTCCCTGGCCAATGGCAGGCTCGCCGGCCCCGCCGCGCCGCCCGCCCTGCGGGCCGTCGCCGAGGAGACGGGCGCCACGTGCGACGCCGTCGCCATGGCGGTGATCCTGCGGCTGCCCTGGGCCGGTGTCGTCCTGTCGGGCGCGGCGACCGCGGTCCAGCTGTCGTCGAACCTGCACGCGGCCGTGGTGGACCTCGACGAG
The DNA here is from genome assembly GCF_056429965.1 of Streptomyces sp. NPDC046122. Classification (NCBI taxonomy): domain Bacteria; kingdom Bacillati; phylum Actinomycetota; class Actinomycetes; order Kitasatosporales; family Streptomycetaceae; genus Streptomyces; species Streptomyces sp. NPDC046122. The sequence goes on along the minus strand of NZ_JBWKLQ010000007.1, from coordinate 112,369 downwards.
GGGCAGCTGGCCCGCCTCGCCGAGCTGGCGGAGGAGCCCGCGGCGTACTGGAAGCGGCGCGCGGAACTGCCCTGGAGCTGACCGGACCGGCCGCGCGAACGCCGGTTGGACGGGCCGCGCACCCACGGTGATGCGAGACATTGTTGTCTCATTCGGGTTATCGTTGTCTCATGACTGTCGATCGCGAGCAGGTGCTCCGCACCGCGGCCGCCCTCCTCTCCCGCAAGGCGACCGCGACCATGGACGAGGTCGCGAAGTCGGCCGGCATCGGCCGTGCCACCCTGCATCGCCACTTCGCCGGCCGGGACGCCCTGGTCAAGGCGCTCGAAGAACTCGGCATCCGCGAGTTCGAAGCGGCGCTCGACGCCGCCCGGCTCGACGAGGGATCCGCCGAGGAGGGGCTGCGCCGCCTGGTCGCCGAGGTCGAGCCGGCCGCCGGTCTGCTCGCCTTCCTCGTCACCGAGAACCAGCTCTTCGAGGGCGCCCACGTCAACGAGGGATGGGGCCGTCTGGACGCGCGGGTCTCCGCGCACTTCCGGCGCGGACAGCAGCAGGGCGAGTTCCGGATCGACCTCACCCCCGCCTGGCTGACCGAGGCGCTGTACGGGCTCATCGGCACCGGCGCGTGGGCCGTCCAGGACGGACGGGTCGCGGCCAAGGACTTCCAGTACATGATCGTCGAGTTGCTGCTCGGCGGAGCACGTCGGAACGTGGAGCAATGACCAGTAGCGGCCGGCACCAGATGGCGCGCAACGCCGTCCACCATCCCGGCCGCTGGCTTGCCCTCGGCGTCCTCGTGCTGGCCGTGCTGCTGGTCGCCATCGACGCGACCGTCCTCGGCCTGGCGACGCCCTTCCTGAGCGAGGACCTTCAGCCGTCGGGCACCCAGCTGCTGTGGATCGGCGACATCTACTCGTTCGTCATCGCCGGTCTGCTCGTCTCGATGGGCAGCCTCGGCGACCGGATCGGCCGAAAGAAACTGCTGCTCAGCGGCGCGGTCGCGTTCGGGGCGGTCTCCGTCCTGAACGCCTACGCCAGCAGCCCCGAGATGATGATCCTCGCCCGCGCGCTGCTCGGCGTGGCCGGTGCGACGCTGATGCCGTCCACCCTCGCGCTGATCCGCAACATCTTCCACAACGCCGAGGAACGCAGCTTCGCCATCGGCGTCTGGGGCGCGGCGGCCTCGGCCGGAGCGGCCGTCGGCCCGGTCGTCGGCGGCTTCCTCCTGGAGAACTTCTGGTGGGGGTCGGTCTTCCTCATCAACGTGCCGGTGATGCTGATCCTCGTCGTCGTCGGCAGCAAACTGCTGCCCGAGTCCAAGGACCCGTCGCCGGGCCCCTGGGACCTGCTCAGCGTCGGGCTCTCCCTAGTCGGCATCGTCAGCTTCGTATACGCCGTCAAGGAGGCGGCGGCGCACGGCCTCGCCTGGGGGATCGGGCTCACGGGGCTGGCCGGGCTGGGGGCGCTCTTCTGGTTCGTTCGGCGCCAGCTCACCCTTCCCTCGCCCCTGCTGGACATACGGCTCTTCCACCACCGGGGGTTCTCCGGCGCGGTCCTCGCAGACCTCCTGACCATCCTCGGCCTCTCCGGCCTGGTCTTCTTCCTCTCGCAGTTCCTGCAACTCGTCCAGGAGCGCAGCCCCCTGGAATCGGGTCTCATCGAACTGCCCGCGGCGGCCGGGGCGGTGGCCGCCGGTCTCGCGGCCGGTTACGTGGCGCGCAGGGTGTCGGTCCGCAGCGCGGTGACCGGCGGCCTGTTCGCACTCGGACTCGGCCTGCTGACCTGCACCGTCGTCACGGCCGACACGGGCGTGCCGATGCTCGTCGCGGCCATGGTCGTCGGTGGCATCGGGGCGGGCCTGGCCTTCACCGTGACGGCGGACGTCATCCTCTCCAGCGTCCCCAAGGAACAGGCGGGAGCCGCTTCGGCCGTCTCCGAGACGGCGTACGAACTGGGCGCGGCACTCGGCATCGCGCTGCTCGGCTCGATCGTGACGGGCATCTACCGCAGCTTCCCCGTGCCCGCAGGAACGCCCCCCGACGTGGCGGACGCCGCTCACGAATCCCTCGGCGGAGCCGTGGAGGCGTCCGAGTCCCTCCCGCCCGACCAGGCCGCCTCGCTCGTCGCGGCGGCGCAGGACGCCTTCACCGACGGCTTCCAGGCGGGCGCGTGGGTGGGCTCCGTGGTGCTGTTCGCGACAGCGGTCGCCGCGTGGTTCATGCTGCGCGGCCAGAAACTGGCGAAGGGCATCGTCGACGACATCCCCTGAGACGCGGGCCGCCGAGGCCGCCACGACGGCGGCTCGGGCGGCCGGAGGTGTCCCGAGGCGGGGCGCTGTTCCGGCGGCGTACGCGGAGGGGGCCGGTCACCCTTCGGTGACCGGCCCCCGGGCCCCGCTTGTGCCGCCGCCCCGGGCGGCCGCGCTCAGGCCGCCTTCGCCTTGGTCGCGTACATGTCGACGTACTCCTGGCCGGACAGCCGCATGACCTCGGCCATGACCGAGTCCGTCACGGCGCGCAGGACGTAGCGGTCGCGGTCCATGCCCTCGTAGCGCGAGAACTCCATCGGCTCACCGAAGCGCACGGTCACCTTGCCGGGGCGCGGCAGACCCGCGCCGCCCGGCTGGAGCTTGTCCGTGCCGATCATCGCGAAGGGCACCACCGGCGCGCCGGTCATCAGCGTCAGGCGGGCGATGCCCGTGCGGCCCCGGTACAGGCGGCCGTCGGGGGAGCGGGTGCCCTCCGGGTAGATCGAGAAGATCTTGCCCTCTTCCAGCACCCGGCGGCCGGTCATCAGCGCCGCGACACCGCCGCGGCCGCCGTCGCGGTCCACCGGGATCATGCCGCAGCTGGTGAAGAACCAGGCCATCAGCCGGCCCTTCAGCCCCTTGCCGGTGACGTACTCGTCCTTGCCGATGTAGTACACCTGCCGGTCGCAGCAGATCGGCATGATCATCGAGTCGATGAACGTCAGGTGATTGCCCGCCAGGATGACCGGACCGGTCCCGGGAATGTTCTGGGCGCCCTCCACCTGTGGGCGGAACATCAGGCGCAGGATCGGTCCGAGCACTGCCTTGATGAGCGCGAGACGGGACAACGGTTCCTCCGGTGTCGTGGCCGGGTGGGGCTCGGCGGCCTGTTCTGTATGAAGTCTGTGCAGGTGAGGACGATACTCGCGGGTTCCCGCTGATCGCACATCGGGTTCATCACTTCGATACGCAGTGTTGACGTGTGTTTCCACTGCGTTCTGTCCAGAGCCTCGTCCACGTAAGGCGTAGACGCCTACGATCAGGCCCTCGATTCTTGGCAGGTGCGGGACATTTCATCAGAAGGAGCGTTCATGACACAGGGCGGACAGACGAACCCCGGGCGCCGCACGGTTCTCGGCGCGGCCGTGCTCGGGGCGGGCGGCGTCACCCTCGGGCTGCCGGGTACGGCGAGCGCCGCCCCGCCCAGGGATCACGGTTCGTACCGCGATCTTCCCGTACCGACCGTCGTGGCGCACCGCGGCGCCAGCGGTTACCGCCCGGAGCACACCATCGGGTCCTACCAGCTCGCGCTCGACATGGGCGCGCACGTCATCGAGCAGGACCTCGTCCCGACCAAGGACGGGCACCTCGTCTGCCGCCACGAGAACGACATCACCGGCACCACGGACGTGGCGGCGCACCCGGAGTTCGCCTCCCGCAGAACGACCAAGTCCGTCGACGGTGTGTCGCTGACCGGCTGGTTCACGGAGGACTTCACGCTGGCCGAGCTCAAGACGCTGCGCGCCAAGGAGCGCATCCCGGGCACCCGGCAGGAGAACACCCTGTACGACGGCCGCTGGACGATACCCACCTTCGAAGAGGTGCTCCGCTGGGCCGAGCGGGAGGGCCGCGCCAGGGGCCGGCGGATCTGGCTCCACATCGAGACCAAGCACCCCACGTACTTCCGCGAGCGTGGCCTCGGCCTCGAAGAGCCCCTCGCCGACCTGCTGCGCGCGTTCGGCCGCCACCGGAAGAACGCGCCGAACTTCCTCCAGTCCTTCGAGCCCAGCAGCATGCGGCGTCTCGGCGAACTCGTCGCGGCGCCGCGCATCGTGCTGCTCTCGGGCCCCCAGACCCGTCCCTGGGACTTCCAGGTGGCGGGTGACCCCCGCACCGTCGCCGACCTCGTCACGCCGGACGGCCTGAAGTGGATCGCCGGCTTCGCCCAGGGCATCGGCCCCACCCTCGACCTCGTCATCCCCAGGGACGCCTCGGGCCGGCTGGGGACGCCGACGACGCTGGTACGGGACGCGCACGCGCGGGGCCTGGTCCTGCACCCGTACACCATGCGCAACGAGAACAGCTTCCTGCCCGCCGACTTCCGGCGCGGCACCGACCCGGCGGCGTACGGGGACGCCTTCGGCGCCTTCCGGGTGTACTTCGAGCAGGGCATCGACGGGATCTTCTCCGACAACCCGGACACGGCGCTGCTGGCGGCGGCGGACTTCGCCCGCCGCCGCTGACCGCACGGGCCCGCGGTTGACGGGCGGAGCGGGGGCGGTACGGCGGCCGGCGGCCGGGATTCCGGGCGGTCGGCGGCCGGCGGCCGGGTGAAGGCGCTCGGGCGGCTGACGGGCCTACAACCGGGGACACCGCCGCCGGTGTCCACGGACGGGTGACTGTGGCGGGGGGGGGGGAAACCCCCACCAAAAACAACAACCCCCCCCCCCCCCCCCCCCCCCCCCCCCCCCCCCCCCCCCCCCCCCCCCTCCCCCCCCCCCCCCCCCCCCCCCCCCCCCCCCCCCCCCCCCCCCC
>NZ_JBWKLQ010000007.1:0-107492 GCF_056429965.1 Streptomyces sp. NPDC046122 | reverse complement strand
ACGTACCCCCCCCCCCCCCCCCCCCCCCCCCCCCCCCCCCCCCCCCCCCCCCCCCCCCCCCCCCCCCCCCCCCCCCCCCCCCCCCCCCCCCCCCCCCCCCGCGGCCGTCAGAGGGCGCCGAGGTCCAGCGCGTCGGCCATGGCGCGGTACCCGGCGTCACTCGGGTGCAGCTTGTCGCCCGAGTCGTACGCCGGACGGATGCCGCCGTCGGGGCCGGCCACGGCACGGTCGAAGTCGGCCACCGCGTCGTACTCGCCCGAGGTGCGGATCCAGTCGTTGACCGCCCGGCGCTTGGCCTCGTTGACGCCCGCCTCGTCGTCGTAGAACGACCCCTTGATCGGCGTCAGGGTGGCGCCGACCACCTTGACGCCCTTGGCGTGCGCCTGGCGGATCAGCGAGCGGTGGCCGTCGATGAGCCGCTCGGCGGAGACCTCCGGGGTGGGGCCGCCGGGAAACGTGGGGCCGCTGCCCCCGATGTCGTTGATGCCCTCCAGCACGATGACGGTGCCGACACCGGGCTCGCTGAGCACGTCCTCCTTGAAGCGGGCGATGCCCTTCTCGCCGGCCCAGGTCGTGTCGTTGGTGACCTGGTTGCCGCCGATGCCGTGGTTGAGGACGCCGCGGGGCTTCCCGGCGGCGGCGAAGCGCTCGGCGAGCTCGTCGGGGTAGCGGTTGTTCGTGTTCGGCGAGGAGCCGACGCCGTCGGTGATGGAGTCGCCGAAGGTCACGACCCCGTCGCGGCGCCCGGCCGGCTTGCCGCCGGTGACCTCGACGCCGGTGAGGTAGTACCAGGAGTCGTTGCTCTCGTCGAACGCCGCACCGCCGTGGTCCGACCTGTGGTCACCGTCGGCCCGGTAGCTGGTGGCGGCGGAGAAGTGGTGGAAGGTGGCCGGTCCGGTCGGCCCCGCCAGATACAGCGTGACGGTCAGCGACTCCAGGGCCCTGACCTTGAACGGCACGCCGTCACTGGTCGCCGTGGCGCCTGCGGGGATCGTCACCGAGCGCCCCTTGCCGAACGACAGGTGCCGGACCGAACCCGGCTTCACGGCCGCGCCCCCGGCCGTGCGGGCCACGGTCGCTCCGGTGATGCGCAGCGGAGTGCTCCCGTAGCGGTTGGACAGCTCGATACGGGCCTTCGTGCCGCCGGTGGTGACCCGCACCACCTGCCGGACCGTGTGGTTGTCGAAGCCCTGCTGCGACCAGTTCGGCGCGAACGGCGCGGTCGGCGCCTGCGGCGACGTCGCCCAGCCGCCCTGCCACTTCGCGCTGTGCCGCTCGGCGGCGGCGGCCGGGCCCTGCGCGCCGGCCACGGGCAGCGCCGCCAGCGCCGCCGCCGACAGCAGTGCGATTCCCGTACGGCGTAAGGAAGTTACGGTGCTCATGTGTTCCGCCCCCTGCTGGATCCCGAGTTCCTGTATCGATCACGTGCGTACGGGGTGATCAAGGATGCGGGGGCCGCTGCTATTCCCCGGGGGCCGCCGGGGCGGCGAACAGCAGGGTCGCCAGGGCGCCGAAGACGTCCTCCGGTCCGTCGCCTGCGGGGGTGCCGTCCAGGTTGTGCGTGAGCAGCAGGGTGGCGAAGCCGTGGGCCACCGACCAGGCGGCGATCGACGTGAGTTCGGGGTCCCCGGCCCGGTCCGCGGGCAGGCCGGCGACGCCGGCGCGCAGCCGGTCGTACGAACGGGCCTTCGCGGCCAGCAGCTCCGGGTCGTCGGGGCGCAGCAGGTCCGGCTGGAACATGACCTGGAAGTGCGCCGGGTGGGCGAGCGCGAAGCGGACGTACCGCACACCCGCGTCGCGCAGGTCCTTCGCGTCGGACAGCGCCGCCGCCAGCAGGTCGTGCCCTTCCGCGGCGATCGCGGTCAGCAGGCCCGCCCGGTCCTTGAAGTGGTGGGCGGGCGCGGCGTGGGAGACCCCGGCGCGGCGGGCGAGGTCGCGCAGGGACAGGGCGGCCGGGCCGTCCGTGCGGATGACGTCGAGCGCTGCGGTGAGGACGGCCTGTCGCAGGTCGCCGTGGTGGTAGGTGTCGCGGCTGGTCATGAGCAGCAGACTACGCGGAATCTAGGCATTGACAAGTTGACCGTCGCCGGGCAATCCTGTCGGTGTCAAGATGGGTGCGGGTCCGGATGGGCTCGTGTCGGTGTGGGCGCGTGTCCGGATGGGCCGGTGCGTTCGGAGGGGAAGCCATGGGCGGGGAAGTCGTGGAACTGGGGCGCGTGCGGCAGATGTGGCATCTGCTGGAGCCGCTGCACGCCGTCGTCTACTACGCCCCCGAGGTCTTCGCGGAGGCGGAGAAGCTCGGGTACGCGACGGACGTCCGCTGGCCGGGCTATTTCGCCTGGCGCGCCGCGCCGCTGGGGGCCGTGAGCGCGGAGGTCGTGACGGCGGCCTTCTACAGCTTCAGTCCGCGCACGGTCGGCGCGTACGTACCCGCCGCGTGGGGCGTCGCGGACCCGGCGGACGTCCTGGCCGCGCGGCTGCGGGGGGTGGACGGGGCCTACCGCGCCCTCTTCGGGGAGCGCGTCGACGGGCCCGAGGTCGCCGAGGCCGCGGCCCTCGCCCGGCGGGCCGCCGAGGCGGCCCGGACCGCGGGCCGGCCGCTCGCGGCCGCCAACGCCGCGCTGCCCTGGCCCGACGCCCCGCACCTCGTACTGTGGCAGGCCGCGACGGTCCTGCGCGAGCACCGCGGCGACGGGCACCTCGCGGCGCTGCTCACCGCCGGGCTCGACCCGGTCGAGGCCCTCGTGAGCTTCGCGGGCGTCGGAGCGGCGTCCGCCGGGACGTTCCGCAGCCGGGGCTGGAGCGACGAGGAGTGGGCCGCCGCCCGGGAACGGCTCCTCACGCGCGGCCTGTTGGACGCGGACGGCGTCGCCACCGGCGCGGGACGCGCGCTGCGCGCCGAGGCCGAGCGGGTCACCGACGAGCTGGCCGCCGCGCCCTGGCGGGTGCTGGGAGCGCGAGGAGTCGCGCGGCTCGCGGAGTTGCTGGGGCCGCTGTGGCTGACGGTGCTGGGTTCGGGGTTGCTGCCGGCCGAGAACACGCTGGGCATCGGCAAGGTCTAGTACGCCCCGTGGGACGCTGGGGGGCATGCATACCGACGCGCCCCGACGGACCGCCTGGATACGTACCCCGACGCCCGCACGGGCGCTCAGGACAGCGCTCCCCGCGGCCGCGCTGTCCGCCGCTCTCGCCGTCACCGGCTGCACGCCCGAGGCGGTGGAGGGAAGCGGCGGCGGACGGGAGCCGGGCGCGGCCGGCTCGGCCCTCGCCGCCGCCGGGACGCTCACCGTCAAGGGGCGCGCCCCGAGGACCGGTTACGAGCGCGAGGCGTTCGGCAGCGCCTGGGCCGACACCGACGACAACGGGTGCGGGACGCGCGACGACATACTGAAGCGGGACCTCGCCGACGTACGGATCATGAGCGGCGGCGGAGCCGACTGCAAGGTCGCCGGCGGGACGCTCACCGAGGACCCGTACACCGGGCGGCGCGTGGAGTTCGTGCGCGGACGCAGCAGGGTCGACATCGACCACCTCGTCGCGCTGTCCGACGCCTGGCAGAAGGGCGCCCAGAAGTGGCAGCGCCGCAAGCGGGTCGCGTTCGCCAACGACCCGCTGAACCTGCTCGCCGTCGACTCCTCCGCCAACCGCCGCAAGAGCGACGGCGACACGGCGACCTGGCTGCCGGCCAACAAGGCGTACCGCTGTGTGTACGTGGCCCGTCAGGTGGCCGTGAAGAAGAAGTACGAGCTGTGGGTCACCGGCGCCGAACGGGACGCCATGAAGCGCGTGCTGGCGCGGTGCCCGGACGAGCGGCTGCCCGCGGCCGGCGGCCCGACCGAGGCCCCGGCCCGCTTCGGCCGGTGAGGCTCGGCGGCCGCGTGAACGTGTGAACCCGTGACCGCACGCATGCCTGAACCCGTGACCGTGTGCACGCCTGACCGCCTGACCGCCCGACCGCCTGCACGCCGGACCGCCTGCACGCCGGACCGCGTGACCGTCCGCACGCCGGACCGCGTGTGACGGTGTGAACGTGTGGCCGCGTGCATGAGTCCGGCCCACTCGCGGGGGGTGCGCGAGTGGGCCGGACGGTCTGCGGTGTCGCCGTTGCGGCGGGGCTTCAGGCGATCAGAGCTTGAGGTCCCACTGCGAGGCGTCGTGGGAGAAGTCGGGGGAGATCTCGACGACGAGGTTCTCGGCGTCGGCCGGGGTGTCGAAGGCGTACACCACGGTGGCCTTCTTGCCCGGTGCGAGCGTGCCGGTGAACAGCTCGCCGACCTTCTCGTCGAAGATCTGCTCGGCCTTCACGCCCTCGGCGCCGGCGCGGGCCTCGGCGGTGACGAGCGCGGCGTCGAACTTCTTGGTGCCGGCGTTGTCGAGGACGACGGTGACCTTGTAGGCCTTGTTGCCCTTGGTGTGCCCGATCGCGTACTCGCCGGGGGTGTAGGGCTCCGGGGCGGACATCGTGACGGTCAGCTTGTCGTCGTAGACGGCGGAGTCGCCGGCCGCCAGCGTCTGGGAGTCGGTGCTGTCGCCGCCCTTGCCCTTGCTCTTCTTGTCCTTGTTCTTGGCGTCACCCTTCGAGGAACTGCCGCCCGACTCCTTGGCGGCCGACGAACTGCTGGTCGCCTTGTTGATGTCGTCCACCGCGTCGTCCACGGCCTTGAAGAGGATCACCGCGCCGACCACGGACATGACGAGCGAGACCAGGCCCAGGATGGCGCCCGCCAGGGCGACGCCCTTGTTGGTGGCCCCGCCGCGCTTGGCGCGGCCCCGGCCGGCCAGGCCCATGACCAGGGCGATGATGCCGAGGATGCCGGCGAGCCAGAAGAAGAACGGGATCAGACCCGACAGCGCGCCGATGATGCCGAGGATCAGGGCGGCGGTGCCCAGGCCGTTGCGGGCCTGCGCGGCCGGCACCGGAGCCTGCGGGAACTGAGGCTGCTGCGTGTACTGAGACATGGATGTCCTCCGGACAAGGTGTGTGCGGGACTGCCTTGCCGCCCCGTTCTGCTGCGATGGGTCAATCACAGCAGAGCTTGTGAACCGAGTCAACACGGTTCACGCAAGAACTTGAATTCACGTCGTGAAGCGGCTGCTCTTTCGCGCGCGGGTATGCTCGGTGCACAAGCAGGTGCAGGGGTACGAGGGGAGCCGGCCGGTGTCGGACAACGCAGCAGAGGTGACCGCCGCCGGAATCGCCCGGCTCGCCGGGGTGGGCCGCGCCGCCGTGAGCAACTGGCGCCGCCGCCACCCCGACTTCCCCAAACCCGTCGGCGGCACCGAGACGAGCCCCTCGTTCGCCCTCGCCGACGTCGAGCAGTGGCTGCGCGACCAGGGGAAAATCTCCGAAGTGCCCCTGCGCGAGCGGGTCTGGCAGCAGCTCGCGGGCCATCCGGAAGGAGCTGTTCCGGCCCTGATCCAGGCCGGCTGCGTCCTCCTGCTCGTACGCGACCGGCCCACCGCGTGGCTCCAGCTCTCCGCCGTCTCCGACGAGAAGCTGGCGTCCCTCCTGCCGCCCGCCCTGGAACAGGTCCTCGGCCCCCGCTTCGGGCCGGACCGGGCCGTTCACACCCCCGGCGCACCCGAGCTCGCCGCCTCCGTGCCCCTGCTGCGCGCCACCGCCGAGCTCGCCGCCGAGCTCGGCGCCCGCCAGACGTACGAGTTCCTGCTCGGCCGCCACCTCGACGCCAACCCGCGCCAGTACACACTCACGCCGCCCGGACCCGCCGCCCTGATGGCCGCCCTCGCGGGCAGCCCCCGTACCGTCCTCGACCCGGCCTGCGGCACCGGAACCCTGCTGCGCGCCGCCGCACAGGGCGGCGGCGCCGCGTCCGCCGACGCGCGGCCCGACGCCGCCGGGCCGCCGTCCGGCGACCGGGAAGGGCGCGCCCTGCACGGGCAGGAGACCGACCCCGACCTGGCCGCCCTCGCGGCCCTGCGCCTCGCCCTGCAGACCGAGAACGGCGCCACCGATGTCCGCGTGGCCGCCGCCGACTCCCTGCGCGCCGACGCCTTCCCGCACCTCACCGCCGACGCCGTGCTCTGCCACCCGCCGTTCAACGAACGCAACTGGGGCCACGAGGAGCTGGCGTACGACGCCCGCTGGGAGTACGGCTTCCCGGCCCGTACGGAGTCCGAACTGGCCTGGGTGCAGCACGCGCTGGCCCGGCTGCGCGAGGGCGGCACCGCCGTCCTCCTGATGCCGCCCGCCGCCGCCTCCCGCCGCTCCGGCCGCCGCATCCGCGCCGACCTGCTGCGCCGGGGCGCCCTGCGCGCCGTCGTCTCCCTCCCGGCGGGCGCCGCGCCCCCGTACGGCATCCCGCTGCACCTGTGGGTCCTGCGCAAGCCCGCGCCCGGGGGCCGCCCCTCCCACGAACTGCTGCTCGTCGACACCGCCGCCCTCTCCGCCGCGGGCCGCGACAAGCTCGACTGGCAGGCCCTGCACGGCGCCGTCCTCGACACCTGGCAGACCTTCGACCGGGACGGCGCCGTCACGGAACGCCCGGGCGTCAGCCGCTCGGTGTCCGTCCTCGAACTGCTCGACGACGACGTCGACCTCGCCCCCGCCCGCCACCTGCCGCCCCCGGCCGCGGGTGGCGGCGCCGCCGAACTCGCGGCCGTACGGGAACGGCTGGCCGAGACGCTGCGGCAGACCACCGCGCTCACACCCCCGGCGGGGGAGGCCGCCCAGCCGCCGCGCTGGCCCACCACCACCGTCGGCGAACTCGCCCGGGCGGGCGCACTCGTGCTGCGCGCGGGCGGCGCGGGAGCCGGTTCCGGGGAACCGGTCCTCACCGAACAGGACGTGCTCACCGGAGCCGCCCCCTCGGGCGCCCTTCCCGAGGGCGCGGCGGAGGACCCCGTGCGCGTCGAGGCGGGCGACGTGGTGGTGCCCGTGCTCGGCGGGGGCTCGGTCGCCCGCGTCGTGGACGACGCCACCGCCGGAGCCGCCCTCGGCCGCAGCCTCCAGCTCCTGCGCCCCGATCCGGCGGCCCTCGACCCGTGGTTCCTGGCCGGCTTCCTGCGCGGCACCGCGAACAACCGCCAGGCCAGCAGCTACGCCTCGACGTCGACCCGCCTCGACGTGCGCCGCCTCCAACTGCCCCGCCTGCCGCTCGCCGACCAGCGGCGCTACGGTGAACGCTTCCGCACGCTGGCCGAGTTCGAGGACGCCCTGCGACGGGCCGCGCGCCTCGGCGAACGGCTCGTACAAGGGCTGTACGACGGCCTGACGGACGGGACGGTACGACCCGACGGGGACGGGAGTGAGGAAGGAGCCGCGCGGGAGTGAGCCGTGCCACAACCGATCCGTACAACCCATGGGCCGTTGTCGGTGTCGGTGTATACGCTCAAAGCGCTTGATCGGGTGCTCGCCGTGGCGCGTGTCCGTCCCCCGTACGTCTCATCAGTTCTTCAGGAGCAGCCATGCACGGCTCCGGCACCACGCCGCCGGTCCGCACGGACGGCGTCGTCATCACCATGCGTGTGCTGTTCCCCCTCTGCGCCGTCTTCAGCTGCGGCATCCTGTCGTGCGTGCCGCTGTTCCGCATCGCGATCCTGCGCGGCCGCTGGTACGACTGGGTGGCCGCGTGGGGGAGCATGCCGCTGGCGATCACGGCGTTCGCCGTCGTCGGCGCACTGCCCGAGGGCGACGTCAGGACCGACATAGCCCTGTCGTGCGTCCTGCTCCTCGGGGCCGTGACCGCCGGGTACTTCCTCGTCTTCGACATCCGGCACCACGCGCGCCTCCAGAGCACCGGCGTGCCGCACTCCGTCACCGGCCCGCGCGTCCCGTACAGCCCGTACGCCCCGCAGCCGCAGCCGCAGCAGCCCCAGCCGCAGCAGCCGCTGTACGGGCAGACCCCTCCGCCGCAGTACGGCTATCCGAACCCGTACGCGAACACCCCGGTCGCCGATCCCGGCCCGGCGCCCCAGCAGCAGCCGCATCCGCAGCACCAGCAGCATCCGCACCAGCACCCCCCGCGCCCGCAGGAACAGCAGCCGCAGCCTCAGGCGCCGCAGAACCCCCAGCGCATGGACCAGGTGCGGGCCGAGCTCGACGAGCTGAGCGACCTCCTGCGCCGGGACCAGCGGGGTGACCGGGACCGGTGAACGGACGGATCATCGCGGGGCGCTACGAGCTGTCCACCGTCATCGGCCAGGGCGGCATGGGCCAGGTCTGGACGGCGTACGACCAGCGCCTGGACCGCCGCGTCGCCGTGAAGCTGCTGCGCCCCGACCGGATGGCCGCCGCCACCGCCGCCGAGGAGATGCGCCGCCGCTTCGTGCGCGAGTGCCGCGTCACCGCCCAGGTCGACCACCCGGGGCTCGTCACCGTCCACGACGCGGGCAGCGACGACGACGACCTGTACCTGGTCATGCAGTACGTCAAGGGCGCCGACCTGGCGGACCACCTGGCCGAGCACGACCCGTACCCCTGGCCGTGGGCCGTCTCGGTCGCCGCGCAGCTGTGCGCGGTGCTGTCCGCCGTGCACGCCGTGCCGATCGTCCACCGCGACCTCAAGCCGCGCAACGTCATGGTCAAGCCCGAGGGCACCGTCACCGTCCTCGACCTCGGCGTCGCCTCCGTCCTCGACACCGACACCACCCGCCTCACCCACACCGGCTCGCCCATCGGCAGCCCCGCCTACATGGCGCCCGAGCAGGCGATGGGCGGCGCGGTCGGCCCGTACACCGACCTGTACGCACTCGGCGTCCTGCTGCACGAACTGCTCAGCGGCAACGTCCCCTTCGCCGGCTCCACCGTCCTGGGCGTCCTGCACCGCCACCTGTACGAGCCGCCGCTGCCTGTCCGCCAGCTCCGCCAGGACGTTCCCGCGCCCCTCGAAGCGCTCGTCCTGCGGCTGCTCGCCAAGGACCCGCAGCACCGCCCGTCCTCCGCCCAGGAGGTCTATGAGGCACTGGTCCCGCTGCTGCCCGCGCACGGCGGCGCTCCGTCCGGACCGCTCGACCCCACGCGCCCCTTCCTGCGCCCGCACGCCCCCTGGCCCGACCGCGCCACCGCCCCGCCCGTCGCCCAGCCCACCCCCGCGCAGGCGCAGCCGGACGTCGCGGGCGCGGTGGACGAGGTCAAGCAGCTCCTCGGCGAGGGGCGCATCACGCAGGCCGTCGACATCCTCGGCGGGATCCTCCCGGCGGCCGCCGCCCAACACGGTGAGCGCTCCCCGGTCGTCCGCATCCTGCGCAAGCAGTACGCGGCGACGCTCCTGGACGACGGGCAGTACCGCCGCGCCCTGCCCGAGCTCCGCCGCCTCGCCGACGACCGCGCCGCCGAGGCGGGTCTGGCCGACCCGCAGGCCCTCCAGTTCAGGTACGACGCGGCGCAGTGCCTGGAGCAGCTGGGCGAACCGGCCGCCGCGCTCGCCGAGTACCGGGGCCTGCTGCCGTACTACGAGAACCAGTACGCGGGCGGCACGGCGCCCACCGACGCCACCGCCCGCGCCTTCGACATCCGCCAGCGCATCGCGAACCTGCTGCTCGCGATGGGCGACCACGCCGCCGCGCACGCCCAGTTGCAGGCCCTGCTGTACGACGCCGAGCTCGCCTACGGCCCGTACCACCAGCTGCCGGGCGAGGTGCGCCGCGCGCTGGACCGCACCCAGCGGATGCGGGAGGTCTGAGCCGGTCCGTGCGTCGGGTCCCGGCCGGCGGCGTCCCGCAGCGCTCGCCCCCGGCCCGCCGTCGTGAGCCGCCGTCCGCCAGGTGCTCGTCCAGTGCTTCGCCGTGCCTCATGCGGCGCGGGTCATGGTCCGGTGGCCGCGGGGTGGAGTCTTCGTGTGCCTCCTGCGGCGCCTGGCCGCCGCGCGGGGCGCGGCGGCCACCGCGACGAGCACAAGGAGCGACAGCCCGCCCACGGCCCCGCCGACGCGCAGCCCGGGCGGGCTGAACTCGCAGGCCACCGCCGAGGCGCGACCGTCCAGAGGGACGGCGACCAGGCCGAGGTACGAGTCGGCGGGCCGGTACGCGTCGGCGGGCCGCTCCCCGGCGCCGTCCGTGCGGCAGCTCCAGCCGGCGATGCGCGGCATGGCGAAGACCGCCGTGCCCCGGGAGCCGGGCGGCAGCTCGGCCCGTACGCCGCTGCCGGTGACGCGCACCCCGGTCGCGCCGCCCGCCCGCAGACCGTCCACGGCGGCGGCCAGCCGCTCGCGGTCCAGGCAGCCGACGCTCCGGCGCGGCAGGCTGTCGGCCCCCGAGCCCCGCAGCACGATCGCGACCCGGCCGTCGCGCGGTACGGCGCCGAGCGGCTGCATCGCGGCCCGCCGCGCGGGCACGGCGCCGCGCAGCGTCGCCTCCGTACCGGCGCGGGCGCCGGCGAGCCGCGCCGTACCGGAGAATCCCGGGGCCCAGAGGAACACCTCGCCGTCGGCGGGGCAGGCGGCGGTCAGCGTGGCGCCGTCGCCGTCGCCGCGCACGGCGGTGGGCGGGAGGGTGTAGACGCGGGCGCCGAGGAGCTTCTCCTGGTTGCGGAAGGGGGAGGCGTCGAAACGCGGCCCGGGGCCGGGCGGGCGCACGGTGACCAGCCGGGGCACCGCGGCGCGGGTCACCGTCACCTTGCGGTCGTCGGGCCGTGACCAGCGCTGATGCGGGTCGCGCGGCATGTGCACGCGCGCGCCGACGGCGAACAGGGCGTCGGTCACCGGGTTGTCGAGGCTCTGGACGGCGCGCCCGCTGGACGTCCACCCGGCGCCGAGCGCGGCGAGGGTGCGGGTGAGGACCTCGGGGGTGTGGCTGCTGTAGTACGCCGCCCCCTGACCGCCCACCATCAAGGGGTCGTTGGCGGTGGTCTGCTCCCGGCCGGGCTCGGTCCGGTGGGCGGGCCAGCCGTCGGCGCCGGCCACGGCGTCCGCCTGGGCCTGCTGCCGGCTGCCCCACGACGCGTAGTCGTCGAGTTGCGCCAGCCGCTGCCGGTCGGCGTACGCGGTGGTGACGGCGGCCTGCGCGGCCGACGCGCCGGCCAGGAGAACGGCCGAGACCACGACCGCCGCGCGCCGCCGCCGGGGGGCGGTGGCGCGGGGCTCGGCGGAGGCACCCATGAGGGCCCGCGCGCCGCTTTCCGCCCCGCCGCTTTCGGTCCCACCGCCTTCCGCCCCCGAGCTCCGCCCCGGCCCCCGGCCCGCACGCGCCGGACCGTCCGGCCCCCGGCCCGAGGGCGCAGGACGGCCCGCGTGCTCCGCACGCCGTGCCAGCAGCACCGCTCCCACCGTCGCCGCCACCCCGGCCGCCGTGAGCGGGTACGTCCACGACGTGACCAGAGGGCTCGCGGCCGCGCCCGCGGCCAGGAGCGCGACCGCGGCCGCTGCGCCGAGCAGGGCCCGCCGCCCCGGCCAGCCGTACGAGAGCGAGATCCAGGCCGCTGTCACCACGATCCCGGCGAGCACGAACGTCTGCCGGTACGGGCTGCCGTTCGGCGTGGCGAAGACGTGCCACACGAGGTGCGTGGGCCCCCACTGCGCCGACACCGCCACAGCGGCAACGAGCAGCGTCCACGCCCACCGCGCGCGCCGGGGCGCCGCCCGGTGGAAGAGCAGCGTGCCGGCGAGCACCAGCCCACCGGCGCCGAGGAAACCCGCCGGCGTGAAGAAGCTGTACGTCGCCGGAAGCGTCCGGGCGAACACGTCCGTCCAGTCCGACGGCGCGAACTCCCGCGTCCAGCCCGGGTAGGCGTGCCGCGACCCCAGGAAGACGACGGCCAGCAGGGGCGCCGCGAGCCCGATGCCGAGCACCGTGGCGCCGGCCGCCCGCGCCAGTGCGCGCAGCCTCTCCCGTACCGGCGCCGCGTCGTCGGTGAGCAGCCGCAGCAGCAGGACGAGACCGGCCCCGAGCGTCGCCATGTACGCCGTGTAGAAGTTCGCGGTCCACGCCAGCGCGACGACGACGGGACCCAGCACACGGCGGCGTCCCGTCCGCGCCCACTCGCCGACCAGGCACAGCAGCGGAAAGGCGATCAGGCCGTCCATCCACATCGGGTTGTAGACGGCCTCGGCGACCGCCCACCCGCACAGCGCGTACGCCGACCCGAGTGCCCCCGCCGCCCACCACGGGCCCTGGCCGCCCGCGCGCCGCAGCGCGAGCAGCAGCACGGTCATGGCAGCCGCCGCGACGGCCGTCTTCAGCACGGTCGTCACGTACACGGCCAGGTCGATCTCGTCGCGCGGGAAGAGGCCGACGAGCGGTGCGAACGGACTGCTGAGGTACGTGCCGGCATCGGGCAGGAAGCTCGTGCCGTACCCGGACTGCCAGTTGACGAGCACCCCGCCGTCCGCGCGCCCGTGCAGCAGGTCCCACAGGCGGGCGTGGTACGGCACGAACTGATTGCCGAGGTCATTGACGGCGCGCGTGCGCGGCCCGAAGGGAAAGGACCGGGCGGCGGCGTCACCGGCGCACACCGAGGCGACCGTGACGATCGCCGCCAGCGCCGCCGCACGGCCCCTGGCCGCTTCGGTAATCGACATGCTGATCCTTCTACTGCGCCCGATGTCGAATGGGCCAGCGTCTGACGGAAAAAGAGATGTCCGCGACATCGCGGTCGGGCAATAAAGCGGAAACAAGAGGGAATTCACCTGCTGGTGGCCGACACTTCACGTGGAAAGCCGGGCTCCGCCACATCGGGCGGCTGTGGTGTGCCTCATCCGTGCGATCGACGAGGGAGAGCCGTGCTCATCTCAATTGTCGTCCCGTGTTTCAACGAAGAGGAGATCGTCCGCCGCTTCCACGAGCACGTGACGGAAGAACTCGGCGGCCTCGGCCACCGCGTCGAGCTCCTTTACGTCGACGACGGGAGCAAGGACCGCACCCTCGCGATACTCCAGGAAATCGCGGCATCCGACCCCCGCGTGCGCTATGTCTCCTTCAGTCGCAACTTCGGCAAGGAGGCGGCGATGCTGGCCGGCCTGCGCCACGCCTCGGGCGACGCCGTCGTCCTCATGGACGCCGACCTCCAGCACCCGCCCGCGCTGGTGCACCGCATGGTGGCACTGCACGACCAGGGCTTCGACCAGGTCGTCGCCCGCCGCACCAGGAAGGGCGACCGGGTCACGCGTACGCTTACCGCCCGTGTCTACTACCGGCTCATCAACCGCCTCGTCGACGTCGAACTCGTCGACGGCGTCGGCGACTTCCGCATGTTGTCGCGCCGCAGCGTCGACGCGCTGCTCGAACTCACCGAGTACAACCGCTTCTCCAAGGGCCTTTTCGCCTGGGTTGGATTCAGTACCGTCACTTTCGCGTACGAGAACGCCGTACGCGAAGAAGGCCGCTCCAAGTGGACCTTCTCGAAACTTCTCAACTACGGACTCGACGGCATCGTCTCCTTCAACGACAAACCGCTGCGGGCCGCTCTCTATCTCGGTCTGCTGCTGGTCGCCGTCGCCATGGCGTATGCGACATGGATTGTCGGCGTCGCCCTCGTGAACGGGGTGGAAACCCCCGGCTTCGTGACGCTGCTCGTCGCCGTGACCGCACTCGCCGGCGTGCAGATGCTGATGATCGGCGTCGTGGGCGAATACGTGGGCCGCATCTATTACGAGGTGAAACGGCGGCCGCACTTCCTGGTGAAGGCGACGAACGTGGAACCGGCGGCGCCCGCCGCCTCCGCTCACCGGCCCGGCCGGGAACTCGTACGCCGGTGATCCGCCGCCAGCTGCTGAGGTTCGCCCTGGTGGGCGTGGTGAACACGGGCACGTACTACGCCTGCTACCTGCTGCTCCTGCGCTGGCTGCCCTATGTCGCCGCGCACGTCCTGGCCTTCGGCGTGAGCATGATCGGCTCGTTCTTCCTCACCTGCCGATTCACGTACGGCACGCGCCCCACCTGGCGGAAGTTCCTGCTGTTCCCGCTCACCAACGCGGCGAACCTCGTCGTCACGACCGGCGGCGTCTACCTGCTCGTGGACGTCCTGGGGCTCGGCAGCGCGTACGCCCCGCTGATCGCCGCGGCGGCCGCCGTGCCGGTCACCTTCGCCGTCTCCCGCACGATCATGCTCGGCGGCCCCGCCCGGGACGCCGGGGACAGCGCATCCACGAACACGCGCGAATCGTTGGGCGAATCAGTGGCCCGGACCACTCCGACTGCCTAACATCGATCACCGCAAGGTCGTTCGTCGCACTTTCGTTGCTATGCCGCACGATCACCGCCGGGAGGCACCCTTTGCACCGCCGCCGTCGCACCGCGCTCTCCGTCTCCACCGCGCTTCTGGTCGCGGCGCCGTTCCTCGCCGCGTGCGGCAACGAGGCGCACCCAGGGGCCGCGGCCGTCGTGGACGGTGGCCGTATCGAGGTCGCCGCCCTCCAGTCGCAGGTCGAGGACGTGCGCGAGGCCCAGCAGACCTCGCCGCAGTCCGCCCAGCTCATCGGCTCGACGGGCCAGCTCGGCCGCGCCAAGCTCTACGACCTGATCGTGGACAGGATCGTGCGGCGGGCGGCGGACGACGCCGGGGTGAGTGTGAACCGCAAGGAGGTCCAGCGGGCCCGGGAGGAAGCGGTCCGGCAGGCCGGCGGCGCGGAGCAGCTCTCGGCGATGTACCTCCAGCAGCGCGGCGTCGCCCCGGACCAGATCGAGGACGCCCTGCGCAGGGACGTCCTCGTCGGCAAGCTCGCGGAGAAGATCGGCGCCACGAACACCCCCGAGGGGCAGCAGAAGGTCAACGAGGCGTTCGTCGCGGCGTCGAAGGCGCTCGACATCGACGTGAACCCCCGCTACGGCACGTGGAACGACGAGAAGATGCAGCTGGGCGACTACAAGACCCCGTGGATCACCCAGGTCACGAAGGAGGCGGCGTCCCCGCAGGCGCCGGAGACGGGCGCGTAGGACCGCGCGCGGCGGGCGCACCTGGAGGGCCGGAGGGCCGCGCGGCGGCGCACCCCGGGGCCCGGGGCCTGCCCACCGGTGCGCCGCCCCGCCGAGGTACGTTCGACACGTGACCAGCGAAGCTTCCGCACCCGCACCGGCCGCCCCCGGCCGCATCGTCCTCCTCACCGCGAGCCACCGCGTCGCGCCGGGGCTGCTGTCGTGGCCCGCCTGGCAGACGCTGCGCGCCGCCGACCGGGTGCTGTGCGCGGACGCGGGGCATCCGCAGCTGCCGTACCTCCGGGAGGCGGGCGTCGCCGTCGAGCACGCGGCGCCCACCGCCCGGGAGCTGGTGGACGCGTGTGACGGCGGCCGCACGGTGGTCGTCCTGCCGTCCGGCGAGGGCGACCAGGCGCTGACCGACGGCCTCGCCCGGCTGGCCGGCTCGGGCCGCGTCCAGATGCCCGACCTGGAGCTGCTGCCCGGTTCGTACGACCTGCCCGGCGCCCGCCTCCTGGACCTCGTGCAGGTCATGGACCGCATCCGCCTCGAATGCCCGTGGTCCTCGCGGCAGACCCACAAGGGCCTCGCGAAATACGGCATCGAGGAGGCGTACGAACTCGTCGAGGCCATCGAGGACGGTGACCGCGAGGAACTGCGCGAGGAGCTCGGCGACGTACTCCTGCAGGTCGTCTTCCACGCCCGCATCGCGCAGGAGGGCAGCCCGGAGGACGGGTCCGAGCCGTTCTCGATCGACGACGTCGCCGGCACGATCGTCGAGAAGCTCATCCGCCGCCACCCGCACGTCTTCGGCGACGACACCGCCGAGACCCCGGAGGAGGTCAAGGAGCACTGGCTGCGCACGAAGGCGATCGAGAAGCAGCGCGAATCGGCGACCGACGGCGTCCCGCTCGGCCAGCCCGGCCTCGCCCTCGCCGCGAAGCTCTCCTCCCGCGCCCGCCACGCGCGGCTCGACGTCCCCCTGCCGGCGGGCGAGGGCATCGGCTACGAGCTGCTGGCCATGGCGGTACGGGCCGAGGAGTCCGGCATCGACCCCGAAGCGGCGCTGCGCGCGGCGGCCCGCGCCTACCGCGACGCGATCCGCGCGGCGGAGGGCCACGCCCCAGGGCAGGGGGCGGACGGAGAGTAGGCCGCCGGGTCCGACGCCCGGGCAGCCGCCGGAGCACCGGCGGATACTGTCGTGGCATGTCCGACCAGCCGCCCCCCAGCCCCGCGCCCGAGCTCTTCACCTGGGAGTTCGCCACCGACCCCTACCCGGCGTACGCCTGGCTGCGCGAGCACTCGCCCGTGCACCGGACCGTCCTGCCCAGCGGGGTCGAGGCCTGGCTGGTCACCCGGTACGCCGACGCGCGGCAGGCGCTCGCCGACCAGCGGCTCTCCAAGAACCCGGCGCACCACGCCGGCTCCGCGCACGCCAAGGGCAGGACGGGCATTCCGGGCGAGCGCAAGGCCGAGCTGATGACGCATCTGCTGAACATCGACCCGCCGGACCACACGCGCCTGCGGCGGCTGGTGTCGAAGGCGTTCACGCCGCGCCGCGTCGCCGAGTTCGCGCCGCGTGTGCAGGAGCTCACGGACCGGTTCATCGACAACTTCGCTACAAAGGGGAGCGCCGACCTCATCCACGAGTTCGCCTTCCCGCTGCCGATCTACGCCATTTGCGACATGCTGGGCGTGCCCCGCGAGGACCAGGACGACTTCCGCGACTGGGCGGGCATGATGATCCGCCACGGCGGCGGGCCGCGCGGGGGCGTCGCGCGCTCGGTCAAGAAGATGCGTACGTACCTCGCGGAACTCATCCACCGCAAACGGGAGGAACCGGGCGACGACCTGATCTCCGGGCTGATCCGGGCGGGCGACCACGGCGAGCACCTCACCGAGAACGAGGCGGCGGCGATGGCCTTCATCCTGCTCTTCGCCGGGTTCGAGACGACGGTCAACCTCATCGGCAACGGCGTGTACGCGCTGCTGCGCAACCCGGAGCAGCGCGAGCGCCTCCAGCGCGCGCTCGCGGAGGGGGACACGGAGCTGCTGGCCACCGGCGTCGAGGAACTGCTGCGGTACGACGGGCCCGTGGAGCTCGCGACCTGGCGGTACGCCACCGAGCCGCTGGTCCTGGGAGGCCGGGACGTCGCGGCCGGCGAGCCCGTGCTCGTCGTGCTCGCCGCCGCCGACCGGGATCCCGAGCGCTTCGGCGAGCCGGACACGCTCGACCTCGCACGCCGCGACAACCCGCACCTGGGCTACGGGCACGGCATCCACTACTGCCTCGGCGCACCGCTCGCGCGGCTCGAAGGGCAGGCGGCCATCGCGACGCTGCTGCGGCGCCTGCCCGACGTGCGACTCGCGGGGGAACCCGACGATTTGCGCTGGCGCGGCGGGCTCATCATGCGCGGGTTGCGCACTCTGCCCGTGGAGTTCACGGCCGAAACCAGGTGACGCTGCGTCACTTCGAGACCTTCACGTGATCTGCGCTGCATCGACTTGTAACAAACGTTCGAGTGCCGCTACGTTCTCCGTCAACCTCAGCCGTCGCTCGAAAGGCCACCGCATGCGCTCCGGGAACGGGAGACACCGCCGCCCCCGTCAGGCTCCAGCCCTCGTCGTCGCGGCAGGAGTGACCGGATCCGCCATCGCGATCCCGTTGCTCGGCGCGAGCGGCGCGACCGCTGCCGAAGCCACGACCTGGGACCGGGTCGCCGATTGCGAGAGCGGCGGCATGTGGAGTGCCGACCTCGGCAACGGCTACTACGGCGGGCTCCAGTTCTCCCCCGAGACGTGGCAGAAGTTCGGCGGCACGGCCTACGCGCCGCGCGCCGACCTCGCCAGCCGCTCCCAGCAGATCCAGGTCGCCGAGAAGGTGCTCGCGAAGGAGGGCCCCCAGGCGTGGCCCAGTTGCGCGCTCATCTCCGGCCTGACGGAGGGTGACGACGCCGCGTCGGACGACGGCGCGACCTCCGGACCGGCCGCCGGGCCGGAGAAGGACGCGCCGGCCGCCGCGAGCCGCGACGCCTCCGACGCCCCCGCGTCCGCCGAGCCGTCGGCGGACGAGACGTCCGGGGCCGGCCGGGACGGGTCCTCCTCCGTGAAGGCGGACCGGTCCGAGGCGCCCTCGCGGGACCGGACGCCGGACGGGGACTCCGAGACCCCCGCGGCGCCGTCCGCGGCCGGAAAGGGTGCGAAGGACGAGGAGGGCGACGCTCCCGCGGTCAAGGGCAAGCACCGCGGCGAGAAGGCCCGGGAGGACGACGCGGACGTGTCCGGCGAAGCGGGCGTCGAGCGTGAATCGGGCCGCCACGCCTCCCGGGGTGACGGAGCGACACGTGACGCCGCCACGGCGGAGGGCGGAGCGCGCGCGGACGGCAGCTACACCGTCCGTACCGGCGACAACCTCTCGGCCATCGCCGACGCCCACGAGGTGCGCGGCGGCTGGACGGCGCTCTACAACGCCAACGAGGAGACGGTCGGGACCGACCCGGACCTGATCCTCCCTGGCCAGAGCCTCGATCTGGGCTGATTTCGGGGGGTAGTTCGGGTCGCTATGTCCCGATTGGAGCAAGTGAGACAAGGGTCTCTTTGCCTCAACTCACGTCCGCGGCCCGGACGATCCCGCCCTCTCGCCCCTGACCTGCACGGATATGGGCGGGGTGAAGGGCGGGAAGGGTGATTTCTCCCTGATGAGCCTTTTTGAACATCACGGGCTCATGTGTTTACCGTCGAACCGCTCGCCACCGCGGGCCCCGTCGACCGCCACGCCGAATCCTGCCGGCGGCCGGGGGGAACCGACGCGTAAAGCGCCGTAGGCAGGAGCGGGGGACCCAGGTAGGCGCCGGGCCCGTACGTCGGAAGACGAACGGAACCGGCTTGGGGTTAAGCCGCGCGACCCAGGTCGCGCGCCGGGCACTCACTTGGCCCGAACCCGACAGCTCACCTCGTAGGCGTCGGTGAGGAGATGTCGCATGCTGTTTTCCGGCAAGGCCAAGCACCGCCGCCCGTCGAAGGCCACTCGTGTCGCCACGCTCGTCGGCATCACCGGCGCCGCTGTCGCCGTCCCGCTGATGGGCGCCACGTCGGCCTCCGCGGCCTCCGTCGAGACCTGGGACGCCGTCGCCCAGTGCGAGTCCGGCGGCAACTGGTCCATCAACACGGGCAACGGCTACTACGGCGGCCTGCAGTTCTCCGCCTCCAGCTGGGCCGCCGCCGGCGGCACGCAGTACGCCCCGACCGCCGACAAGGCGTCCAAGGCGCAGCAGATCGCCACCGCCGAGAAGCTCCTCGACATGCAGGGCCCGGGCGCCTGGGCCTGCGCCGGCGCCGGCGGCCTGACCAACGACGGCGTCGACCCGGGTGTCGACACCTCCGGTTCCTCCTCCGCGCAGCAGGAGCAGCCGAAGCAGCAGGCCGCGCCGCGCGCCGCCGAGCAGCCCGCCTCGCGCAGCGAGGTCCGCACCGCGCCCAAGGCCGCCGAGCAGCCCGCCGCGCCGAAGTCCTTCGAGAAGGGCGACGGCGAGTACAAGGTGAAGTCCGGCGACACCCTCGGCAAGATCGCTGAGAAGAAGAAGGTCAAGGGTGGCTGGGAGAAGCTCTTCGAGCTGAACAAGGACATCGTCGACGACGCCGATGTCATCTACGTGGGCCAGCAGCTCCACCTGAGCTGACCCGAGCTCACACCCCGAGCACCCCGGCCCGGCGCGTTTCCCCCGTACGCGCCGGGCCGGGGTTTCGTCTTCGTGCGGGCCCCCGGACCAGGCGGTGTTACTGCCCGGTAGGCCCGGTGTGCCGGAAGTCGGGCACAGAGTTACGTCCGCTATTGCGGGCATTCGCGGCTCTTCTCGTCCCAGGGGGCGGGCGAACGGCCGACCGACGCCCCCGAGCCGGTTAGGCTCTTGTCGCAAGGCCAAAGTGACCCTGCACCCCTAGCGTCACATCCCAGAAGGAGATGCTCGTGCCGTCCATCGACGTCGTCGTAGCCCGGGAAATCCTGGACTCCCGAGGCAACCCCACGGTCGAGGTCGAGGTCGGCCTCGACGACGGCAGCACGGGTCGTGCTGCCGTTCCGTCCGGTGCCTCCACCGGAGCGTTCGAGGCCATCGAGCTTCGCGACGGTGACCCGAACCGCTACCAGGGCAAGGGTGTCGAGAAGGCCGTCCTCGCCGTCATCGAGCAGATCGGCCCGGAGCTCGTCGGCTACGACGCCACCGAGCAGCGCCTGATCGACCAGGCCATGTTCGACCTGGACGCCACCGAGAACAAGGCGTCCCTCGGCGCCAACGCCATCCTCGGCGTCTCCCTCGCCGTCGCGCACGCCGCCTCCGAGGCGTCGGACCTGCCGCTGTTCCGCTACCTCGGCGGCCCGAACGCGCACCTGCTGCCCGTTCCGATGATGAACATCCTCAACGGTGGGTCGCACGCCGACTCCAACGTCGACATCCAGGAGTTCATGATCGCGCCGATCGGCGCCGAGTCGTTCTCCGAGGCCCTGCGCTGGGGCACGGAGGTCTACCACACCCTCAAGTCCGTCCTGAAGTCCAAGGGCCTGTCCACCGGCCTCGGCGACGAGGGCGGCTTCGCGCCGAACCTGGACTCCAACCGCGCCGCGCTCGACCTCATCCTGGAGGCCGTCAAGCAGGCGGGTTACGTCCCGGGCGAGCAGATCGCGCTCGCGCTCGACGTGGCCGCGTCCGAGTTCTACAAGGACGGCGTGTACGAGTTCGAGGGCAAGTCCCGCTCGGCCGCCGAGATGACGGAGTACTACGAGGAGCTCGTCGCGGCGTACCCGCTCGTCTCCATCGAGGACCCGCTGTTCGAGGACGACTGGGCCGGCTGGAACACCGTCACCGAGCGCCTCGGCGACAAGGTCCAGCTCGTCGGTGACGACCTGTTCGTCACCAACCCCGAGCGCCTGGCCCGCGGCATCGAGGAGAAGTCGGCCAACGCCCTCCTCGTCAAGGTCAACCAGATCGGTTCGCTGACCGAGACCCTGGACGCCGTCGAGCTGGCGCAGCGCAACGGCTTCAAGTGCATGATGTCGCACCGTTCCGGCGAGACCGAGGACGTCACCATCGCCGACCTCGCCGTCGCCACCAACTGCGGCCAGATCAAGACCGGCGCCCCGGCCCGTTCCGAGCGTGTCGCCAAGTACAACCAGCTGCTGCGCATTGAGGAGATCCTCGACGACGCGGCCGTGTACGCGGGCCGCAGCGCGTTCCCCCGCTTCAAGGGATAAGCACAGCAAGGGTTAAGCACAGCAAGGGCCGAGCACCGGCCGAGGGCTGAAAGCCTGAGCCTCCCTACGTCCCCGCACCCGGTCCCGTACCGTGTGCGGGGACGTACGCGCGTACAGGGGAGACGGGAGAGACATGGCCGGGAAGAACCGGGACCGGTTCTCCACCACCACCAGGATCCGGCTGCTCGGCGAGCAGACCGCCGCCCGTGTCTACCGCTCGCAGACGCGCAGGCAGGCCCGCCGCTCCCGGCTCACCGGCCGGGCCGCGCTGCTCGTCCTGGTCGTGTGCTCGCTGGTCGTGGCGCTCGCCTACCCGATGCGGCAGTACGTGTCGCAGCGCGGCGAGATCGCCGAGCAGCAGCGCAAGATGCGGGAGGCCGGCCGACGCGTCGAGGAACTGCGCGACGAGAAGGCCAGGCTCAAGGACGACGCCTACATCGAGCGCCTCGCCCGCGAGCACCTGCACCTCGTACGCCCGGGCGAGACGGGGTTCACCGTCGTCGACCCGCACGCCCGCGACCGGCGGCGCGAGGACGGCGGCGGCGCCGACCGTCCCTGGTACAGCAACCTCTGGGACGGCGTCGACAAGGCCGACCGCGCGGGCAACCAGTAATCACCAGTCACCACCGAACACGAAGGCACGAACGCAACGATGGACGCCGCACCCCCGACCACCCCGCGCACCGAGCCCACCGAGGCGGACATCGAGGCGTTCAAGCTCCAGTTGGGCCGCCCGCCGCGCGGACTGCGCGCCATCGCGCACCGCTGCCCGTGCGGACAGCCGGACGTGGTCGAGACGGCCCCGCGCCTGGAGGACGGCACGCCGTTCCCCACGCTCTACTACCTCACCTGCCCCCGCGCGGCCGGCGCGATCGGCACGCTGGAGGGCTCGGGCCTGATGAAGGAGATGCAGGACCGCCTCTCCGAGGACGCCGAGCTGGCCGCCGCCTACCGTGCAGCCCACGAGGACTACATCCGGCGCCGTGACGAGATCGAGGTGCTCCAGGGCTTCCCCAGCGCCGGCGGCATGCCGGACCGCGTGAAGTGCCTGCACGTCCTCGTCGGCCACGCGCTGGCCGCCGGACCCGGCGTCAACCCGTTCGGGGACGAGGCGCTCGCGCTGCTGCCCGAGTGGTGGGCGAAGGGGCCGTGCGTGACCCCGTGCGGCGAGGGCGGCGCGGAAGAGGAGGCCGGCAAGTGAGCACCCGCGTGGCCGCCGTCGACTGCGGCACCAACTCCATCCGCCTCCTGGTCGCCGACACGGACCCGGCGACCGGCGAACTGGTCGAGATCGACCGCCGGATGCGGATCGTGCGCCTCGGCCAGGACGTCGACCGCACCGGCCGGCTCGCCCCCGAGGCGCTGGAACGCACTTTCGAGGCGTGCCGCGAGTACGCCGAGGTCATCAAGACACACGGCGCGCAGCGGACCCGGTTCGTCGCCACCTCCGCCTCCCGGGACGCAGAGAACCGCGACGACTTCGTACGGGGGGTCCTCGACATCCTGGGCGTGGAGCCCGAGGTGATCACCGGTGACGAGGAGGCCGAGTTCTCCTTCACCGGCGCCACCAGGGAACTGGCGGGCCGCGCGGACCTCACCGGGCCCTACCTGGTCGTGGACATCGGCGGCGGCTCCACGGAGTTCGTCGTCGGGGACGGCCACGTACGGGCCGCCCGCTCCGTCGACGTCGGCTGCGTACGGATGACCGAGCGCCACTTGGTGCGCGACGGCGTCGTCTCGGACCCGCCCTCCGCCGACGGGATCGCCGCCGTGCGGGCCGACATCCGGGCCGCGCTGGACCTCGCCGAGGAGACCGTGCCGCTGCGCGAGGCGCACACGCTGGTCGGGCTCGCGGGTTCGGTGACCACCGTGGCCGCGATCGCGCTGGGTCTGGAGGAGTACGACTCGGCGGCGATCCACCACTCCCGCGTCCCGTACGAGCGGGTTCGGGACATCACCGCCGAGCTCCTCTCCTCGACCCACGACGAGCGGGCCTCTATCCCCGTCATGCACCCGGGCCGGGTCGACGTGATCGGGGCCGGAGCGCTGGTCCTGCTCGAGATCATGGAGCGGACCGGAGCCCGGGAAGTCGTGGTCAGCGAGCACGACATCCTCGACGGAATCGCTTGGTCCATCGCCTGACCGAGGAACTTCGTGAAGTTCTTCACAAGGAATTGGGGTCCTTGGGCCTACGAATCTGGGCCCAAAGGCCCTCGGGAGGCCCAACTCCTGCGGGCTGCCCGTATTTCGGACGGCTTCCGGGGCGTCGCGCCGGTGGGAACCGGGACCGGTTCCCACCGGTGGTACAGCCGCCGGAACAGCCCATGCGTCCAGCTCACGGGGGGTTTCCAACGTGCGGCCGTACACCCTGGTTCCCCCGCGGGGCCATGACGTGGATCACGTGGGCGGCGGAGTGTAGCAGAGGTGCCCGAAGTGCTTGTGAAGGGGCTCACGAGCCACCCCCTCCCGAGGGGTGGATACTCGATGGCATGAGCACCACGGAGCGTCCCAGGATCCTCGTAGTAGGCGGTGGGTACGTAGGCCTGTACGCAGCACGGCGCATTCTCAAGAAGATGCGCTACGCGGAAGCGACCGTCACGGTCGTCGACCCGCGCTCGTACATGACGTACCAGCCCTTCCTCCCCGAAGCTGCCGCCGGCAGCATCTCGCCGAGGCACGTCGTCGTACCCCTGCGACGCGTCCTGCCCAAGGCCGAGGTGCTCACCGGTCGGGTCACGACCATCGACCAGGACCGCAAGGTCGCCACCGTCGCGCCGCTCGTCGGCGAGGCGTACGAGCTGCCCTTCGACTACCTGGTCGTCGCCCTCGGCGCGGTTTCCCGCACCTTCCCGATCCCCGGCCTGGCCGAGCAGGGCATCGGCATGAAGGGCGTGGAGGAGGCCATCGGCCTTCGCAACCACGTCCTGGAGCAGCTGGACAAGGCCGATTCCACGACCGACGAGAACGTCCGCCGCAAGGCGCTGACCTTCGTCTTCGTGGGTGGCGGCTTCGCCGGCGCCGAGACCATCGGCGAGGTGGAGGACATGGCCCGCGACGCGGCCAAGTACTACACCAGCGTCAAGCGCGAGGACATGCGCTTCCTGCTCGTCGACGTGGCCGACAAGATCCTCCCCGAGGTCGGGCCCGAGCTCGGCAAGTGGGGCAAGGAGCACCTCGAGGGCCGCGGCATCGAGGTCTACCTCAAGACCGGCATGGACTCCTGCGTGGACGGCCACGTGGTGCTGAACAACGGCCTCGAGGTCGACTCGAACACCATCGTGTGGACCGCCGGCGTGAAGCCGAACCCGGCGCTGGCCCGCTACGGCCTGCCGCTCGGCCCCCGCGGCCACGTGGACACCCAGACGACGCTCCAGGTGCAGGGCTCGGACTACATCTGGGCCGCGGGCGACAACGCCCAGGTCCCGGATGTCGCCGCCCGCAAGGCCGGCGTCGAGAACGCCTGGTGCCCGCCGAACGCCCAGCACGCGCTGCGCCAGGCGAAGGTCCTCGGCGACAACGTCATCTCCGGGATGCGCGGCTTCCCGCAGAAGGACTACAGCCACGCCAACAAGGGTGCGGTCGCCGGTCTCGGCCTGCACAAGGGCGTCGCGATGATCGTCATGGGCAAGATGAAGATCAAGCTCAAGGGCCGTCTCGCCTGGTACATGCACCGTGGCTACCACGGTCTGGCCGTGCCCACCTGGAACCGCAAGATCCGCGTCGTCGCCGACTGGACCCTCGCGATGTTCCTCAAGCGCGAGGTCGTCTCGCTCGGCGCGATGGAGTCGCCGCGCGAGGAGTTCTACGAGGCCGCCAAGCCCGCACCCGCCCCCGCCGCCAAGACGGGTGCGTCCGCCGGCAGCGAGAAGGCCAAGGCGTCCTGACGCTCCACCGTGTCCGACCGGTGAGCAGGACCTAGAACGCGCAGCCCGAAGGGGCCGCCCGCCATCCGTGGTGCGGGCGGCCCCTTCGGCGTGTGCGGGGGTGCCGCTCGGTCGGCGCAGTCGCCACTCGCTTTGCCGATCCGATACCGGGCACGGGGAATGCGGCAGGGTGCCCGCGGGTGTTGTCCCGGGTGAACGCTCAGTGATCCGGGCAACACCGTCACGGAGGTGTGCACCATGGCCGACGCCGCCCAGCGGTTGACCACGCTCGCCGAGGAACTCCTCGGGATCCCCCTGCCGGTCCGCATCCGCGCCTGGGACGGCAGCGAGGCCGGTCCCGCCGACGCCCCGGTCCTCGTCGTCCGGAGCCGCCGCGCCCTGCGCCGCCTGCTGTGGAAGCCCGGGGAGCTCGGCCTGGCCCGCGCCTGGGTGGCGGGCGAGCTCGACATCGAGGGCGACCTGTACGAGGCCCTCGGCCGCGTCGCCGGGCTGCTCTGGGACCGGGGCGCACAGACGAAGTCCGCCGTCCACGCCGTGCGCGACCCGCGCCTGCGCGCCGCCGCCCGGGGCCTGCTCGCCGTCGCGGGGCCCTGGCCGCCGCCGCCCCCGCCTTCGGAGGAGGTCAGACGCCGCAGCGGGCCGCTGCACACCAAGCGGCGCGACAAGGAGGCGATCAGCCACCACTACGACGTGGGCAACGCCTTCTACCGGCTGGTGCTCGGCCCGTCGATGGTCTACTCGTGCGCGTACTTCGACGATCCGGCCCGGGAGACGACCCTCGAAGAGGCCCAGTACGCCAAGCTCGACCTGATCAGCCGCAAGCTCGGGCTCCGGGAGGGGACGAGGCTGCTGGACGTGGGCTGCGGCTGGGGCTCGATGGCGACGCACGCGGCGCGCGAGTACGGTGCCCGGGTCACCGGCGTCACGCTGTCCGGGGAACAGGCGGCGTACGCCCGCAAGCGCGTCGCCGACGAGGGCCTGACCGACCGCGTCGAGATCCGGGTGCAGGACTACCGGGACGTCAGGGACGGTCCGTACGACGCCATCTCGTCGATCGGCATGGCCGAGCACGTCGGCTCGGTCCAGTACCGGGAGTACGCCGACGACCTGTTCGGGCTGCTGAAGCCCGGCGGACGGCTGCTCAACCACCAGATCGCGCGGCGGCCGGAGCCGAACGAAGAGGCGTACCACGTGGACGAGTTCATCGACGCGTACGTCTTCCCGGACGGCGAGCTCGCGCCGCTCGGCCGCACCGTGGGGACGCTGGAGGACGCGGGCTTCGAGGTCCGCGACGTCGAGTCGATCCGTGAGCACTACGCCCTGACGCTGCGCCAGTGGGTCGCCAACCTGGAGGCCGGCTGGGCCGAGGCGGTACGGGCGACCTCCCTCGGCAGGGCCCGCGTCTGGCGGCTCTACATGGCGGCCTCCGCCCTCTCCTTCGAGCACAACAAGATCGGCGTCAACCAGGTCCTCGCCGTCCGGCCCGGGCCCGGCGGCGCGTCGGGGATGCCGCTGCGGGCCCGGACCTGGAACCCGCCGGCCGGGTGACCCGCGGCGCGCACGGCGAAGGGCCGGCCCCCGAGGGGAACCGGCCCTTCACCCGCGCGCCGTACGCGCCTACTCGGCCTTGATGGCGTCGAGCATGTTCAGCCTCGCCGCGCTGCGGGCCGGCCACATCGCGGCCAGCACTCCGACGACCGCCGCCAGGAGCAGGAAGACGCCGATCCGGTCCCAGGGCAGGACCAGGGCGTAACCCGGCACCTGGTCCCTGACCGTCTGGCCGATGGCCCAGCCCAGGAACGTGCCGAGGCCGACACCGATCACCGCACCGAAGAGCGAGATGACCACGGCCTCCAGCCGGATCATGGTCTTGACCCTGCGGCGGTCGAGACCGATCGCGCGCAGCATGCCGATCTCCTGCTGACGCTCGAAGACGGACATCGCCAGGGTGTTGATGACGCCGAGCACCGCGATCAGCAGGGCCATGCCCAGCAGGCCGTACATGATGTTCAGCATCGTGTTGATCATGCCGCCGAACTGGTTGCGGATGTCCTGCTGGTCCATCACGCTGATCGCCGGGTTCTGCCCCAGCGCGTCCACGAGCGCCTTCTCGTTCGCCTCGCTCGCGCCGCCGTCCGTCTTCACCCAGATCTCGCGGATGTACGGCTTGGCCTGGTGCTCGGCGACGATCTTCTGGTCGACGAGGACGGGCGAGAGGAACTCGTTGCCCTTGTACGTGGCGCCGACCTTCAGCTTCCCCTTCTTGCCGTCGGCGTACTTCACGGGCACGCTGTCGCCGACCTTGAAGCCGCTGCTCTTCGCCGTCTCGTCGGCGACCGCGATCGCGCCCTCGGCGAGCGAGTCGAGCGAGCCGGCGACCGGCGTGACGTTGATGACCCGCTCGATGTCGCCCGGCGTGACGCCGGAGGCCGCGGCCCACTCGCCCTTCAGCTCGAAGTCGGCGGCCGTCTGCGGGGAGACCGCGGACACACCCGGGACCTTCTCCAGCGCGCTGAGCGCCGACGTGTCCAGCGAACCGCCGCCGGCCATCGTGAACATGTAGTCGGCCCTGATGTTGTCCGTGGTCATCTTGTCCACGGCCCGGCCCATCGTGACGCCGAGCACGGAGAGCCCGGTGACCAGGGTGAGACCGATGGCCAGCGCCGACGCGGTGGCGCCGGTACGCCGCGGATTGCGGACCGCGTTCTGGCCGGCCAGCGTGCCCGACACCCCGAAGACCTTGCTGATCAGCGGCCGTACGAGCGCGATGACCGGACGCGACAGCAGCGGGATCAGCACGATGATGCCGATCAGCGCGAAGAAGGCGCCGGCCCCGATGAGCATCCGGCCGTCCTTGCCGGCCGCCGCGCCGGCCAGGATGCCGGCCGCGCCCAGCAGCGTGATGAAGCCGCCGATGGAGTTCCGCACGACGAGCGACTTGGTGGTCGCGACCGCGTGCACGCTGCTCATCGCCGCCACCGGCGGGATCTTCGCGGCCCGGCGGGCGGGCAGCCACGCGGCGAGCATCGTGACCAGGACACCCACGGCGAAGGCGGCGGCGACCGCGGTGGGCGAGACGATCAGCGGACCGGCCGGCGTCTTGGCGCCGAACATGGACATCACGGAGCGCAGCCCGGTCGCGAGCCCCAGCCCGAGGGCGAAGCCGACCACCGAGGCGATCGCGCCGACCACCATGGCTTCGAGCAGCACCGAGCGCTTGACCTGGCGGCGGGACGCGCCGACGGCGCGCATCAGCGCCAGTTCCTTGGTGCGCTGGGCGACCAGCATGGTGAAGGTGTTGGAGATCAGGAAGACGCCGACGAACAGCGCGATCGCGGCGAAGCCGAGCAGCACCTGGTTGAGGGCGCTCAGGCTCTCCTCGATCATCTTCGCCTGGTCGTCGGCGAGCTCCTTGCCGGTCTGGGCCTCGGCGTCCTCGGGCAGCAGCGGCTTCACCGCGCCGAGCAGCTTCTGCTCGGACGTGCCGGAGGCGGCGGCGATCGTGACGTCCTTGAAGTGACCCGGCGTCAGGTAGAGCTTCTGGGCGACCGGGGTGTCGAACAGGACCAGCGAGCCGCCGGCGTTGACCTCGCCGTCCTCGGTGGTGAAGACACCGGAGAGGGTGTACTCCTTCACCGGTCCGTTGGTCGCGACCCGCACGGTGTCACCGGTGCGGTACTCGCCCTTGTCGGCCGTGGCCTCGTCGAGGGCGATCTCGTCCGCCCGGGCGGGGCCCGAACCGTCGGTGAAGTCGTACGCGGGGTCCTTGCCGTTCGCGCCCGGCTCGAAGTTCGCGCCGGTGTTGGACCAGCCGTTGCCGATCAGCTTGCCGTCGGGGTCGGCGACACCGGCGAAGCCGGAGACCCGGCCGGTGGCGGAGGCGACGCCGTCCAGGGCCTGGATCTTCTCCAGGGTCCGGGCGTCTATGCCCTGGTCCCTCTTGCCGCTCTCGAGGTCGGGGTACGTGGTGACCGCGACGGCGACGTCCTTGTAGCTCTTCGCGGACTGGTTGCTGTAGGCGTTGGAGAGGGTGTCGGTGAAGACCAGGGTGCCGGACACGAAGGCCACGCCGAGCATTACGGCGAGCACGGTCATCAGCAGCCTGGCCTTGTGCGCGAGCACATTGCGCAGGGCGGTACGGAACATGTTTCGGTCAGTCCTGGGGTGGGTTCGGCCGGGGGAGGGGGGCTCGTGGGTCAGCTGGTGCGGCCCTTGGAGTCGAACTCCTTCATCCGGTCGAGGACGCCGTCCGCGGTCGGGCTCAGCATCTCGTCGACGATCCGGCCGTCGGCCAGGAAGATCACCCGGTCCGCGTACGAGGCGGCCGACGGGTCGTGCGTCACCATGACGACGGTCTGGCCGAGTTCGCGCACCGAGTTCCGCAGGAAGCCGAGGACCTCGGCGCCCGAGCGCGAGTCCAGGTTTCCGGTCGGCTCGTCACCGAACATGATCTCCGGCCTGCTCGCCAGGGCGCGGGCCACGGCGACGCGCTGCTGCTGGCCGCCGGAGAGCTGGGAGGGGCGGTGGCTGAGCCGGTCGGACAGGCCCACCATGTCGATGACCGTCTTCAGCCAGTCCTTGTCGGGCTTGCGGCCCGCGATGTCCATCGGCAGCGTGATGTTCTCGGCGGCGGTGAGCGTCGGCAGCAGGTTGAACGCCTGGAAGATGAAGCCGATCTTGTCCCGGCGCAGCTGGGTGAGCTGCTTGTCCTTGAGGGCGCCCAGCTCGGTCTCGCCGATCCGTACGGACCCGGAGCTGAAGGAGTCCAGACCCGCCACGCAGTGCATCAGCGTCGACTTGCCGGAGCCGGACGGGCCCATGATCGCGGTGAACTCGCCCTGGCGGAAGTCCACGGTGACCCGGTCCAGGGCGACCACCTGGGTCTCGCCCTGCCCGTAGACCTTGGAAAGCTCCGTGGCGCGTGCGGCCACCGCGGTGGTGCGGTGGGCGGTGGGGGTGGTGGTCACGAGAGGGCGCTCCTGTCGGGGACGGTTGAAGGGACCCCTTCATCGTCCCGTCCGTACGGCGCCGGCGGATCAGCCGTCGTGCCCGTTCTGACGGCCCTCTTGAGTCGCATCGCCGGGCACGCCCGTCCTCCTTTGGTATGACGCCGTCCCTGAGGCAGGCCCGGGGGCCGACGGGAGCCGCGCGGACCCGCGCGCAGTCGAGTTTGCGCCTTTCCCGCAGGCAGCCGTCGGTGCCCGTCCACCGCGCCCGGCATGTGCCGACGGCCCATTACGCACGCTGACACACCCTCAGGCGTCAATAAAATAAGACAACATCGGCCGGGGGTTCCGCTGTTCGGGGGAGGCGTCCGGATAGGCTCTGACCCGCGAATTGCGGAGCCGCGCACCTTGCCCGGATGGTGGAATGCAGACACGGCGAGCTTAAACCTCGCTGCCCCTCGGGGCGTGCCGGTTCAAGTCCGGCTCCGGGCACAACGGGGACCACTGCCTGACCGGAAGCAGAGCACGTACGAAGCGCCGTGTGCGCGACGAGGGGAGCACGCGGGGCGAGGTGTGACCGTGGCGGAGCGCGGGCACGTGACCTGCGGGATGATCCGGTCCTCGGACGGGATCAGGCGGGACGCATATCCCGCGGGCCCGAGGAACGCCCCGCCCGGGCGACGGTCGGAGAAAGATCCTCCCCTGGCACTAGGGTGTTCCTTTTGCTTTCCCATTACTCTTGACTCAAGGCCACGCAGGGTGGCCATGGAGGAGTGAGATGAGGAGCAGCAACCCGGTCTTCTCGCGACGGGGCTTCAGCCGCGACAACGGCACCGCGGGCTTCAACGCGGCGCCGCAGGCCGGGGGCCCCGCCGTCGGTACGGCGCAGGGCAACCCGTACGCCCAGGGCGCCCCCGCGAACCCGTACGCGACCAACCCCTACGCCCAGCAGGACACGCAGTACGGCGCCCCGCAGGCGCCCGTACGCGGCAACGTCATGACGATGGACGACGTCGTCGCGCGGACGGGCATCACGCTCGGCCTCGTGATCGCCGGCGCCACCGTCGCCTGGGTGACGAACGTCGGCCTCGGCCTGGCCATCGGCGCCGCTCTCGTGGCGATGGTGCTCGGGCTCGTCCAGTCCTTCAAGAGCAAGCCCGTCCCGGCGCTGATCCTGGCGTACGCGGCCTTCGAGGGCATCTTCCTCGGCGCGCTCAGCAACTACGTGAACACGTACGTGGCCGACGGCGCGCCGATGCAGGCGGTGCTGGGCACGATGGCGGTCTTCGTCACCATGCTCTTCCTGTACAAGACCCGGATCATCCGGGTCACCCAGCGGTTCACGCGCTACCTGATGATCGCCGCGATCAGCTTCATGGTGCTGACCGCCGTGAACCTGCTGTTCATGGTCTTCGCGGGCGGTGACGGCCTCGGCTTCCGCAGTGGCTGGGTGGGCGTCGTCTTCGGTCTCGTCGGCGTGCTGCTCGGCGCCTTCTTCCTCGCCCTGGACTTCAAGCAGGTCGAGGACGGCGTGGCCTACGGCGCTCCGCGCGAGGAGTCCTGGATGGCGGCCTTCGGCCTCACCATGACCCTGGTGTGGATCTACCTGGAGATGCTGCGCCTGGTCTCCATCCTCAGCGGCGACGACTAGTCGCCCCTGGACACACGCGGAAGGGCCCGCCCGGCGCAAGCCGGGCGGGCCCTTCCGCGTCTGCTGCGGCGGCCGCGACCGCCACCGGACTAGAGCAATCGCCGGGCGGCGCGCCTCAGGTCGTACTCGTGGATGATCGCTTTCGCGTGGCCGTAGGCGAGGTTGTGCTCACTGCGGAGCCAGCTCACCTTCTCCTCGAAGCGGAAAAGGGCGGGACCGTCGTCCACCGCGCGGAGCCAGTCGGAGACTTCACGACCGGTGCAGTGGGGGATACGGGAGAGCAGGTTCTGATGGGTCTCTTCGGAGAAGACTTGGGACATTCGGCGCCTCCGGACGCATTGCGCGAGTGCTCCTTCATGTCACCGTGCCTGAGTGTCCGCCCGTTGGCAACAGTGCCGGGCGGGCGCGTAGGGTCGCGGAGTGCTCGATACAACGCCCCTGACGACCGCCGTGGACCGATTCGCCGACCGGCTCCGTTCCGCTCCGCAGAGCAGGCTCCAGCGCGGCGCCGCCGCCGAAGGACTGGCTCTGGCCAGGGAATTGTCCGTACGGGCGCAGCGCCTGGAGGAGCCGGGGCGGGAGCCGCGCATCATGCCGGAGACCGGCGTCTTCGTGGTGGCCGACCAACTCGCGGTGGCGGGTCATGATTTGGCGCAGGCCCTGAGCGCCGCGTGCGCGCCGGAACGCGGGACGGCCCCGTCCGTCGCGGAAGGACTGGACGAGGCCGTGGGGCTGGTGGAGGCGGCGGCCGCGCGGGCCGGTCTGTGAACCGGTCGGCGGCGTGGCCCGGGGGGCCGGGCTAGATCGACGCGATGACGCGGTCGGCCAGGATGTAGACGCTTTCCTCGCCGCAGGAGAAGGTCAGCGCGTAGGCGCCGGAGATGCCGGAGCCGCCGAGCAGGACCGGGGACTCACCGCCGCGCAGCGACTCCGCGAGGCGCTCGGCGGTCTCACGGTGGCCGGGGGTCATGCAGAGCGTCGTACCGTCCGTGAAGACGTACACGTCGAGCGTGCCGAGCGGTCCCGGGCGGACGTCGGCGAGCGCGGTGCGGGCGGCGGCGAGCTCCTCCAGGCGGTGCACGGTGCGCTCGTGGTCGCCCACGGCGCCCGGCGTCTGGCCCGTGACGCCGTGCTCGATCCGGTTCGCGGCGTTCGAGGGGTGGCGGCGGCGGGCCGCCGCGAGCTCGGGGGAGTCCTCCGGGAAGGCGTCGGCCGGCTCCAGGTCGTCGAGCCCCTCCAGGGCGTCGGCGCCGTCGGCGCCGTGGAGGGCCTCGAGCGCCTCGTACGCGTCCACCGACTCCAGGCCGGTGAAGTCCGCCTGGCGCGGGACGAAGAAGGGGGGCGTCTCGTCGCCGAGACCGGTCAGACCGCCCAGCAGCGACGGGGCGTCGGCGGCGTCGCGGGCCTCCTGCGCGGCCCAGAAGGCCCGCGCCTCGGCCAGCTCGCGCTCCCGCTCCTCGGCGAGGGCCTCGGCCACCGCGGCCCGTATCCCGTCCGCGTCGGCGGCACGGGTCTGCTGGGGGACCGCGGCCCCGGAACGGCCGAGTGCGGCGGCGGCCGTCAGCTCGGTGCGCAGGGCGGCGACCTGCTTGCGCAGTCCGTGGACCGCGTGCAGGGCAGCGGCGCCCACGGCCGTGGCGGCGGCTGTGGTCAGCAACAGGGCAAGAGGCATGGCGCTCACTGACGTACTCCCGGTTTCATCGATCCCCCGACTTCCTACATCAGCTTGCGGTGAGTGCGCGCCGTCTGTCAGTGCATTACGTCACGAAATGGACAGGTCTTTCGCCTGGCGGATCTGCCAATAACCGCCGTTGACCTGGGGGTATGCCTCTCCCCCAGGAGATACATCACATCCTGGGGGAGATTGGGTTACGAACCGGGTGCGGCCGGAGCCGCACAGAGGGTCAGCTGAGGCGCTCGATCACCATGGCCATGCCCTGGCCGCCGCCGACGCACATCGTCTCCAGGCCGAACTGCTTGTCGTGGAACTGGAGGCCGTTGATCAGCGTGCCGGTGATCCGCGCGCCGGTCATGCCGAAGGGGTGGCCGACGGCGATGGCGCCGCCGTTGACGTTGACCTTGTCCAGGTCCAGGCCGAGGTCCTGGTAGGACGGGATCACCTGGGCGGCGAACGCCTCGTTGATCTCGGCGAGGTCGATGTCGCCGATGCTCAGCCCGGCGCGCTTGAGCGCCTGCCGGCTGGCCTCGACCGGGCCGTAGCCCATGATCTCGGGCGAGAGCCCGGAGACGCCGGTCGAGACGATCCGCGCCAGCGGGGTCAGGCCCAGCTCACGCGCCTTGGTGTCGCTCATGATGACGAGGGCGGCGGCGCCGTCGTTCAGCGGGCAGCAGTTGGCGGCGGTGACCCGGCCGTCGGGGCGGAAGACGGGCTTGAGGCCCTGGACGCCCTCGAGGGTGACGCCGGCGCGGGGGCCGTCGTCCTGCGAGACGACCGTCCCGTCGGGGGTCGTGACCGGGGTGATCTCGCGCTCCCAGAAGCCGTTCTTGATGGCCTGCTCGGCGAGGTTCTGCGACCGTACGCCGAACTCGTCCATCTCGGCGCGGGTGATGCCCTTGAGGCGGGCGAGGTTCTCGGCGGTCTGGCCCATGGCGATGTACGCGTCCGGGACGAGGCCGTCCTCGCGCGGGTCGTGCCAGTCGGCGCCCTCGCTCTGCGCGACGGCGGCGGTACGGGCCTCCGCCTCGGCGAAGAGCGGGTTGTGGGTGTCGGGCATGCCGTCCGAGCTGCCCTTGACGGAACGGGACACCATCTCGACACCGGCGGAGATGAAGACGTCGCCCTCACCGGCCTTGATGGCGTGCAGCGCCATGCGGGAGGTCTGCAGGGAGGAGGAGCAGTACCGGGTGACGGTGCAGCCCGGGAGGTGGTCCATGCCCATCTGCACGGCGACGATGCGCCCCAGGTTGTGTCCCTGCTCGCCGCCGGGGAGGCCGCAGCCGAGCATGAGGTCGTCGATGTCGCGGGGGTCGAGCTCGGGCACCTTGGCGAGGGCGGCCTGCACGATGGTGGCGGTCAGGTCGTCCGGCCGCAGGTCCTTCAGGGAGCCCTTGAAGGCGCGTCCGATGGGCGAGCGGGCGGTGGAAACGATCACTGCTTCGGGCACGACGGCTCCATGAGGGCGAGAAGGGCGATTGGGCACGACTGAGTGGGAAGTTACCCGCCCGTACCGCTCGGGTCATCGTGCGGACGATGTGATGCGGGCCTCTTTTCTAAGCGCTCGCTCAGTCGGGGGCGGGCGGCGGTCCTCCACCAGCCCCTCCCACTGTGTCACCGCGCGCCCGCGCACCCTCACAGCGCCCGGCGCGACTCCGAGGGAGAGTGGGCCGGCTCCGTCGAGGCGGGAAGGCGCCGACGGCGCCGGTGCTTGAGCAGGGCCCAGGGGGCCCGTGCGGCCGTGACCTCCGTACCGGCGGCCGAGGCCGCCTCCGCCGCGGCCTTCGCCACCGGCAGCATGTCCTCGTCGCGCGAGGGGTCCAGCCGGTCGGACTCCGGCCACAGCCCGAGCGCCGCGCACACCGTCGGCAGCACGGCCATCGCCGCCGTCGCGTAGCCCTCCGCCGACGGGTGGTAGTTGTCCGGACCGAACAGCTCGCGGGGGTTCGCCAGGAACTCGGGCCCGAGCAGGTCCCCCAGCGACACCGTGCGCCCGCCCTGCTCCACCGCGCCGATCGTCTGCGCCGCCGCGAGCTGCCGCGACACGCGCCGGGCCAGCCAGCGCAGCGGCTGGTAGACCGGCTCGATCGTGCCCAGGTCGGGGCAGGTGCCGACGACGACCTCCGCCCCCGCCGTGCGCAGGCGGCGCACCGCCGAGGCGAGGTGGCGGACGGACTGCGTGGGCGGCATCCGGTGCGTCACGTCGTTCGCACCGATCATGATCACGCACACGTCCGGCAGCCGCTCACGGTCCGCCAGCGCGACGGTGACCTGCCGCTCCAGGTCGTCCGACTGCGCCCCCGGCTGCGCCACGTTCCGCAGCGCCACCGGACGCTCCGCCACCGCCGCGAGGCCGGACGCGAGGAGCGCCCCCGGCGTCTGCCCCGCCCGGCGCACGCCCTGTCCCGCGGCCGTGGAGTCGCCCAGCATGGCGAGCCGCAGCGGGGCGTCCATGGGATACCCGGCCAGCGGCATGCCGTACAGCCCGTCCGCCAGGGGCGGGACCGGCGCCCGTCCGCCGCCCACCGACCGCTTGGCCAGCTGTACCTCGGCGAGGAAGATCCCCACCGCGGCCGCGCCGACCAGCCCGATGCCGCCCCCTCCATATGCCGCGCCAGCGGCGATTCGCCGTGCCACCCTTGCCCTCGACACAGTCGCAGCCACCTCCTCCGGCCTTGAAGTCTCGCGCTCAAAGGCTTACTGCCCGGTAGTGGGCGCTCTTCAATCTCGTCCGAAGGTGAACGCGCCGTCGTCAGCCCTCTACGCTGGGCCGCATACCACCACGGAGACCCCGGAGCGCATCGTGCAATTTCACGACTCGATGATCACCCTCGTCGGCAACACCCCGCTTGTGAGGCTTGGCAGCGTGACGGCCGGAATCCAGGCAACAGTCCTGGCCAAGGTCGAGTACTTCAATCCCGGCGGATCCGTGAAGGACCGGATCGCCCTGCGGATGATCGAGGCGGCGGAGGAGAGCGGCGCGCTCAAGCCCGGCGGCACGATCGTCGAACCGACGTCCGGCAACACCGGCGTCGGCCTCGCCATCGTGGCTCAGCAAAAGGGCTACAAGTGCATCTTCGTCTGCCCGGACAAGGTGTCGACCGACAAGATCAACGTACTGCGCGCGTACGGCGCCGAGGTCGTCGTCTGCCCCACGGCCGTCGACCCCGAGCACCCCGACTCGTACTACAACGTCTCCGACCGTCTGGTCGCCGAGACGCCGGGTGCCTGGAAGCCGGACCAGTACAGCAACCCGAACAACCCGCGCTCGCACTACGAGACGACCGGTCCCGAACTGTGGGCGCAGACGGACGGGAAGATCACGCACTTCGTCACGGGCGTCGGCACCGGCGGCACCATCTCCGGCACCGGCCGTTACCTGAAGGAGGTCAGCGGCGGCAAGGTCA
This sequence comes from Streptomyces sp. NPDC046122, assembly GCF_056429965.1. Taxonomy (NCBI): domain Bacteria; kingdom Bacillati; phylum Actinomycetota; class Actinomycetes; order Kitasatosporales; family Streptomycetaceae; genus Streptomyces; species Streptomyces sp. NPDC046122. Next base: position 70,877 of record NZ_JBWKLQ010000007.1, on the reverse strand, counting down.
AGATCATTGGCGCGGACCCCGAGGGCTCGGTGTACTCGGGCGGTTCGGGCCGCCCGTACCTCGTCGAGGGCGTCGGTGAGGACTTCTGGCCGTCGGCGTACGACGCCACGGTGACGGACGAGATCGTCGCGGTGTCGGACAAGGACTCGTTCCAGATGACCCGGCGCCTCGCCAAGGAGGAGGGCCTGCTGGTCGGCGGCTCCTGCGGCATGGCGGTCGTCGGCGCGCTGCGCGTGGCCGAGCGGCTCGGCCCCGACGACGTGGTGGTCGTCCTGCTGCCCGACAGCGGCCGCGGCTACCTCAGCAAGATCTTCAACGACGAGTGGATGGCGGACTACGGCTTCCTGGAGGAGTCGGGTCAGCACGCGAGCGTCGGTGACGTCCTGCGGTACAAGGAGGGCGACATGCCCAGCCTCGTGCACATGCACCCGGAGGAGACGGTGGGTCAGGCGATCGACGTGCTGCGCGAGTACGGCGTCTCGCAGATGCCGATCGTGAAGCCGGGCGCCGGCCACCCGGACGTCATGGCCGCGGAGGTCATCGGCTCGGTCGTCGAACGGGATCTGCTGAACGCCCTGTTCGCGCAGCGCGCGCAGCTCGGGGACCGGCTGGAGCAGCACATGAGCGCGCCGCTGCCGCAGGTCGGCTCCGGCGAGCCGGTGGAGGACCTGATGGCCGTACTCGGCGGCAAGGGACAGCACGACGCGGCGATCGTCCTGGTGGAGGGCAAGCCCACGGGCGTGGTGAGCAGGCAGGACCTGCTGGCGTTCCTGGCAAAGCCGCAGAGCTAGGCGGCAGCGGCTCCGGCGAGGGGGACGCGCCGGAGCCGGAACTGTTGGTGCGTGTCGGTGGTGCGGGGGCGTCCGGCGCGTTTGTGCGGGGCGACTCGTTCGCGCAGCGCCGGGCCGGAACCGCCGCTTCGTGCAACTGGTACGAGGCCGACACGTTCGCGCAGCACCGGCTTAACACGCCTCGGGCACATTGGTGGTTGTCGGCGTCACGGACTACGGAGCGGCTCCCGGACCTCCATGGACGCCAGGACGCGAAGCCGGCCCTGATCCCGGCCCGCGTCCCTCGCGGGGACCGCTGTCGTCCCGGCCCCCGGGCAACCGGGGGTGCGGCGGTCCCCGCGACATTTCCCTTTCACGCCCGGTCCGCCGAGTCGGATTCCGGGCTCGGTCCGCCGAGTCGCAATCCGGGCTCAGCCCGTGAAGTCGGATTCCGCGCCCGGTCCGTCGAGTTGAGTCGGATTCCGGTTCAGTCCGCCCAGTCGGACTTCTCGCCCCTCTTGCGCCTTCCACCCAGCCAGGCGGAACCGCGCGCGGCATGCACGGCGTTGACGCCGACGATGCCGAGCCAGGCGACGATCAGGCCCTCGAGGTCCGCGTTGGCCACGCCGATGGCCGACAGTGGGATGGCCAGGACCAGTGAGACGGCGGCGAAGCCGAACCGCTCGCCGAAGCTCGCCTCGCCCGGCTGCGGCTTCGCACCGCCTCTGGCGACGACCATCTGTTGCTCGGCGAGCTGGCGCCGGACGCGGCGGTCGACCGTACCGTCGAGCCGCTGCTCGACCTTTTCCAGGAACGATTCGACGAGCGCGGACTCGTAGTCGTCCCCAAGCTCCTTGCGTGCGTGCAAGGTCGCGTCGAGGTCCTTCTTCAGATCGGGGTCGCGGGCTTCCATGGTGGCAACGTTACGGAGTGCCCAAGCCGTCGACAGTGGGGATAACCCCCCTCTTCGTTGTGGGGGCGGTGGGGGAGTTGGTGAGGGTGGTGGAGGCGAGGGGAACCACTCGTTGCTTCTGGAGGGGAATCTCGGGCCGTCCCTGGCGCTCAAGGGTCGGCGGGCCGGGTGGTGCGGCCCCAGTCTCGGCGGGTGCGGCGACGGTCGTTGGTGCGACACAACGATTCCGACGCATACATGCACACAGGGACATGCACACACGCACGCACACACACGCCGGTGGGCGGTCGGCCCGGCCGGGCGACCTGCGGACTCATGGGTGCGCGGGTGGGGCGCGAGGGTGGCATGGGGTGAGTCGGGCGGTGTCCAAAGGAGATCTTGGCCGGGAAGTGCGTCGCTTGCGTCCGTCTGCGCAACTAGCCTCAGCCATCATGAGCACCTTGCAGACGATCCACGACGTGCCCGTTCTGATGTGCGCTTCGGAGGGCGAGCTCATCGGGAACGAGCGCGACGCCTTGGATCTCATAGGCGACGCCGGCTACCAGGGCGCCCAATGGGTGGTCATTCCCGCCGGACGGTTCACTGAGGCGTTCTTTCAGCTGCGCACCCGCGTCGCCGGTGACATCTTCCAGAAGTTCGCCAACTACCGCTTGGGTGTTGTCGTCCTCGGTGACATCTCCCACCACACGGCGGAAAGCCCGTCGCTGCGGGACTTCGTCCGCGAGTGCAACCGTGGGCGGCAGGCGTGGTTCCTCACCGACATCGAGGAACTGCGAGACCGGCTGAAGGCGTGAGGAGGCCGTGGTGCTGACCGTTCGACGGCCGTCCGTGCCCGGCTACGTTCCTCCGTCGCGTACAACCGCGACTTCTCCGCCCGCGGTCAGTGACTGACTTCTCCGCCGCTGCCGCTGAGGCTGGGGGTTCCGTGGGCTCCCCCCGGGGGACGCCGCCCTCCCCAAAGGCGGCCCCCACAGCAGAAGCAATCACCGCCCCGGGCCCAACGAAGCCCCGCACCCAGCCGCCGCCCTGCACCCGCCCGGTTTGATCACCCCGCCCCTCGCCGTCCCTTGCAGCGCTGCATATGGTCATGCAGAGTTCTAGGTGTCTGAATACGTGCACCAGTAACAGGCAGCAGTAACACCCGTAACAGCAGTAGCACCCGCACACCCGCCGCACAGCCGGCGTCCGCACCGCCGAGATCGGAGCGTCCGAGATCGGAACGTCGAGATCCGAACTCCGAGATCGGAAGTCACAGGGGGATGGCATGAGCGACAGCGCTGCCGCGCGACTGCAGCAGCTCTTCGACGGGCACCGGCTCACGCCGACCCAGCGGCGCATCGCGCACTGCATGGTGCGCAAGGCCGCCGACGTGCCGTTCCTGTCGAGCGTCGAGCTGGCGGAGCTGGCCGGGGTCAGCCAGCCCTCCGTCACGCGCTTCGCCGTCGCCCTCGGCTTCGACGGCTACCCGGCGCTGCGCAAGCACCTGCGGGAGGTCGCGCCCACCGAGCCCGCGCCGGGCGAGGACGAGTACAACGAGTACCAGCAGGCCGTCCAGGCCGAGATCGAGAACCTCCGGCACCTCTCCGAGCTGCTCGCCGACCCCGGCCCCGTCGAGGAGGCCGGCCGCGTCCTGGCCGGCTCCCGCCCGCTGCCCGTGCTCGGGCTGCGCGCCGCGTCGTCGCAGGCGGGGGGGTTCGCGTACTTCGCGGCGAAGGTCCATCCCGACGTGCGCCTGCTCGACGAGAGCGGGTCGATGCTCGCCGACCGCATCGACGCGGCCCGCCGGGCCGGCGCGACCGCGCTGCTGTGCTTCGCGCTGCCGCGTCATCCGCGCGAGGTCGTGGACGCGCTGGCGTACGCGCGTGAGCAGGGACTGAAGGTGGTGACCGTCGCCGACTCCGCCTTCGCTCCGGTGGCGGGCCACAGTGACCTGCTGATCCCGGCGGCGGTCGGCACGGGCCTGGCGTTCGACACGGCGTGTGCGCCGATGCTGCTGGGGCGGGTGCTGCTGGAGGCGATGTGCGACGGCCTGCCGGACGCGCAGGCGCGGCTGGAGGAGTTCGACGCGAAGGCGGCGGCGCGGGGGCTGTTCGTGGACTAGCCGCGAAGGGGCCCGGCGTCGCCCGCGTGCGGGTGCGGCGCCCTTTCTCGGCGGTTTTTCACCCGGCGCTCAGAATCCGGCGTTACCCTCCCCGACTGGAAACAGTCGAAGCCGGCAGGGAAGGGGCGGTCGTGGCGCGCGGAGAACGGGCACAGGCGTTGGCGAGGGTGGCGGTGGTCGTAAGGGCCGGGGCGGCCCCGCTGTGGTGGCTCGGACTGCTCGCCGCCGGGGTCGGAGCACTCGTACCCGGCCTCACCGGGCGCCGTGTCGGCCTGCTGGCCGGAGCCGCGCTCTTCGTCGTCGCGGCCGCCGCGACCGCGCTCGCCCGCAGGGGCCGGTACGCCGTGCTCGCCGCGGACGCGACCCGCGCCGGCCGCCGCGACTTCCTCCAGGCCCGCTCCGTGACGGTACGGGGCCGGCGCCGCGACCGCCGCTGGTGGCTGGCGGCCGCCTTTCTCGCGGCCGTGGCGAGCGCCTTCGCGCTGCCGGGCGCCGGCGGGCTGATCATGGCGGGCGCCGGCGCGGGGCTGTGGCTGAAGGCCGTGTGGCTCGGCGCCCGCGAGCGCCGGGACCAGACGCTGCTGTGGGTGTGCACGGACCGGCTCGGCGGCGGGCCCGCGGGGCGGCGGGTGACGGCGTACCGGACCACCGGGATCGCGGCGGGCGACGCCGCGCCGGGCGGCGCGCGGCGTCGCCCGGCGGCCGCTCCGGTGGTCACACGTCGAGTTCGGCCTCGATCCTCTTGAGCTGGTGGCGGGCCATCGCGAGGTTGGCCCGCGCCTTGTCCAGCGCCAGGTAGAGGAACAGGCCGTTGGCGCCGCGCCCCTTGAGGAGCCGGATGAGGTGGTACTGACCGCCGAGGGTGATCAGGATGTCCTCGATCTCGTCCTTGAGGCCCAGGTGTTCCATGGTGCGCACCTTGGCGCGCACCACGTCGGTGTTGCCCGCGGCGGCGACCGTCAGGTCGAGGTCCTTGCCGCCGCCGAGGGTGCCGAGGGCCATGCCGCTGGTGTAGTCGACCAGTGCGACACCGAGGGTTCCCTCGATGCCGGTCATCGCTTCCTTGAGCACGGTTTCGGTGTTGGCCATGAGGGTCGCACTTCCTTTTCGTCTGGTGGTGGGTCTTGCCGCTGTGGTGCGTTTGGCTGTGGTCATGCGTTCTCCCGGGCGCTGTCGACCAGGGCGCCGATGCGCACACTGGCCCGGCGGGCCTCCAGATGGAGGCGGCCGACGTTGACGCGCGGTTCCGCGAGGAGCGTGAGTACGGCGGACGTGCCGGCCGCGTAGGTGGCCACGTAGCCGTCGTCGCCGCGCACGAGCAGTTCGCGGAAGACGCCCTTGCCGGTCGCGTCGGTCAGCCGCACGGCGACGCCGAGTGCCGCGGCCGTGAGCGCCGCGATCCCCTCGGGCTCCACGGTCGTGGTGTCCTGGGCCAGTACGAGGCCGTCGACGCTCGCCGCGAGCGCGCCCGACAACTGCGGGATCCTGGCTTTCAGCCGCCGAAGTTCGTCGAGGACTTCGGGTTCTGCCGCCATCAGCTTTCTCCTTTCTGCGCGTTGTCTCAGGGCGCGCCTCATGAGGGGGTGGGGAGGGCCGCGCCGACGGACCGGAACTTCACAGGCTTGCCTCCAGGGCGTCGCGGAGCCGGCGCAACAGGGCGGTGTCCGGGTCGTCGGCGACCCGCGCGACCCAGGCGGGCACGGGGGGCGGGGACACGGGCGTGTCCCGGGGCGTGGCGACCGTGCCGGCCGCCGCGAGCCGCCGTACGTCGATCAGCGTGTGGAAGGCGGGCCGGCCCAGGGCCCGGGCGATGTCACCGGGGGTCCGTGCGCCGTCCGCCAGGTCGAGTACGGCACGCTGGCGGCGGGTGACGGGCTGCCCCGACGGCGTACTGCGGCGTACGACCGGGGCGGTGTCGGTGTCCGGGTAGGGCCAGAGCTCGTCCAGCAGCTGACGGCGGCGACGCGACTCACGCTCGACCACCGAGGCGGAGACGGGCCGGATCCGGCCCAGCCAGTGGGCGGCTCCGTACCGGAAGCGGGTGGGGCCGCTGCCGGGAGCGAGTGCGAAGAAGGCGGCGTCGAACAGCGCGCTCAGATGGCACAGTTCCAGCTCGCCGTCGGCCAGCCGGCCGCTGTCGACGAGGAAGCGCCCGACCCGGCCGCGGGTGCCGGCGCGGTCGACGGCCTCCTGCCACTCCTCGGCGGGCAGCCGCCCGGTCGAGGTCAGCAGTACGTCGATGCCGGGCGCGGCGGGGCTCTCGGCGTGCACCACCTGGCCGTCGACGAGGTAGAGGGTCCCGTGGTCGCGCAGCAGGGCGCCGGTCGCGCGCTCGGCGGCCAGTCGGACGAGCATCGGGGACACGGTGGAGCTCATCCGAGGACCAACTGCTCGGCCAGGGTGCGCAGACGTAACCGGGCCAGGGCGAGGTTGCCGTCCTCGCGGTCGAGCCACAGGTGCAGGAAGACGCTGCTGTCGAACGAGGTCTCGACGAAACGCAGCAGGTGGTAGCCGCTCGGCGTGGTGATGATGACGTCCTCGACCGGCAGTCCGTTGGGGGAGAACGCGCGCTGCTCGGAGGCCATCCGGGCCAGTTCCGCGGTCTCGGCCGCGGTGGTCTCGTGGTCGCCGTTGGGCGAGTCTCCGACCGTGCCCAGCGCGAGCCCGCTCGTCCAGTCCACCAGTGAAGCCCCGAGGGCGCCGGGCAGGACCATCGCGGCGAGCAGACATTCGTCGATTCCGGGCATGCGGAACCCCCCTCCCGGCGTGGCACACGGATGCGGACTGCCGGACGCACGTTCTGCGGCAGTGACGAGGAGGTTACGTAAAGAGAGGGATGGGGGCAGGTTGTTCCGGCATTTTCCACGTGCACATGCCAGCTAGCTTTCGCTTGTCGCCACTATCGCTGCCTTGTTGATCGCCCAGCGATCGATTCCGACCGAAAGGGGGGTGTCGGCGCACGGAAGCTCTGGTGCACCCCCGTCAGCCGCGCCCGCCCTCCACGGCCGCCGCCACGTCGGCCAGATCCCCGGCGATCGCCCTGCCCACCGCTCGCGCGCCCAGGCCGCCCAGCACTCTGGCCACCAGACCCGCCGCTCCCGGCGGCGGGACGGCGGAGAACGTCATCCGGACGGTCGTCGCGTCCGGCCCGTCGGCGCGCAGGGCGAACTCCGACACGTAGTGCGCGCCGCGCGAGTCCGCCTCCACGACATAGCGCACCGGAGGCTCGCTCACCGTCACGCGCATTCTCCTCCGTGGCCTGCCGGCCCAGCATGCGGCGGGTCTCCCGCCAGCGGGTGCCGACTCCGAAGGAGCCCGTCGGCGACCGCTCGAGAATCTCCACCTTCTCCACCCCGCCGATCACTTCCGGCATGCCCTCCAGGTCGGTCAGCGCGCGCCAGACCCGGTCCGGGCCGGCCGCGATCCGCCGTTCGACGACCACGCTCCTGAGTGCCATGGATCCATGGAAGCAGCCGGGTCCGACAGCCGCCCCCGACGCGTCGCGGGACGCCGGCGGCGCCTTCGCCTACAGGAGCGCGTCCGCGTGCGCGCCGCCCGACTCGGCGACGATCTCTGCGAGCGTCTGCGGCGGCCGTACGACGCGGAAGCGGACCCCGCCGGGGCCCGTGGTGAAGCCGTGGATCCCCGCCCTGGCCAGGCTGTTGTAGGCGTAGTGCGCGGCCATGTAGTACGCGCCGGTGTCGAGCACCGCCACGTGGTCGCCCTGGCCGAGGAGCGGCAGCAGCCGGTTCTCGGCGAGGAGGTCCCCCGCGAAGCACGCCGGGCCCGCCACGTCCTGAGCCACCGGCGGCCCCGCCCTGGGCCGGCCCTTCGCGTCGTACGCCGCGATCCGCAGCGGCCAGGACTCCGGGGCGTACACCGTCCGTGTCGCGATCTGGACGCCCGCGTGGGTGACGGCGATCGGCCGGTCGCCGGAGGTCTTCGCGTACTCGACGCGCGCCAGGACCGTGCCGTGCTTGGCCAGCAGCGAGCGGCCGAACTCGGTGACCAGGCCGTAGCGCCCGTCGAGCAGGCCGGGGACGTGCTGCTTGAGGAGGCGGGCGTAGTCCGCGTACGTCGGCGTCCCGGCGTCGGAGGCGAAGTCGACCGGGAGGCCGCCTCCGATGTCGACCGTGTCGATCTGCCGGCGGCCCGCCGCCGCGTTGATCTCCTCGGCCAGCTCGTACGCCGCCGCCACGCCCCGGGCCATCAGCTCCAGGGGCAGGCCCTGCGAGCCGGAGTGCGTGTGCAGCCGGGTCAGCCACGGCCGGTCCAGGTAGGCGCGCACCACCCAGGCGCGGGCGCCGGGATCGCGCAGCGCCACGCCGAACTTGGACGTGGCGGTGGCGGTGGAGAGCGCGCTGATGGCGCCGCCGCCGATCTGCGGGTTGACGCGCAGGCCGAGGGGGGAGGCGGTGGCCGCCGACCGCACCAGCGCGTCGAGGCGCGCGAGCTCCTGCGGGTTGTCGGCGTTGACCGCGATGCCCAGCGCGAGGGCTTCGCGCAGCTCGGCGGGGGTCTTCGCGGGGGAGTCGAGGACGGTACGGGCCGGCGGCACGCCGGCGGCGCGGGCCAGGGCCAGCTCCCCCGGGCTCGCGACCTCGGCGCCGATCCCCCCGTGCTCGTGCAGCAGCCGCAGGACCGGGACCAGCGGCGTCGCCTTGACGGCGAACGCGTGCAGGACCGGGGTGCCGGCCGGGACGACCTCCTCGAACGCGGCGCGCAGGGCGGCGGCCGAGGCGCGGATGCCGGTGATGTCCAGGAGGCCGGCGATCGGCACGTCGGGGCCGACGACGCCCTGCTCCACGGCGGCCCGTACGGCCTGCTCGCGGCGCTCGGGAGCACTCGTGCCGGGGAGCGTGTCCCCGCTCGGGTCCGGGCTCGTGTCCGAAGGCATGTGTTCCAGCCAACCACCCCCTCGGACGCCGCGCAGGACCCCACACATATTGACTAGTTCTATTCATCTGGTCAGGATGTGAATAGACGACGATGCAGTCACTCGCGAGGAGGCACACCATGTCAGGACCCCGCCCCGTACGGGCACCGCGCGGTACGGAGCTGAGCGCCCTGGGATGGCAGCAGGAGGCCGCCCTGCGCATGCTTCAGAACAACCTCGACCCCGAGGTCGCCGAGCACCCGGACAAGCTCGTCGTCTACGGAGGCACGGGCAAGGCGGCGCGGGACTGGCGCTCGTTCGACGCCATGGTGCGCACCCTGAAGACCCTCAAGCAGGACGAGACGATGCTCGTCCAGTCCGGCCGCCCGGTCGGCGTCATGCAGACCCACGAGTGGGCGCCGCGCGTGCTCATCGCCAACTCCAACCTGGTCGGCGACTGGGCGAACTGGGAGGAGTTCCGCCGCCTGGAGGCGCTGGGCCTGACCATGTACGGCCAGATGACCGCCGGGTCCTGGATCTACATCGGCACCCAGGGCATCCTCCAGGGCACGTACGAGACCTTCGCGGCCGTCGCCGCCAAGAAGTTCAACGGCACGCTGGCCGGGACGATCACCCTCACCGCCGGCCTCGGCGGCATGGGCGGCGCCCAGCCCCTCGCGGTGACCATGAACGACGGCGTCGCGATCTGCGTCGACGTCGACCCGCGCGCCATCGAGCGGCGCATCGAGCACCGCTACCTCGACGTGAAGGCCGACAGCCTCGAGCACGCCCTCCAGCTCGCCGTCGAGGCCCGCGACGCCCGCAGGCCGCTCTCCATCGGCCTCCTCGGCAACGCGGCCGAGCTGCTGCCGCGCATGCTCGCCGAGGGCGCGCCCATCGACATCGTGACCGACCAGACCAGCGCCCACGACCCGCTCGCGTACCTCCCCGTCGGCGTCGACTTCGACGACATGGCCTCGTACGCCGCCGAGAAGCCCGCCGACTTCACGCTGCGCGCCCGCGAGTCCATGGCCAGGCACGTCGAGGCGATGGTCGGCTTCATGGACGCCGGCGCCGAGGTCTTCGACTACGGCAACTCCATCCGCGGCGAGGCCCAGCTGGCCGGATACTCCCGCGCCTTCGACTTCCCCGGCTTCGTCCCGGCGTACATCCGTCCGCTGTTCTGCGAGGGCAAGGGCCCGTTCCGCTGGGCGGCCCTGTCGGGCGAGGCGTCCGACATCCACAAGACGGACCGCGAACTGCTGAAGCTCTTCCCGGAGAACGAGTCCCTGCACCGCTGGATCAAGATGGCCGGCGAGCGCGTCCACTTCCAGGGCCTGCCCGCCCGCATCTGCTGGCTGGGCCAGGGCGAGCGCGACAAGGCGGGCGCCCTGTTCAACGACATGGTCGCCGACGGGACGCTCGCGGCCCCCCTCGCGATCGGCCGCGACCACCTCGACTGCGGCTCGGTGGCCTCCCCGTACCGCGAGACCGAGGCCATGCTCGACGGCTCCGACGCGATCGCCGACTGGCCGCTGCTCAACGCCATGGTCAACGTCGCGTCGGGCGCGTCCTGGGTCTCGATCCACCACGGCGGCGGCGTCGGCATGGGCCGCTCGATCCACGCGGGCCAGGTCTCGGTCGCCGACGGCACGAAGCTCGCGGGCGAGAAGATCCGCCGCGTACTGACGAACGACCCCGGCATGGGCGTCATCCGCCACGTGGACGCCGGTTACGACATCGCCGAGAAGACCGCGGACGAGCAGGGCGTACGCGTCCCCATGCGGGAGGGCGAGTGACCCCGGTCGCGGCCGCCGACGGGCCGCCGCACACGTCCACCTCGTTCCACGAGATGTGGGCCGACCTGAAGCCGATCGGGCGCGACGCCGGCTCCGGCGGCTACCGCCGCTACGCGTGGACGGAGGCCGACCGGGACTGCCGCGCCTGGTTCAGGGCCCAGGCCGAGTCCCGGGGCCTCACGTACGAGGTGGACCGCAACGGCAACCAGTGGGCCTGGCAGGGCGACCCCCTCGCCGGGGACGCGGTCGTCACCGGCTCGCACCTCGACTCGGTGCCGGACGGCGGCGCGTTCGACGGCCCGCTCGGCGTCGTGTCCTCCTTCGCCGCGCTCGACGAACTACGCCGCAGAGGAGTGGAGTTCACCAAGCCGCTGGCCGTCACCAACTTCGGTGACGAGGAGGGCGCGCGCTTCGGCCTGGCCTGCGTGGGCTCCCGGCTGGCGGCCGGGCAGCTGACGGCCGCCAAGGCCCACGAGCTGCGGGACGGGAACGGCGTCAGCCTTCCCCGGGCCATGGAGGCGGCGGGTTACGACCCGTCCGCCATCGGCCCGGACCCCGAACGACTCGCCCGTATCGGCGCCTTCGTCGAGCTGCACGTGGAACAGGGCCGCGCGCTGGACGTCTCCGGCGACCCCGTCGGCATCGCCTCCGCCATCTGGCCGCACGGACGCTGGCGGTTCGACTTCCACGGCGAGGCCAACCACGCGGGCACCACCCGCCTGGAGGACCGGCGCGACCCGATGCTCACGTACGCCGAGACGGTCGTCGCGGCCCGCCGCGAGGCGCGGCTCGCCGGGGCGCTCGCCACCTTCGCGAAGATCGCCGTCGAGCCGAACGGCGTCAACGCGATCCCCTCCCTGGTACGCGGCTGGCTCGACTCGCGCGCCGCCGACCAGGACACCCTCGACCGGGTCGTCGCCGGGATCGAGCAGGCGGCGCACGAGAGCGCGACCCGTTCCGGCATCGACCTGCGCGTCACGCGGGAGTCGTTCACCCCGGTGGTCGAGTTCGAGCACGCCCTGCGCGACGAGCTCGCGAGGCTCCTGCGTGAGACGCACGGCGAGCTCCCCGTCCTCGGCACGGGCGCGGGACACGACGCGGGTATTTTGTCCGCCTCGGTGCCGACCGCCATGCTGTTCGTACGGAACCCCACGGGTGTCTCGCACTCTCCGGCCGAGTACGCCGCCGAGGACGACTGCGTCGCGGGGGTCGTCGCACTCGCCGACGTACTGGAGGGGCTCGCGTGCGCGTGACCTACTGGCTGGAGCACGCCTGGCTCGACGCCGTCGTCGAGCCGGGCGTGGCCCTGGACGTCACGGACGGCCGGATCACGGCCGTCCGCAAGGGCGTCCCGGCGCCGCCCGGGGCCGAGGTCCTGCGCGGCCTGACCCTCCCCGGCCTCGCCAACGCCCACTCCCACGCGTTCCACCGGGCGCTGCGCTCCACGGTGCAGGTCGGCTCGGGGACCTTCTGGACCTGGCGGGAGGTCATGTACGGCGTGGCCTCCCGCCTGACGCCCGACACGTACTTCGACCTGGCCAGGGCCGTGTACGCCGAGATGGCGCTGGCCGGGGTCAGCGCGGTGGGGGAGTTCCACTACCTCCACCACGCCCCCGGCGGCGTCCCGTACGCCGACCCCAACGCCATGGGCGAGGCCCTGATCGCGGCCGCCGCCGAGGCCGGGATCCGCATCACGCTGCTGGACACGGCGTACCTCGCCTCGGGCTTCGGCACGCCGCCCACCACTCAGCAGCAGCGCTTCTCCGACGGCACGGCCGAGGCGTGGGCGGAGCGGGCCTCGCTGCTGAAGGACCGTGAGCACGCGCGCATCGGGGCGGCCGTCCACTCGGTGCGGGCCGTGCCGGCGGACCAGCTGGCGACGGTGGCCGCCTGGGCCGAGGCCCGGACGGCGCCGCTGCACGTGCACCTGTCGGAGCAGCCGGCCGAGAACGAGGCGTGCCTGGCGGCGCACGGCCGCACGCCGACGCGCCTGCTGGCGGACCACGGCGTCCTCGGGCCGCGCACCACGGGCGTCCACAACACCCACCTGACCGACGAGGACATCGCCCTCCTCGGCGGCACGTCGACCGGCACCTGCATGTGCCCCACGACGGAACGCGACCTGGCGGACGGCATCGGTCCGGCGACCCGTCTCCAGACGGCCGGCTCCCCGCTGTCGCTGGGCAGCGACAGCCACGCGGTGATCGACCTGCTGGAGGAGGCGCGGGCGATGGAACTGAACGAACGGCTGCGCTCGCGCACCCGGGGCCACTGGACGGCCGCGTCCCTGCTGCGCGCCGCGTCGGCCGACGGCCACGAGGCCCTCGGCTGGCGCGGCGCGGGCACCCTCGCGCAGGGGGCCCCGGCCGACTTCACCACCATCGCCCTCGACTCGGTCAGGACGGCGGGGCCGCCGCCGCGCCTGGGGGCCGAGACGGCGGTGTTCGCGGCGTCGGCGTGCGACGTGCGCCACACGGTCGTCGCGGGCCGCCACATCGTCCGCGACGGTACGCACACGCTGATCCCGGACGTGCCCCGGGCCATGGCCGAGGCGATCGCGGCCGTCCACCAGTAACCCACCACCCGCGGCGGGCCGCCCCTCCCCAGCCGGGCAGGCCCCCGCGCGCCGGACGGGCCGCGAGCGCCGCCGCACAGCGGCGACTCGTGGCCCCTCCGGCGCCCGAGGAGCGGGGCCCGTTCCGGGAAGGGGCGGCACGGGCACCGCACCACGGCCGTCCCGCCACCGCCACCGCCGCGCGCCCCCGCACCGTACGCAACCGGGAGAGGACCCAGTGAGCAGTACCACCCTCGTCACCAACATCGGCAGCCTCGTCACCAATGACCCCGCGCGGGCCGACGGCACGGGCGCGAGCCCCCTCGGCCTGATCGAGAACGCCGCCGTCCTCCTGGACGGCGACCGCGTCGCCTGGACCGGCCCGGCGGCCGGCGCCCCCGCCGCCGACACCGCGTTCGACGCGCAGGGCCGGGCGGCGATCCCCGGCTTCGTCGACTCGCACTCCCACCTCGTCTTCGCCGGCGACCGCACGCAGGAGTTCAACGCCCGCATGTCGGGCCGCGCCTACTCCGCCGGCGGCATCCGCACCACCGTCGCCGCCACCCGCGCCGCGAGCGACGAGGCGCTCGAAGCGAACGTCGTCCGCTACCTCCGCGAGGCCCTGCGCCAGGGCACGACGACCTTCGAGACCAAGTCGGGCTACGGCCTGACGACCCACGACGAGGCCCGCGCGCTGCGCATCGCCGCGCGCCACACCGAGGAGGTCACCTACCTCGGGGCCCACATCGTGTCGCCCGACTACGCCGACGACCCGGCCGCGTACGTCGCCCTCGTCATCGGCGAGATGCTCGACGCGTGCGCGCCCCACGCCCGCTGGATCGACGTCTTCTGCGAGAAGGGCGCCTTCGACGGCGACCAGGCCCGCGCGATCCTGACGGCGGGCAAGGCGAAGGGCCTGCACCCCCGCATCCACGCCAACCAGCTCGGCCACGGCCCCGGTGTGCAGCTCGCCGCCGAACTCGACGCGGCCAGCGCCGACCACTGCACGCACCTCACGGACGCCGACGTGGACGCCCTCGCGAACAGCCGCACCGTCGCCACGCTCCTGCCCGGCGCCGAGTTCTCGACCCGCGCCCAGTGGCCGGACGCCCGCAGGCTCATCGACGCCGGCGCGACCGTGGCGCTGTCCACGGACTGCAACCCGGGCTCGTCCTTCACCAGCTCGATGCCGTTCTGCGTGGCCCTCGCCGTACGCGACATGGGGATGACCCCGGACGAGGCGATCTGGTCGGCCACGGCGGGCGGTGCGGCGGCCCTGCGCCGCACGGACATCGGCCGCGTCGTCCCCGGCGCCCGCGCCGACCTGGTGCTGCTCGACGCCCCGTCCCACGTCCACCTGGCCTACCGCCCGGGCGTGCCGCTCGTCTCGGAGGTCTGGCGAAAGGGCGTGCGTACGACGGGGCACGCCGGGTAGGCGACACACACGTGGAGGAGGGCCTGCCCCGGATAGCGCCTGGGGCAGACCCTCGCTCACACTTCCCACCAACACGGGGGGAGGTGTCACTCCTCCACGGTCAGCCCCTTGCGCAGCTTGCCCAGCGTGCGCGACAGCAGGCGCGACACGTGCATCTGCGAGATGCCGAGCTCGTCGCCGATCTCCGACTGCGTCATATTGGCGACGAAACGCAGGGAGAGGATCTGCTTGTCCCGGGCGGAAAGTTCGGCGATCAGCGGCTTCAGCGACTCGATGTACTCGATGCCTTCGAGGCCGTGGTCCTCGTAACCGATCCGGTCGGCCAGCGCGCCCTCGGAGTCGTCTTCCTCGGGCTGGGCGTCCAGCGAGCTCGCGGTGTACGCGTTGCTCGCGGCCATGCCCTCGACGACCTCCTCGTTGGTGAGGTCGAGGCGCTTGGCGAGTTCGCCCACGGTCGGGGCGCGGTCGAGCTGCTGGGCGAGCTCGTCGCCGGCCTTCGCGAGGTCCAGGCGCAGTTCCTGGAGGCGGCGCGGAACGCGGACCGACCAGGACGTGTCACGGAAGAAGCGCTTGATCTCGCCGACGATCGTCGGCATCGCGAAGGTGGGGAACTCGACGCCCCTGCTGAGCTCGAAGCGGTCGATCGCCTTGATCAGGCCGATGGTGCCGACCTGGACGATGTCCTCCATCGGTTCGCTGCGGGAGCGGAAGCGGGAGGCGGCGAACTTGACCAGGGCCAGGTTCAGTTCGACGAGCGTGTTGCGTACGTACGCGTACTCGTGCGTTCCCTCTTCGAGGGTCTCGAGGCGTGCGAAGAGCGTCTTCGACAGCGCTCTGGCGTCCAGCGGCGCCACCTCGTCGTACGGCGGGATCTCGGGAAGCCCTTCGAGGGCTTCGGGTCCAGCCTCGATCCGGCCGATCTGTTCGACCTGTTCGATGTGCTCGGGCTGGGCGGACGGGTTTGCCGACGGCGCGGTCTGCTGCACGGTGCGCGTTCGCGCTTCGTCGAGCCGGGGTGACATGGTCTCCTCCATCGTTCTCGGCATATGGCTGCCGATGCCGATACGTCTGCGTGCGATGTGCGGCGCCTCCAAAGCCGGTCGTGTTGGTTGTGTCCTTACTAGGCCTACCCGGTCTCGACCGGCCGTTGCAAGTCTCATATGTCCTAATTGGGTAGTATTGAAAGGTTCTTCGGCTACCAGTCCGCGTGGAGAAGGCGTAAGGTTCTGGCACGTCATTGACAGTCACGACTGCGAAGAGAGACGGGCATGGAGCGCGGGACGGTCGGCAGCGCGAACCGGGGTCGGCTCCGGGTCGCAGTTCGGACCGAGGGTCAGAGTGAAGTTGTCACGCCGGCGGGTGAGCTCGATCACCACACCGCCGAGCTGCTCCGTGAGCCTCTCGACAATGCCCTCGAAGCAGGGCGTACGCGCCTGGTCATCGACTGTTCGGCGCTCGAATTCTGTGATTCCACCGGGCTGAACGTGCTGCTCGGTGCCCGCCTCAAGGCCGAGGCGGGCGGGGGAGGGGTTCACTTGGCCGGGATGCAGCCGGTCGTGGCCAGAGTCTTCGAGATCACCGGGGCCGAGGCCGTCTTCACCGTTCACGAGTCGCTCGACGACGCGCTGGACCAGTGAATTGCGTCTCAGTGGCACCTCCGGGTGACCGGTTTGTTGACCGCGTCACGTGTCCGTACCGAAAAAGTGGGTGTTCTCACCGTTCGGTCGGGCAGGAGGTCTCTGACCCTGTCGGCCCCAGGGGGCTCAGAACGCTCCCGTTGTCCTTGCAGCGATGAATTTGATGAATTGGCGAATCGGTGAGGTGAAGCGCTGATGAGCACCACCCGGCAGCCTCGGTCGGGCGACTCCGGTCAGGAGTCGGCGAGCCACGGCCCGGCCTCTGCCGTGTCCGCCGCCGGCCAGGCGCGTTCTCTGACGCTCAGCAGCGCCAGCGGCATCGTGCCGCTCGCCCGCGACTTCACCCGCCAGGCGCTGTACGACTGGGGCTGGCTCCCCGCCTCGTCGGCCGACCGGCGGGCCGCTGCCGAGGACGTCCTGCTCGTCGTCTCCGAGCTGGTCACCAACGCCTGCCTGCACGCCGAGGGGCCGGAGGAGCTGCGCGTCGCGTCCGACGGCAAGAAGCTGCGCCTCGAAGTCGTCGACCGGGGCACGGGACAGCCCGCCCCCCGCACGCCGCACCGCGCCGGCCGGCCCGGCGGGCACGGCATGTTCATCGTGCAGCGCCTGTGTCTCGACTGGGGGGTCGAGCGGACCGGCGAGTCCACCGGCAAGACGGTCTGGGCGGAACTCGCCGCCCCCGCGTAGTCCACCGCCCGGTCCTCCCGCGCAGCGCCCCCGACGGCTTCAGCTCAGGCGCGACGCGGGGTTACCGACGGTTCGTAGTCCTTCTCGGGCACGCCGATCCGGCGTGCCCTGTGTCTTCCCTCGGCAAGACCTCAGGCGTACCTTGACGCCCAATCTGATGTGTCGTCAGAACCTGTCTTGGGGCATGAGGTGACTTGAGGTGTCGTACGAGAAACGGACAACTCTCGCGCTGGCGGCGGCGGTCGCGGGCTCGGTGGTGCTGCTGGCCGCCCCGGCGGCCCGTGCCGACGTCGTGGACGTCGACTACCAGTGCAAAACGCCGATCGGGAACAAGTCGGCCGTCTCCCCGATCGACATCAAGGGTGTCAGGAGCGGGAACGCCTACAAGCTCACCATGTCGTTCCAGAAGGGCGTCTCGTCCAGCCCCGTCGAGCTGGGCAAGGGGGCGATGAACCCGAGCGCCGTCATCAGACTGGGCGGCGCGGAGAGCGGCACCGTGGCGGTGTCGGGCCCCTCGAACCCGGCCGCGATCCCCGCCAACACCCCGATCAAAATCACCGACCTGAGCGGTACGTACACGCCGCGCAAGAGCGGCAAGGTCACCTTCACGGCGTCCGTCCTGACCATCAAGGCGCTCGGCACCACCACCACCTGCACCCCCTCCAACAACCCCGGACCGTCGCTCGAACTCGACGTCGAGGGCGCGGGCGCCGGCCCGGCCGGCGACGCCTCGGGCGGTACGCCGCAGAACGCGTCCGGCGGCGGCTCCGGCGAACTGCCGAAGACCGGCCCGAGGGACTCCGCCCTCGCGCTCGGCACACTCGGCGGAACGGTCCTGCTCACCGGGGCGGCCGGGACGCTGTGGCTGACCCGGCGCGGCCAGCGGTCCGCGGCCTGACGCCGCCCGTGCAGTCGCCGCGCCGGGCCCGTCGTGCCGGCCGCCTCCTCGCCGCCGCGGCCGCACTGCTGCTGAACGCCGCCGCGCCGGCCCCGGCTGCCGCGGCGGACGGCACGCCGGCCTGGACGGCGGCCCCGAGCGGCGCGGGCAGACCGTACTTCTACCTGGAGGGCGCCGCCGGCACGGTCTTCGAGGACCGGCTGACGCTGACCAACCAGGGCGGCGGGGCGCGCACGGTCCTGCTGCGCGCAACGGGCGCGGACAGCGCCGAGTGGATCACCCTGGCCGCCACCACGGTGCGGATCCCGCCGCGCACCCGCGCCGAGGTCCCCTTCACCGTGACCGTGCCCGCCGGTGCGGCGCCGGGCGACCACCCCGGCGCGATCACCGCCTCGGGCGGCGGGCGGGCGACGGACGTACCCGTCCATCTGCGCGTCAGCGGTCCGACGCTGGCGGCGCTCACCGTCGAGGACGTCACCGTCCGGAAACAGGGCGACGGGGCCGTCATCGCGTACGCCCTGGTCAACCGGGGCAACACGGACCTCCTGCCGCGCCTCGCCGTCCGCGCCGAAGGGCTTCTCGGCGGCGAACTCCTGCGCCGCGCGCCACACACCCTGCCGCAGCGGCTCGCCCCGGGCGCCCGCGTGGAGCGCACCGAACCGTGGCCCGGCGCCCCCGCCCTCGACGCGGTGGACGTCCGTCTCACGGCGACCGCCGCCGGCGGCGCGCGGAGCGAGGCGACGGCGTCCGCGTCGTTCGTGCCCTGGACAGGGGTGACGGTGACGGCGCTGGTGGTGCTGGGCGTCGCGGGAGGGGCGGTGCGCCGCGTACGCCGCCGAACGCGACGACCGCAGGCCGCTGCCGAACCCCCGCCCGCCGACCGGCCGTTGGTGCAGTCAGGAGCGGCGACATGACCCACACCACGCCGGAACGACAGCCCGCCGCCCTGCGTACGGCGCGCGGTGCGGACGCGGCCGGGCACGGGCGGGCCCGCGCCCGCGTCCGGTGGGCCCTCGTGCCGCTGTGCGCCCTGCTGGCGGCGCTGGTCCTCCTCCCCGCCGCCCCCGCGAGCGCGGACTTCGACGAGCCGCCCCGGGTCTCCCTGTCCCGCCAGGAGGCGGGCAAAGGCGGTCACATCACCGTCAGCGGGACCGGGTGGCGGCCCAGGACGCTGCTGATGATGCTGATCTGCGGGCAGTCCGCGCCCGGCCGGGGCGTCGTCGGCGGCACCAACGCGTGCGCCAACTCCGACGGCCGCGCCGTCACCACCGACGCCAGGGGCGCCTTCCGGAAGAAGATGCCCGTCGCCGAGCCGCCCAGACCGTGCCCGTGCGTGGTGCACGTCGCGGCCGTCACCGGCGGCGAACCGGCCGCCGCCGACGCCGTGTTCGAGGTGGCGGGCCACCCCGTCGCACCGCTCCCGCGGCCGGGACGGGACGGGAAGCTCGCCGTGCTCGCGGCCGCCCGGCTCGACGGTTCGGGTTCCGTACTGACGTGGTTCGGCGCCCCGCAGACCCGCAGACTCCTCGTCACGGTCGGCAATCTCGGCTCGGACCCGGTGAAGGACCCCGTCTTCGAGATCGGCACCTCCCACGGCGTCTTCGCGCCGCAGTGGGAGGAGCGCCAGTGGCGCGGCACCGTCCGGCCCGGCGAGAAGGCCCGGGTCGCCCTGGACGTGCAGTTGCCGGCCGGCGCGCACGGCGACTACCTCGTCTCCCTCAAGTACGGGCACAAGGTCCTGGCCGAGCAGCCGTGGGGCGTGGGGCGGCCGTGGGGCGTCACGCTGTTCTGGGTCCTGCTGTGCGTGGTGGTGCCGGCGGCGGTGTTCCGTATCGGCATGGCGGTCGTCGACAAGGTCCGGCCGCCGCGCACGCCGGGCCGCCACCGCCCGGACCGCCTCCCGGCCCGCACCCGCGAGGCCCGCGAACGGGCGGCTCCCGCCGTCACGGGCCTGCCGTGGTTCACCCCGGACAACGCGCCGGGCCCGCACCCCCCGATCTCCGCACCGTCTCAGCAGAACAGTCCGACGACGAAGGGAAATCCGTGACCACGCAACGGAGGATGAGCGCGGCCGGCGTCGCGCTGATGCTCGGCGGTGCGGGCATCCTGCTCGCGGCGAGTCCCGCGCAAGCAGCCGAGGTCTCGTACAGGACCGAGTGCATACCCCCGCCCATCTCCGGCCTGCCGCCCGTCCAGGGCACCACGAAGGTGCTGATCACGGCGCCCGCCGAGGCCAAGGTGGGTGACGAGATCGAGGTGGTGTGGAAGACGGTCGAAGCCGCTTCCAAGAACCCCGACGTACTCGACCTGGACAAGGACACCGTCAAGCCGACCGGCACGGTCAAGGTGGGCGGCGCGGCGAGTGGGGACCTGCGGATGGAGGGGCCGCGGCAGAACCCGCCGATCCCCAAGAACAGTCCGATGGTGCTGCCGGACATGAAGGGCAAGCTGAAGCTGGAGAAGGCGGGCGAGATCACGCTGACGCCGGACGCGTACACCATCAACGTCAGCAAGCCGCTGTCCACGGACACCAAGTGCGCGCCGAAGGAGACGGTGAAGGCCGCGGCGACGGTCAAGGTCTCGTCGTCCGGCGGCACCTCGGGCGGTACGACGACGTCGGGTGGCACCACGTCGGGTGGCACCACGTCGGGTGGCACGACATCGGGTGGCACGACGTCGGGTGGCACGACATCGGGCGGTACGACCACCTCCGGCGGCACCACTACCTCCGGCGGTACGACGTCCGGCGGCACCAGTACGTCGGGCGGCGGCGGTGGCGGCTCCGGCGACTTCCCCGGCAAGGAGGTCGCCGTCGCCTTCGCGTGCAAGTCCCCGGGCCCGGCGTCCATCAACTCCAAGGTGACCGTCAACGCCAAGAAGAACGGCGGCGCCTACGACCTCGTCGTCAAGACGGCCAAGGGCGTCATGGACAGCCCCGCCGCCCTCCCGGCGGGAGCGCTGAAGCCCTCCATGCAGGTGCTGCTGGGCGGCGTGGACAAGGGCGCCGTCCCCGTGACAGGGCCCCCCAACAAGGACCCGCTCGAACAGGGCAAGCCGGTGGACCTGCCGGACATGACCGGTACGTACACACCCGGAGCGAGCGGCAAGTCCACCCTCAGCCCCGGCACGCTCACGATCGACGTGACCCTGGGCGGACAGAAGATCACCATCCCCTGCACCGTCACGGGCAAGGCGGCCGTCTCCCTGGAACTCGACACCTCGGCCCAGCCGGGCGGCGCGTCGGGCGGCACGGCGGCCGGCGGCGGCTCGGCGGGCGGCGCGGCGGCCGGCGGAGGCGGCACGGACTCCGGCGGCGGTCTCGCCGACACGGGGGCCACCGACCACGGCGGCCTGCGCGCCCTCGCCCTGGTCGCCGGCACGGTGATCCTGCTCGGCGGCGCGGTCTTCACCTTCACCCCATGGCGCCGGCTGCGCGGCCTGCGCTGATCCGGTACGAAGCGAAGGGCCGCCGCACCGGACGAATCCGGTGCGGCGGCCCTTCGGCGTACCGCTGGGGTGTTCCGCGTGGCGGGACTACTTCACGTCACCCATGAGGGCGCGGATCTTCCGGCCCGCCATCATGAAGGCGAGGCCCGCGGCGACGGCGATGACCGCCCACAGGGTGTAGTAGAGGGCGTCACCGAGCGGCGCGTTGAGCTTGGTGGTCCAGCCGTTGAGGGCGTTGCCGGTGGACGTGGCGAGGAACCACAGACCCATGATCTGGCCGACGAACAGCTTCGGGGCCATCTTCGTCGACAGGGACAGACCGACCGGCGACAGGCACATCTCGCCGATGGTCTGCGCCAGGTAGACGCTCAGCAGCCAGAAGACGGTGACCTTGCCGGTGTCGCTGTTCGCGGCGGCGGCGCCGGCCAGGCCCATGATGCCGAAGGAGCCGCCGATGAGCAGCATCGCCAGCGCGAACTTCATCGGGGTGCTGGGCTCGCGGTTGCGCTGGGCGAGCTTGACCCACAGGGTGGCGAAGACGGGGGCCAGGATGATGACCATCATCGGGTTGACCGACTGGTACCAGGAGGCGGGGAACTCCCAGCCGCCGATCATGCGGTCCGTCTTCTCGTCGGCGAAGAGCGTCAGCAGCGACCCGGACTGGTCGTAGATCATCCAGAACAGCACGGCGGTCACGAAGAACCACACGTACGCCTTGATCTTCGGCCGGTCCTCGCTGGTGAGCGCGGGGTTACGGAAGATCGCGACGAAGTACACGATCGGCACGACCACGCCGAGGACGGCGAGAACGTTGACGATGTGCTCGATCTCGTACGTACCCAGTGCGAGGTCGAGCACCAGCGCGGCGGCGGCGATGCCGGCCCACAGTGCGACCTTGCGCAGGACCGCACGCTTCTCCTCCGGCGTGGCGGGCTTGGCCGGCTCCCTGCCGACGTCACCCAGGTGACGGCCGCCCAGGATGTACTGGACGACGGCGAGGGACATGCCGATACCGGCGACGGCGAAGCCGAGGTGCCAGTTGACGTTCTCACCGAGGTAGCCGACCAGCAGCGGGGCGACCATGCCGCCGATGTTGATCGCCATGTAGAAGAGGGTGAAGCCGGCGTCGCGGCGGGCGCTGGGCTGGCCTTCGTAGAGGCCGCCGACCATCGCGGAGATGTTCGGCTTCAGCAGGCCGGTGCCGACCGCGATGAGTCCGAGACCGCAGAAGAAGGCGATGTCGCTCGGGATCGCCAGGGTGAAGTGCCCCAGGGCGATGACGATGCCGCCGACGAGAACGGCCTTGCGCGCGCCCCAGAGACGGTCGGCGACCCATCCGCCGGGCATGGCGGCCATGTACACGACGGCGTTGTAGACACCGTAGATCGCGCCGGCGAGGACCTTGCGGTCCTCCAACGGGCCGTCGACGACGGCGGCCACCAGGTACAGCGTGAGAATGGCGCGCATTCCGTACCAGGAGAAGCGCTCCCACATCTCCGTCATGAAGAGGGTGGCCATACCGCGGGGGTGGCCGAAGAAGGTCTTCTCGCCGGAGGGGGCCCCGGCGGTGTCCTTCGTCAGGCTGGACGCCATGGTCGATCCTTGCTTGCTCGGGACGCGTCCGCCTCGTGAGCGGTGCGCGCCCGGGTGGGGGGCGGCCGGCGTCGCGCGAGGGTGGCCCGGCCCATGGTCAGTCACTGCGCGGAACGGCGATGCGATCCCGCGCAGAGATGAGCCCTTTGGTGCGGTTCGCTGCCCAAAGGCCCGAAAGAACTCAGAGTCCTGCTACAGACGACTCGACACCATACGCCACGAACCTGCCGCATATGGAAGGACTTGAGATATGGATCACAGGTCGGCGTGGAACCAGAGCCCACTATTCCAAGGTCCACAACAGGATCGCATCCCGTAGCCGCAGGAGGGAACGATCAAGCGTCGACCGGCCGCGACCCGTCTCGCACGCGGACTACCATCACTCCATGACCCGTGTACTGCTCGCCGAGGACGACGCATCCATCTCGGAGCCACTGGCCCGCGCACTGCGTCGGGAGGGTTACGAGGTCGAAGTGCGCGAGGACGGTCCGTCCGCGCTCGACGCCGGCCTCCAGGGCGGCGTGGATCTGGTCGTGCTCGACCTGGGCCTGCCCGGCATGGACGGCCTGGAGGTCGCCCGCCGGCTGCGCGCCGAGGGCCACGCCATCCCGATCCTGGTCCTGACGGCCCGTGCCGACGAGGTGGACACCGTCGTCGGCCTCGACGCCGGCGCGGACGACTACGTCACCAAGCCGTTCCGCCTCGCCGAGCTCCTCGCCCGCGTGCGGGCCCTCCTGCGGCGCGGCGCCAGCGAGCCCGCCCCCGCGCCCGCCACCCACGGCGTACGGATCGACGTCGAGTCGCACCGCGCCTGGATGGGCGAGGACGAACTCCAGCTCACGGCCAAGGAGTTCGACCTCCTGCGGGTCCTCGTGCGCGACGCCGGCCGGGTCGTCACCCGCGACCAGCTCATGCGCGAGGTCTGGGACACCACGTGGTGGTCGTCGACCAAGACCCTCGACATGCACATCTCGTGGCTCCGCAAGAAGCTGGGCGACGACGCCGCCAACCCGCGGTACATCGCGACCGTGCGGGGCGTCGGCTTCCGCTTCGAGAAGAGCTGACGTACACACACAGCCATGCGCCGCCGCCTGATCAACTCCACGCTCGCCGTGGTGCTCGTCGTCATCGCCGTCTTCGGCGTCTCCCTCGTCATCGTCGAGACGCGCACCATCAGCAACAGCGCCCAGGAGAGCGTCGACTCCGAGGCGCTGCGGCTCATCAGCGTCGTGGAGAGCCGCATCCTCGGCGAGGAGAGCGTCAACCCCGGGGTGCTGGGCGACCAGATCCACCCCGAGCGGTACGCCCGTATCGAGCTACCGGGCCGCGCCCCCATCGAGATCGGCGAGCGCCCCCGGGGCAGCGTCATCACGGGCGTGGAGCGCGGCGACTCCGGCGAGGTCGTCACCGTCCAGGAGTCCCGCTCCACCGTCACCGACGAGGTCGGCCGTACGCTCATGATCATCGGGGCGGTGGCGCTGCTCGCCGTGATCGCCGCCGTCCTGCTGGCCGTACGCCAGGCGAACCGCCTCGCCTCCCCGCTCACCGACCTCGCCGAGACCGCCGAGCGTCTCGGCTCGGGCGACCCGCGGCCCCGCCACAAGCGGTACGGCGTACCGGAGCTCGACCGCGTCGCCGACGTGCTCGACTCCAGCGCCGAGCGCATCGGCCGGATGCTCACCGCCGAGCGCCGGCTCGCCGCCGACGCCTCCCACCAGCTCCGCACGCCGCTGACCGCGCTCTCCATGCGGCTGGAGGAGATCACCCTCACCGAGGACCTGGACACGGTGAAGGAGGAGGCGACGATCGCGCTGACGCAGGTCGAGCGGCTCACCGACGTCGTCCAGCGGCTGCTCACGAACTCCCGCGACCCGCGCACCGGCTCCGCCGTCGCCTTCGACCTCGACGAGGTCGTCAAGCAGCAGATCGAGGAGTGGCGCCCCGCCTACCGCAGCGCGGGCCGCGCCATCGTCCACTCGGGCAAGCACGGCATGCGGGCCGTCGGCACGCCCGGCGCGGTGGCCCAGGTGCTGGCCGCGCTGATCGAGAACTCCCTCATGCACGGTGGCGGTACGGTCGCCCTGCGTACGCGCGTCACCGGCAACCAGGCGGTCATCGAGGTGACCGACGAGGGGCCCGGCGTACCGGCCGACCTCGGCGCCCGGATCTTCGAGCGCAGCATCAGCGGCCGCAACTCCACCGGCATCGGACTGGCCGTCGCCCGCGACCTCGCGGAGGCGGACGGCGGCCGGCTGGAGATGCTCCAGCAGCAGCCGCCGGTCTTCGCGCTCTTCCTGAGCAGGCTCACCCGTCCCAGGGAGGAGCCGGAGCCGACCGTCAGATGACGCGGTCGCGCTCGGTGGTGCGCGGGTCGTCCGCGAAGTGCTCCGCCGTGGCCAGGTCCCCGCGCGGCGGCGGCAGCTTCTTGAAGACCCAGGTGCGGTACGACCAGAACCGGAAGACGGTCGCGATGCCGATGCCGAGGAACTTGAAGGCGTTGCTCTGGAGCGGGCTGTCCCAGCCGAAGCCGGACGTGGCGATGTAGAGCACACCGCTCTGGATCACCAGCCCGAACGCGCTGAACAGCAGGAACAGCGTCAGCTCACGGCTGCGGCGGTTCTTGTCGCGCTCCCGGTAGGTGAAGTAGCGAAAGCCCAGGTAGTTGCAGCCGATCGCGACGACGGTGGCGATGATCCCGCCCGGGACCACCGGCACGTCCATGACGTGGCACAGCAGGTTGAAGACCCCGAGGTCCACCAGGAGCCCCACGCCGCCGACCGCCCCGAACTTCGCGAACTCGCGCGCGAGCCGCTCCAGGCGCCTGCGCCAGGGGCCGCCGTCCCGTCCACTCATGGTGTTCGCAAGCCCCGTTCCGGTCGGTGTCGTCGACGTTCGGTCGTGTCGTCGACCCAGCCATGCTAACCAGCGGCCTCCGCGGATGCGGGGTGCGAGGGAAGAGTCACGCGGGGACGGAGGGGCGCGGGCCTGCGGATACCCTGGAGACGTGACGTTCCCCGTAGTCGGCATGGTCGGTGGCGGTCAGCTCGCCCGTATGACCCACGAGGCGGGCATCCCCCTCGGCATCAGATTCAAGCTCCTCAGTGACACACCCCAGGACTCGGCGGCCCAGGTCGTCAGCGACGTCGTCATCGGCGACTACCGCGATCTGGACACGCTGCGCGCCTTCGCGCGCGGCTGCGACGTGATCACCTTCGATCACGAGCACGTCCCGACCGAGCACCTGCGGGCCCTGGAAGCGGACGGCATCCCCGTCCGGCCGGGGCCCGACGCACTGGTGCACGCCCAGGACAAGGGCGTGATGCGAGCGAAGCTCACGCAGATCGGAGCGCCTTGCCCGCGCCACCGCATCGTGAGCGACCCGGCGGACGCGGCCGCGTTCGCCGCCGAGACCGGCGGCTTCCCGGTCATCCTCAAGACCGTGCGCGGCGGATACGACGGCAAAGGCGTCTGGTTCGTACGCGACGAGAAGGACGCCGAGGAGCCCTTCAAGGCGGGCGTCCCGGTCCTCGCGGAGGAGAAGGTCGACTTCGTACGGGAGCTGGCGGCGAACATCGTGCGCTCCCCGCACGGACAGGCCGTCGCCTACCCCGTCGTCGAGTCGCGGCAGGTCGACGGCGTCTGCGACACCGTGATCGCCCCGGCTCCCGGCCTCTCTGAGGAACTGGGCGGCCAGGCGCAGGCGCTGGCGCTGCGCATCGCGAAGGAGCTCGGCGTCGTCGGCCACCTCGCCGTCGAACTCTTCGAGACGGCGGACGGCCGCATCCTCGTCAACGAGCTGGCGATGCGCCCGCACAACTCCGGGCACTGGACGCAGGACGGCGCGGTCACCTCGCAGTTCGCCAACCACGTCCGGGCCGTGCTCGACCTGCCGCTCGGCGACCCGCGCCCGCGCGCGAAGTGGACCGTCATGGCGAACGTCCTCGGCGGCGACTACCCGGACATGTACCAGGCGTACCTGCACTGCATGGCGCGCGACCCGCAGCTCAAGATCCACATGTACGGAAAGGACGTGAAGCCCGGCCGTAAGGTCGGCCACGTCAACACCTACGGCGACGACCTCGACGAAGCGCTGGAGCGCGCCCGTCACGCCGCCGGCTACCTGCGAGGAACGATCACCGAATGACGACCCCTGCTGCAGCCCCCGTAGTCGGCATCGTGATGGGCTCCGACTCGGACTGGCCGGTCATGGAGGCCGCCGCGAAGGTCCTGGACGAGTTCTCGGTCCCGTACGAGGTCGACGTCGTCTCGGCGCACCGCATGCCGCGCGAGATGATCGCGTACGGCGAGGAGGCGGACGGCCGCGGCCTCAAGGCGATCATCGCGGGCGCGGGCGGGGCGGCGCACCTGCCCGGCATGCTGGCGTCGGTGACGCCCCTGCCGGTGATCGGCGTGCCGGTGCCGCTGAAGTACCTCGACGGGATGGACTCGCTGCTGTCCATCGTGCAGATGCCGGCCGGGGTTCCGGTCGCCACCGTGTCGGTGGCGGGCGCGCGCAACGCGGGTCTGCTGGCGATCCGCATGCTCGCGGCGCACGACCCCGAACTCCTCGCGCGCATGCGGGAGTTCCAGCAGGACCTCAACGACCAGGCGACGGAGAAGGGCAAGCGGCTGCGCGCCAAGGCGCAGGGCGCGGACGCGTTCGGCTTCGGCAAGTGAACCCGGTGGAGGACGGCCGGGCGGTCGAGCGGGCCCGGGAACTGCTCGCCGCGCATCCAGTGGCCGACGGCCACAACGACCTGCCGTGGGCCCTGCGCGAGCAGGTCCGCTACGACCTGGACCGGCGCGACATCGCCGGCGACCAGTCGGCCTGTCTCCACACCGACATCCCCCGCCTGCGGGCGGGGGGTGTCGGCGCGCAGTTCTGGTCCGTGTACGTGCGGTCCGACCTGGCGGGGGACGACGCGGTCAGCGCGACGCTGGAGCAGATCGACCTCGTCGGGCAGCTGCTGGCCCGCTACCCGGAGTACCTGGTGCGGGCCCTGACCGCGGACGACATGGAGGCGGCGCGTGCCTCGGGGCGGATCGCCTCCCTGATGGGCGCCGAGGGCGGCCACTCGATCAACAACTCCCTCGCCACCCTGCGCGCGCT
The DNA here is from genome assembly GCF_056429965.1 of Streptomyces sp. NPDC046122. Classification (NCBI taxonomy): domain Bacteria; kingdom Bacillati; phylum Actinomycetota; class Actinomycetes; order Kitasatosporales; family Streptomycetaceae; genus Streptomyces; species Streptomyces sp. NPDC046122. The sequence continues at coordinate 43,057 of NZ_JBWKLQ010000007.1, read as the reverse complement.
GCACACACTGGGCGTCCGCTATCTGACGCTGACGCACAACGACAACACCGCGTGGGCGGACTCGGCCACGGACGAGCCGGGGGTGGGCGGCCTCTCGCCGTTCGGCCACGAGGTCGTACGGGAGATGAACCGCCTCGGCATGCTCGTGGACCTGTCCCACGTGGCGGCCACCACGATGCGGGCGGCGCTGGCCACTTCGGTGGCGCCGGTGATCTTCTCGCACTCGTCCGCGCGGGCCGTGTGCGACCACCCGCGCAACATCCCCGACGACGTGCTCGAGCTGCTGCCCGGCAACGGGGGAGTGGCGATGGCGACGTTCGTGCCGAAGTTCGTCCTGCCGGAGGCGGTGGAGTGGACGCGGCGCGCGGACGAGAACATGCGGGCGCACGGATTCCATCCGCTGGCGATGACGGCGGACGCGATGAAGGTGCAGCACGCCTTCGAGGACGCGCATCCGCGTCCGGTCGCGACGGTGGCCACGGTGGCGGACCACCTCGACCACATGCGGGAGGTCGCGGGCGTCGACCACGTCGGCATCGGCGGCGACTACGACGGCACGGCCTTCACCCCGGCCGGGCTGGAGGACGTCTCGGGGTACCCGAACCTGATCGCGGAGCTGCTGCGGCGGCGGTGGTCGGAGGCGGACCTCGCCAAACTGACCTGGCACAACGCGGTACGAGCACTCCGCGACGCCCAGTCGACGGCCGCCACCCTGACCCACGTCCCCCCGTCGAACGCGACCCTGGCGTCCCTGGACGCGTAAGAACTCCGGCACCGAGCCGAGGGCGGTGGCTTCGGGGTCGGTGCGGCGGGAGTGGGGGGCGCCCCGGCACGTCCCCTCCTGCCCCGCACGATGGGCGACCAGAGCGGCGGCAGCCCCCACAGGATCCCGCGCGGCGCAGCGCCGGTAGCTTCCACCGGCTGGCCGGCGGAGGACGGCGGGCGCACCCAGTGGGCGCACGGCAGGCGGCGGCGGCAGACCGCGTGCGGCGTCCGGGGGTGGGGGAGGCGGAGGTTCCGGCGGAAAGAGGGGGGCGAGGCCGGGCGGGGCTTGGGGTGTACCCCGAACGCTCCGTCCGCCGTGAACCCTCGGCGCTCCCGTGACACGGTGGCCGTACTGCGTCCATGAATTCGGAGTCCCGTCATGGCAGATCTGCAGGACGACCCGCACACCTCGTCCACCACCGCGGTCGGCGAGCTCGACCGAATACTGGGGGCGGATGTCCCGGAGCTTCCGGAATCGGCGTCACCCGAAGAGCTCGACGAGCTGGTGTTCCACGAGCCCGTGGGGGAGGACGACCCGCCGCCCGCCCCCGAGGACAGCCTCGCCCGCGCCCGCGCACTCCTCGTCGAGCATCCCGTCGCCGACGGGTTCAACCGGCTCGCGTCCATCCTCGGGCAGCGCCAGTGGCACGATCTCGAACTCGGCGAGAGCACGCTGGACACCGACATCCCCCGCCTGCGCGACGGCGGAGTGGGTGCCCAGTTCTGGTCCCTGCTCGTCCCGGCGGAGTACGCCGGCGACCGGGCCATCAGCGCCACCCTGGAACAGATCGACCTCGTCAAGAAGGTCGTGGCCGCCTACCCCGAGGGCCTGCGCCTCGCCCTCACCGCCGGGGACATGGCCGACGCCCGCAACTGCGGGCGCATCGCCTCCCTGCTCGGCCCCGTCTCGGGCCACGCCCTGGGCGATTCGCTCGGCACGCTCCGCGCGTACCACGCGCTGGGCGTCCGCAGCCTCGTGTTCGCCGGCACGCGCTGGGCGGGCGCGAAAGGGGAGGGGCTGACGCCGTTCGGCCACGAAGTCGTACGGGAGATGAACCGCCTCGGCGTACTCATCGACCTGACCGGCGTCCCCGAGGAGGCCGTCCGCGGCGTGCTGACCGTCAGCCGCGCCCCGGTCGTCCTGTCCCACTCGGGAGCCGGCGCGCTGACCGACGCTCCGGCGAACGCCTCCGACGAGGTACTGCGCGCCCTCACCCCCGACAAGGGCGTGTGCATGGTCGGCTTCGCCCCGCAGCAGACCGTGCGCCGGGTGGCCGACCACCTCGACCATGTGCGCGAGGTGGCCGGGCGGCACTGCGTGGGGCTGAGCGGTATGTACGGGGCCGATGTGGCCGACGTACCGCACGGGGACGACCTCAGGGACGTCTCCTGCTACCCGCACCTCATCGCGGAGCTGATCGACCGCGGCTGGGACGAGGCCGACCTCGCCCTGCTGACGTGGGGCAACGCGGCACGGGTCGTACGCGACACGGAGTTCACCTCCCGCGCCGCCCGCCGCCGCCCCGCCCCCGTCGTCACCTGACGGACCGCGGTCAGCAGGCGCAGAGGCAGAACGGGTGCCCGGCCGGGTCGGCGTAGACCCGCCACGACCTGTCCCGGTCGGCCGCGTCCAGCGGCTTCGCGCCGAGCGCGAGCACCCGTTCTTCCGCCGCGTCGAGATCCCCCACCGTCAGATCCAGGTGGAACTGCTGCGAGCCGTCCGGCGAGGGCCAGCGCGGCGGTACGAAGCCGGGCGCCTCCTGAAAGGCCAGCGGCGTCCCCTCGTAACCGGTGAGGTCGACCCACTTCCCTCCGTCGGTGACCTCGGGGACGCCGCCGAGCAGCGGCGCGTAGAAGCGCGCGAGGGCTTGGGGGTCCGGACAGTCCAGAACGACGGTGCCCAGCTTGGCGACGGCTGTGCTGCTCATTTCCATGTCCTCCAGAACGAGAGGGGTTGTTACCGATTGACGGCGTCAACAGGTAACCGTTACTGCATGCTCCCGCATAAGGGGTAACCTCGCAACCATGAATGACAGGGCACCCGCGCCGGGAGAGCTCGCACTGGTGGAAGCCCTGGTGAACACGCTCGACGTGGAGAAGGGCGCCGACTCCCTCGACACGGAGGCCGGCCGCACGGCCTTCGGCCTGGCGGAAGCCGACGTACCGGCGGCCCGCGAGCTGCGCGAGGCCCTGCGCGCGGCGTGCCTGGCCCACGCGGGCCACGCGGTGTCCACCGCGCCCCTCGACCGGCTGCTCGCGGCGGCCCCGCTGCTCGTCACCGTGGACGGCGCGGGCGCGGCCTCGCTGCGCCCGGCGGACCCCCGCGCCCTGGCCTCCCGCGTCGCGTCGGCCATCGCCGCGGCGACCGCCGACGGCACGTGGCAGCGGCTCAAGGCGTGCGAGGCCGAGGACTGCCGCTGGGCGTACTACGACCGCAGCCCGGCGGGCCGCAGCCGCTGGTGCACGATGGCGGTCTGCGGCAGCCGGGCCAAGATGCGCAAGTACCGCGCCGGCCGCGCGAAGGGCTGAGCTACGCCTTGGGGCGGCCCATGGCCCGGTACGTCCAGCCCGCCTCGCGCCACAGCTCCGGGTCCAGCGCGTTGCGCCCGTCCAGGATCAGCCGCTCGGAGGCCACCTCGCCCAGCACCGCCGGGTCCAGCTCCCGGAACTCGCGCCACTCCGTCAGGTGCAGCACCACGTCCGCGCCGCGCACCGCGTCGACGGCGGTCGGGGCGTAGCCCAGAGTCGGGAAGAGACGCTGCGCGTTCTCCATGCCCTTGGGGTCGTAGACCGTGACCTGGCCGCCCTGGAGGTGGATCTGCCCGGCGACGTTGAGCGCCGGGGAGTCCCGTACGTCGTCCGAGTCCGGCTTGAACGTGGCGCCCAGCACCGCGACCCGCTTGCCCAGGAACCCGCCGCTGCCGCCGACCGCCTCGCGCGCCAGCTCGACCATGTGCCCGCGCCGGCGCATGTTGATCGAGTCGACCTCGCGCAGGAAGGTGAGCGCCTGGTCGGCGCCCAGCTCGCCCGCACGGGCCATGAACGCCCGGATGTCCTTCGGGAGGCAGCCGCCGCCGAAGCCGATGCCGGCCCGCAGGAACTTCTTGCCGATCCGCTCGTCGTACCCGATCGCCTCGGCCAGCTTCACGACGTCGCCGTCGGCCGCCTCGCAGACCTCGGCCATCGCGTTGATGAAGGAGATCTTCGTCGCCAGGAAGGAGTTCGCGGACGTCTTCACCAGTTCGGCGGTCGGGAAGTCCGTCACCACGAACGGCGCGCCCTCCTCGATCGGCCCGGCGTACACCTCGCGGAGCAGCTTCTCCGCGCCCTCGCTCTCCACGCCCGCCACGATCCGGTCCGGGTGCAGGGTGTCCTGCACGGCGAACCCCTCGCGCAGGAACTCCGGGTTCCACGCGAGTTCGGCGTCCGTTCCCACGGGCGCCAGCTCCGTGAGCAGCGCCGCGAGCCGGGCGGCGCTGCCGACCGGGACGGTCGACTTGCCGACCACGAGGGCGGGCCGCGTGAGCTGCGGCGCGAGCGAGGTGAAGGCGGACTCGACGTAACTCATGTCGCACGCGTACTCGCCGTGCTTCTGCGGCGTGTTCACGCACACGAAGTGCACGTCTCCGAACGCGCCGACCTCCTCCCAGGAGGTGGTGAAGCGCAGCCGCCCGCTGGAGCCCTCGATGCCGGCGACGTGCTTGCGCAGCAGCTCCTCGAGCCCCGGTTCGTACATCGGGACCCGGCCGGCGGACAGCATCTCGATCTTCTCGGGCACCACGTCGAGGCCCAGCACCTCGAAGCCCAGCTCAGCCATGGCCGCGGCGTGGGTCGCGCCGAGGTACCCGGTGCCGATCACAGTGATCTTGAGGGCCATGTGGTGCTCCAGAGAGGTACGGGCAGACATTCGCCGGTCGAGCATAGTCCGGCCCGGGGGCGGGAACCTGTCCCCGTGTCGCCGCCTGTCGGCAAGCTCACGTATCCCCGCGGGCGGCCCACCCCCTAAAATTGGGTTACTTAACGGTAGTTAGCATCCTTGGGGAGTGAGAGACCTTGGCAGGCTCGCCTGATTTCGACCTGTACCGCCCGTCCGAAGAGCACGACATGCTCCGTGACGCGGTGCGCTCGCTCGCCGAGGCGAAGATCGCGCCGTACGCCGCCGCGGTCGACGAGGAGGCCCGCTTCCCGCAGGAGGCGCTCGATGCCCTGGTGGCCAACGACCTCCAGGCCATCCACGTCCCCGAGGCGTACGGCGGCGCGGGCGCCGACGCGCTGGCCACCGTCATCGTCATCGAAGAGGTCGCGCGCGTCTGCGCCTCCTCCTCGCTGATTCCGGCGGTCAACAAGCTCGGCTCGCTCCCGGTGATCCTCTCCGGCAGCGAGGACCTGAAGAAGAAGTACATGACGCCGCTCGCCAAGGGCGAGGGCATGTTCTCGTACGCCCTGTCCGAGCCGGACGCAGGCTCCGACGCGGCCGGCATGAAGACCAAGGCGGTCCGCGACGGCGACTACTGGGTGCTCAACGGCGTGAAGCGGTGGATCACCAACGCGGGCGTCAGCGAGTACTACACGGTCATGGCCGTGACCGACCCGACCAAGCGCTCCAAGGGCATCAGCGCCTTCGTCGTCGAGAAGTCGGACGAGGGCGTCTCCTTCGGCGCGCCGGAGCGGAAGCTCGGCATCAAGGGCTCCCCGACCCGCGAGGTCTACCTCGACAACGTCCGCATCCCCGCCGACCGCATGATCGGCGAGGAGGGCACCGGCTTCGCCACGGCGATGAAGACCCTGGACCACACCCGCATCACCATCGCGGCCCAGGCCCTCGGCATCGCCCAGGGAGCCCTCGACTACGCCAAGGGCTACGTCCAGGAGCGCAAGCAGTTCGGCAAGCCGATCGGCGACTTCCAGGGCGTCCAGTTCATGCTGGCCGACATGGCGATGAAGATCTCCGCCGCCCGGGCCCTCACCTACCAGGCCGCCGCGGCCTCCGAGCGCGTCGACGCCGACCTCACCTACCTCGGCGCGGCGGCGAAGTGCTTCGCCTCCGACGTCGCCATGGAGGCCACCACGGACGCGGTCCAGCTCCTCGGCGGCTACGGCTACACCCGCGACTACCCGGTCGAGCGCATGATGCGTGACGCCAAGATCACCCAGATCTACGAGGGCACCAACCAGGTCCAGCGCATCGTCATGGCCCGCAACCTGCCGTAGCGCACGGCGAACTCCACGCACGGCGAAGGGGCCCGGACGGTGATCCGTCCGGGCCCATCGCCGTGACCGGTCAGTTGCCGGTGACGGTGACCTTCTCGTCGTTCTTCAGCTGCTCCACGAGCTGCGCGACCTTCGCCTTGTCCCAGACCAGGTTGCCGCCGTTGCTGCCCGAGATCGGGATGTTCATCGACGTGCCGTCGCCGCCCGTGACGCCCTTCATCGCGAAGAACATCTGGCTCAGCGACCACAGGCTCATGTCCTCGTCGACGATGAGCGTGTCGAGGCCGGCGCCCATGGTCGGGTAGAGCTTGAACGGGTTGAGGATCGTGCCCGGCGTCGCCGTCTGGCTCGCCAGCGCCGCCAGGAACTTCTGCTGGTTCTTCGTACGGTCCAGGTCGCTGCCCGCGAACGCGTACCGCGTGCGGACGAAGGCCAGGGACTGCTCGCCGTTCAGCGTCTGCTTGCCGGCCTGGAAGTCGGCGCCCGACTTCTTGTCCTTGAACGCCTTGGGGATGTCCATCTCCACCCCGCCGATCGCGTCCACGATGTTGGCGAAGCCGGCGAAACCGATCTCGACGTAGTGGTCGATGCGCAGCTTGGTGTTGTGCTCGACGGTACGGACCAGCAGCTCCGGTCCGTCCTCGGCGTACGCGGCGTTCAGCTTCACGCGCCGGCCCTGGCCCGGGAAGGTCTTGCCCGACTCCGAGCCGACGAAGGACGGGATCTCCACCTCGGAGTCGCGCGGCAGCGAGATGAGGGTCGGGCCGTTGGAGCCGTCGTGGAGGATCATCATCGAGTCGGTGCGCTTGCCCTCGGCCGACCCGGTGTGCAGCTTCTTCTTGTCGTCGGCCGACATGCCCTCGCGGCTGTCGGAGCCCACGATGAGGTAGTTGGTGCCGTCGCCGGCCTCCGGGCGCTCGATGACCTTCGACAGGTCGACCTCGCGCTTGAGCTTGCCGTCCGCCCAGAAGTACGTGCCGACGGAGACGGCGAGGAGCACGACGACCAGCGTCAGCGACCCCAGCTTGATGCGGCGTCTCCAGTCCGGCGCCGGACCCACCCGCGGTCCGCGGGGCGGCCGGCCGCCGCCCCCGCCGTAGACCTGGCCGGTGTTGTAGCCGTCGCCGCGGGAGCCCTGGCCGTACCCGTCGTCGTAACCCTGCGGCTGCGACGGCACCGGGCGGTGCGCGGGAGGCGCCGGGGAGGCGGGCGGCGGCACCTGGCCGCGCTGCACATGCCTCATCACGCGCGCGCCCTCGGGCTGCGCGCCGCCGCTGCCGCGTCCGTGCGGGTCGCTGCGGTCGTTCCATCCGTCCGGCCAGTCGCTCATGCGGACCAGTGTGCAGGGAAGGGGCGGGGCGCTTACAGGGTGGGTGGGAAATCGGGGCAGGGCTGTTGCGAAGCTGATGCAATGTGCCCGCGCATAAGGTGGAGGGCATGACAGATCAGTCCCAGCCGGAAGAACATATTCCGGGCAAGCCCACCGCGGCGTCCCGCACCACGCTCAGCCACATCATGACCGGCAGCGACACCAACCTCCTCGGCACGGTGCACGGCGGCGTGATCATGAAACTGGTGGACGACGCGGCGGGCGCCGTCGCCGGACGGCACTCCGGCGGGCCGGCCGTCACCGCCTCCATGGACGAGATGGTCTTCCTGGAGCCGGTGCGCGTGGGCGACCTGGTCCATGTCAAGGCGCAGGTCAACTGGACGGGCCGGTCCTCCATGGAGGTCGGCGTACGGGTCCTCGCCGAGCGCTGGAACGAGTCGACCCCCGCCACGCAGGTCGGCAGCGCCTACCTCGTCTTCGCCGCCGTCGACGCCGACGGCAAGCCCCGCCGCGTGCCGCCCGTCGTACCCGAGACGGAGCGCGACCGGCGGCGCTACCAGGAGGCCCAGATCCGCCGTACGCACCGCCTCGCGCGGCGCCGCGCCATCAAGGAGCTGCGGGACAAGCGCGCCGCCGAGGGCCTCGACACGGAGATGTGACGCGGGCCGCTACGGGCAGACGACCTGGTCGCCGGTGACCGCGCCGAACGCGCCCTGGCCCGGCTCGTCCGCCCGTACCGCCCGCACCTCCTTGAAGTCCGTGCCCGCCATCACCTTCAGCAGCCCGCCCTGCCCCTCCACCGCCCGCAGCTCGCAGCCGGGCAGCGCCACCTGGAGCGACTTCGCCGAGCGGTCCCAGCGCGGGTCGTACATGACGAGCGTGCGCTTCACGTCGTGCCGGTCGGCGTCCTCGGGGGCCCGGCTGGTCCGGAAGCCGGTGGCGCGCAGCGCGTCGTCCACGCGCCGGCCCAGGCCGCGGATCAGCGTCCCGTTGTAGACCTGTACGGCGATCTGCTGCGGCGCCACGTCCACGACCGCCGCCTTCCTGCGGGCCCGCAGCGGCGCGAGCGGCTTGTCCTCACGCAGGTGCTGGAACAGCTTCTTCGCCTTCGTCTCGTCCCACTTGACGGTCGAGCCGATGCCCTCGACGGTGGTGTTGACCCCGGTGACCGGCACGGACGTGAACTCCGACGACGCGGGCTTGAAGCCGCGCATCGCCTGCCCCAGGGCCAGCATCTGCTCCGTGCCGAAGCCCCTGTCCGCCCGTACCGAGCCGAGCAGCGTGGACGTGACCTCGCGGAACTTGACCGGGTTCAGCAGGACGCCGGCCGTCCCCGCCTTGGCGATGAACGCGGCGAGGAAACGCTGCTGGCGCTGCATGCGGCCGAAGTCGGCGGCGCCGTCGATGTGCCGGGAGCGGACGTACTGGAGGGCCTGGCCGCCGTTCAGCCGGTGGGTGCCGACGGGCAGGTCGAGACCCGTGTAGGCGTCCTTGAGCGGGCGGACCGTGCAGACCTCCACCCCGCCGATCACGTCCACCGTCCGCATGAAGCTGGTGAAGTCGACCTCCAGGTAGTGGTCGATCTTCACCTTCGTCATGTGCTCGACGGTCCGTACCGTGAGCCCGGGACCGCCTTCCGCGTACGCCGCGTTGATCTTCGCCGGGTGTGCGTTGTGGTGCTTGCCCGTGGACTGGTCGGTGTGCTCCGGGACCTGCGCGTAACTGTCGCGCGGCAGACTCACGACACTCGCCCGCTCCTTGTCCGCGGAGATGTGGACCACCATGATCGTGTCGGTGCAGTGGCACGGCTCACCGCCCAGCCGGTACTTCCGCCTCTCCTCCGCCGAGATCCGGTCGCGGCCGTCGGTGCCGACGAGCAGGATGTTCGTGCCGTGGCCGGGCGCGGGGCGGTTCTTCATGTCCTTGAAGGGGTCGACCCGCTCGATGCCGGTCTCCATCCCGGAGACCACGGCGTGACCGATGCCTCCCGCGCACAGCACCAGGACCGAGATCGTGGTGAACAGGCGCATCGACCACTGCGGGCGCTCTTCCCGCCTCCGGCTGCGGCCCTTCTGCGGACGGGGCGACTGGGGCACGTGGGGAACCTCCGCGAGGGCATGGGGGGATCAGCAGCAACGTAAGCCCATACGATCAACGACCCCGGGCAGCGACGCGGCCGCCGCGCGACCGTGTCCCCCGTTCGCGGTAACGTGACCCCCGATGAACGCCACACCCGCAGTCTCCGTGATCATGCCGGTCCTCAACGAGGAGCGGCATCTGCGCAACTCGGTCCGCCACATCCTGGAGCAGGAGTACGACGGCGAGATGGAGGTGGTGATCGCCATCGGCCCGTCCTCCGACCGGACCGAGGAGATCGCCGCCGAGCTGGTGCGCGAGGACCCCCGCGTCCACACCGTCCCGAACCCGACGGGCCGCACCCCCGCGGCGCTGAACGCCGCCATCAAGGCGTCCCGGCACCCCATCGTGGTGCGGGTCGACGGCCACGGGATGCTCTCGCCGAACTACATCGCGACCGCCGTGCGACTCCTCGAGGAGACCGGCGCGCAGAACGTCGGCGGCATCATGCACGCCGAGGGCGAGAACGCCTGGGAGGACGCGGTCGCCGCCGCGATGACCTCGAAGATAGGCGTCGGCAACGCGGCGTTCCACACGGGCGGCGAGGCCGCTCCGGCCGAGACCGTGTACCTGGGCGTCTTCCGCCGTGAGGCGCTGGAACAGCAGGGCGGCTACAACGAGGAGTTCATCCGCGCCCAGGACTGGGAGCTGAACTTCCGGATCCGCGAGGCGGGCGGCCTGATCTGGTTCTCGCCCGAGCTGCGCGTCCAGTACCGCCCGAGGCCCTCCGTCAAGGCGCTGGCCAAGCAGTACAAGGACTACGGCCGCTGGCGCCACGTGGTGGCCCGCTACCACGCCGGTTCGATCAACCTGCGTTACCTCGCGCCGCCGACCGCCGTCTGCGCGATCGCCGCGGGCCTCGTCGTCGGCGCCGCGCTCACGCCGTGGGGCTTCGTCGTACCGGCCGGCTACCTGGCGGCGATCGTGGCGGGCTCGGTCCCGGCCGGCAAGGGCCTGTCGCTGAAGGCACGCGCGCAGATCCCCGTCGCCCTGGCGACGATGCACATGTCCTGGGGCTACGGCTTCCTGACGAGCCCCCGCTCCCTGGCCAGGAAGGTCATCGCGAGCCGCCGCCCGGCGGTCCGGCCCACGACGGTCTGACGGCCGCGGGCAGGCCCCCGTACGACGAAGGTCCTGCCCGCCGGCCCGCTGTCAGCCCGCCGCGGTCACCAGGTGAATCCCGGCTGCACCGTCATGCAGGCCTTGCTGTCCTCGCCGTTCAGCGCACGGCCCGACTTGAGGGCCTCCGCTGTGCTCTTGCCGTCGTCCTTCGCCGCCGACTCGGGGTACGCGCTGCCGGTGCGCCAGTCCGCGCCCACGACCAGCGTGACGCCCGAGACGTCCGTGGACTTCTTCGCCGAACTCAGCGGCAGCCCAAGCGATTTGGCGACGGCCTGGGCGTCGCCCTCCAGGTCCGCGCTCGGGAAGTACACCGTCGTCCGCTCCAGCGGGACGCGCCGGGTGTCGGCCTTCGCCTGCGCGAAGCCCTTCTCCACGAGCACGCCGGCGATGTCCGCCGCACGTCCCGTCGCCGAGCCGAGGGCGTCCGTGTAGGTGCCGTTCTGGACCATCACGCCGATCTCCGCGTCCGGCGCCGCCGGGTCCTCGGACGCCTTCGGCTTCTGCTTCTTCGAAGCCCTGCCGTCCAGCGGGGTGTCCTCCCGGACCATCTTGAAGAGCAGTTCGGCCTCGCCCGGCTTGGGCAGGACGCGTCCGCCCTGCGGCACCCACGGCATGGTGGCCATGGTGATGCGCGCCGTCGGGACCTTCTTGAGTTCCTCGCCGAGTGCGTACAGCTTCGCGACGGTGTCGAGCTCCCTGTCGACGGTGAGGGCCCCGGTGGCGGCCTCGGCCAGCTTCCGCAGCTTGTTCGGGTCGCTGAGCTTGGTGTTCTTCTTCAGCTCGCGGACCATCGAGTTCATGTACATGTGCTGGCCGTGCGTACGGGCGAGGTCGGTGCCGTCCTCGAAGCCGTAACGGGTGCGCAGCCATTGGAGGGCCTGCTCGCCCTTGACGTAGGTCGTGCCCTTCTCGAGCTTCAGGCCCGAACCCGCCCCCTTGCTGTTGCGGGAGTGCACGTTGTCGGTGACACAGACCGGGACGCCGCCGATGGCGTCGGCCATGGAGACCACACCGGAGAAGTCGATCATCATGAAGTGGTCGATGGTGATGCCGGTCAGCTCGTACCAGGTGGCGACCGTGCAGCCCGGACCCCCGCGGCCGAGACTCTGGTTGGTCATCCGCAGATTCGTCGTCGCCGGGTAGACCTCGCCGGTTTCCGGGTCGGTGCACTTGGGCATCTTCAGCAGGGTGTCGCGCGGCATGCTGATGACCGAGATGTTGCTGCGGTCGGCGGACACGTGCAGCAGCATCTGCACGTCGGCGAGCGGCGGGCTGTCGAAGGTGTCCCTGGCGCCGCCGAGCCGCTTGTTGGCGTCGGAGTTACGCGCGTCCGAGCCGATGAGCAGGATGTTCAGCGGCGTCTGGCCCGCGGCGTTGGCCTTGTGGTCGGCCATCGGCCTGTCGCCGAGGTTGAGTTCTTCCTTCTTCAGCGTGCTGTTGAGGTGGCGGTAGTACAGGTATCCGGCGCCGGCCGTGCCGAGTATCAGCAGGGACAGTACGGCGGCGACCCAGCGCAGCACCCGCCGCTTGCCGCCCCTGCCGCCGCGTCTGTGCCCGCTGCCGCGCCGCCGCGGCGGGCCGCCGCCCTCGGACACGGAGGGCGCCGTGCCGGCGCCGGCTCTCGCGGGTCCGCCCCTGCCCCGGTCTCGTTCGCCTGCGCTCCGGACGCCCCCTCGCGTCCCCTCCTCACGCACGCTGTTGTATCCCACCCCTGGCCCCCCTGTCATTCGGGCGCCGGACAGTCCGGTGGCCCGAGTTTCACTGTGCGCAGATCTTCTTGTCTGCTTCGACCTTGTCCACCTCGGGCGCCTTCACCGGTCCGGCGATGGGCACCCCTTCGCCCTTGAAGTCGGCGCCGAGCGTCAGGACCATGGCCTGCATCTCGCCCGCGTCGTCGGCGCCCTTCTTCATCGCCGTGGCGGGCAGGCCCATCAGGTCCGCCAGCTTGCGCGCCTGGTCGGCCTGGTTGGGCGCGTACTCAAGCGTAGTCTTGTCGATCTTCTCCGGGGCGTTGCTCTTGTTCGTGGACTTGAGCACGCCCTTCTCGACCTGCAGCCAGTTCAGCGTCTTCTGCGCGGCCCCTGCGGTGTCGCTGCCGTTGTAGACGTCGACGCGCACCTCGGAGGCGTCGGCCCTGGGTCCCTTGAGCAGCGCGGCCTGCTTGCTCTTGGCGGCCTTCTCCTTCTTCTTCACCTCGGTGAAGGAGGTGTCGCTCTGGAGCATGCTGAAGACCTGGGGGGCCTTGACCGGGTCAAGGACGACGGTGGCGCGGATCTTCTCGGCGGGGTTGTCGATCACGGGGATCGTCGTGAACGTGATGTTCTTGAGGTTGATCCGGCCCAGTTCCTCGGCCAGTCCCTTCAACTGCGAGATCTCGCCGAGCCCCTGGTCCACCGTGAGCGCCTTGGTGGCCGCGTCCGCGAGTGCGAGCATCCGCTTCGGGTTGCCGAGCGTCTCTTCCTTCATCTTGCGGATCATCGAGGCGATGAACTGCTGCTGCATCTTGATCCGGTCGAGGTCGCTCTCGTTGCCGAGGCCGTGCCGGTTGCGCAGGAACGCCAGCGCCTGCTCGCCCTCCAGGGTGTGGTCGCCTGCGCCCAGATCGAGCTTGGAGTAGTCGTCGTCCTTGATGGGCTTGGTCAGGCAGACGTCCACACCGTCGATCGCGGTGGTCAGCGTCTTGACCGCGTTGAAGTCGGCCATCATGAAGTGGTCGATCGGTACGCCGGTGATCTGCTTGACCGTGCGCATGGTGCAGCCCGGGTCACGGCCGGCCACGCCGAAGCTCTCGTTGAACTTCGTGTACGACTTGCCGGTAATGATCTTGGTCGAGCCGTCCGGCTGCTTGGTCGGGCAGTCCGGGATGTCGGTCATCAGGTCGCGGGGGATGCTCAGCGCGGTCGCGTTGGTCCGGTCCTCGGACACGTGGAAGAGGAACGTCGTGTCGGCGTGCCCCGTGGTGTTCTCCCGGTCGCCGTAGCCCTCGTTGCCCTTGCCGGTGCGCTTGTCCGTACCGATGATCAGGATGTTGAGGGGGCCGTCCTTGAGGCCCCCGTTGGCGGCGTCACCGACGTCGATCTTGTTGATGTTGCCGTTGAGCCGGTCGTAGAGCATGTACCCGCCGACCGAGACGCCCACGAGCAGGAAGCCCATGACGCCGCCGGTCCACACGAGCGCCTTCTTCTTGCCCGACTTCTTCGCCTTGCGCTTGCGCCGGCCCGCCTGCGGGTCGGAACCGCCCGCGCCCTTGCCGTCGGAGCTGTTCGCGGCCCGTCGGCCGCGCTGCGCGGGAACCTGTCGCCGTGGGGCCGTGGCCACGTCGGCGGCGCCTCTTCTGGAGCGGGGGCCTCTGGGGGACGCGGCGGGCGACTTCCCTGCGGATTGGTCCAGTCGCAATTCGTAATCACCGGTGGCCGGGTTCAGCACCCACTGGTCTGCCGGGTCGATTTCTTCGGCCCGCCCACGGTTTTGCGCATCCACGGTTGCTTGAGTCCTCCGTCGGGTGCCACATGAGGCGCCTCCCCCCAGGCCCTCTGGCGTTCTTTCCAGCAGTGCGACCTCAGGGCCGGAAGCACCGGATCGCGTCACACTATCTGCCCAGTTCAGCGCGGGGCGACGTCCGTGACAAATTCCACTCCCCTTACAACTGGGCAATACGCCCAATCCGCGTCAGTGGCCGGGCATGCCTTGGTCATGGCTTTACTCGCACTCGTCCGTGGCGGCATTGCTGCCGGTGAAAGTCGGCGTCGGCGCCGGGCTCGTCGCGCCCGCGTCGTCCGGCTTCTCGTCGGCGCTGCCTTCGCCCTGCTCGGCCTGCTTCTCCGACCCCGCGGGTACGACCGAGACCGGCGCGTCCTCGCGCAACTGCTCGAACAGACGGCCCGCGTCCGGCTCCACGAGCTCGTCGCGGTTCGGGTCCTGCCGGTACGGCTGCCGGGGCACCGTCATGAACTGCACCTGCTCGGTGGGGATGTTCCGCATGCCGCGCACCAGGTTGTACAGGTCCTTGAGCGAGTCGAGCCCGGGATCGGTCGTCAGGGACTTCGTCGCCGCGTCCAGCACCGGGTACAGCCGCGTGGGGTTGAGCAGCACGCCGTTGCTCTGCACCTTGTTCACCAGCGCGCCGAGGAAACGCTGCTGGCGTTCCATGCGCTCGGTGTCACTGCCGTCGCCGATGGTCTTGCGGGCCCGTACGAAGCCGAGGGCCTGCTCCCCGTTCAGCTTCTGGCGGCCCTTGTCGAGCCGCAGCAGGGCGTCGTCGTCGTCGATCGGCTCCTTGAGGCAGATCTCGACGCCGTGCACCGCGTCGACCATCCCCTTGAAGCCGGCGAAGTCGACGACCATGTGGTGGTCCACGCGGATGCCGGTGAGTTTCTCGACCGTACGGATCGTGCACGCCGTACCGCCGAGCTCGAACGCCGAGTTGAACTGGGTGAGCTGTTTGGCCGTACGCGCCCCGTCGGGCTTGCGGCAGCTCGGCACCTCGACCATCAGGTCGCGCGGCAGCGAGACGGCCGTGGCGCTTTTGCGGTCGCCAGCCAGGTGCAGCAGGATCGTCGTGTCCGAGCGCTGGGTGCCCTCGTCCGCGCCGTACTTGCTGTTGCCCTTGCCGGAGCGGGTGTCGGAGCCGATGAGCAGGATGTTCTGGGCGTCCACCGCGATGGGCGTGGGACGTTCCTTCTCGTACTCCTCCAGCTCGGCGGCGGCGGTGGTGTCGGTGGTGATGTTGCCGTCCAGCGTCCGGTAGAGCCACCAGCCGATGCCGGCCGCGAGCAGGAGGGCGAAGGACGCGCCGAGGGCGGTCCAACGGAGCCAGCGCCGGGAGCCGTTGGCGTCCGCACCGGCGCCGTCCCCCTCGTCCGCGCCGGTCTTCGGCTCGGCCTTCTCCTCGGTCTTGGCCTCGGCCTTGGGCTCCGCCCCGCCCGCACGCGTGGCCCGGTCCTTCGCCTCGCCCTCCTCGGCCGGTGTGTCCGGTCCGGAGGGCGTGCCAGCACTGTCGGTCACGTCTGCGTCCATCCTTCACGGAGTCGGCGGCGCGCTGGGCCGCCGGTCGCAGGGGTAGACGGCCGAACCTCGCGCATGGTTGTGCGGTGTACCGCCGATCATCCACCGGAGCCCGGCCCTCCGGCCGCAGGGCTCGGCAGCCCTGGGCCGGACGGGTGGCACTCAGGGAGCCTGCGGCACCACCGTGTTGGTGACGCGCTCGCTCTCGGTCCGCTGGGCGAGTCCCTCCTCGGAGAGGCGGTCGAGGTTCCGGCACAGCACCACGGACCCGCCGGCGGCGAGCGGCGCGAAGAGGCCCGACGAGAGCCCCTCCCAGGTGTCGTACGCCAGTCCGGACAGCAGCCGTGCCCCGGGGGCGAGTCCCAGCGCCTTCGCGTCCGCGCGGGCCCGGTCGACCGCCTCGGCGCCGGTGAGCTCCGCGCCGCCGACACGCAGCGCGGGCCCGTCCGGGTCGACGGGCGCGTACGGCGCGAAGCGGTCGCCCTGCCCCGGCACCTCGACGGCGTAGTCCGCGAAGCCCGCGGGCGGCTGCGGGAAGCGGCCGCCCAGGGGGCGCAGCGCGAGCGCCACCCGTTCGCCGCCGCAGGCGCGCGCCCGCTCCAGCGTGTCGGGTCCGGAGACCACGAGGTCAGCGTCGGCCGGGTCGCCGCCGATGTCGGCGGTGACGCCGACCGAGGAGCACGCGAGCAGCCAGACGGCGGTCTGCCAGTGCGCGGGCAGCAGCAGCGCGAGCCGGTCGCCGGGCGCGGCGGCGAGGTCTCCCTGGAGCAGATTGGCGGTCTTGGCCACCCAATTGGCGAAGGTGGCGACAGACAGTTCCACGCGTTCGCCGGTGGCGTCGTCGTAGAAGGTGACCAGTGGCTGGGCCGGGTCCGCGGCGAGCGCGGATCGCAGCAGGTCGGCGGGGGTGCGATCGGTGGCGTTCACCCGCGCAAGAGTACGCCGCGCCGTCGGGCGGGGGCCGGGTCGCCCGGGGTGCGGGAGGGCTGCCCGTACACCGGTCGGCCGACGAGGCGTCAATTTCCCAATGGACATATTTGTCTGCTTATGTCCAAGATCTGCTCCATGCGTGCATTCCTTGCTTCCGCGATCGGAGTCGCGTGCGCCGCGGCTCTGGTCCTGCCCACCGCCGCCTTCGCCGCTCCGGTCCCCGCCAGTACGGCGCCACCGGGCTCCACCCAGTCGCTGCCCCTCGTGCCGCTCGTGCCGGACGCTCCCGGCGACGACCGCGCCGCGGGCACCGTCCCACAGGGCCTGACGGAGCGTGACGCCAGGCCGTTCTCGCTCGTCGGGGTCGTCTGGGACGACGCCGGGGCCGAACTCCACGGCACGGTCCAGGTCCGTACCCGCTCCACCGGAACGGGCGCCTGGACCGGCTGGCAGTACCTCGAAACCCACAACCACGAACACGCCGCCGACTCCGGCACGCCGGAACGCGAGGCCGGGAAGGTCCGCGGCTCGACCGCGCCCCTGTGGGTCGGCGCCAGCGACGGCGTGGAGGTACGGGTACGCCCCGAGGAGGCCGCCGCACGCGGCGCCGCCCCCGCCCGGCTCCCGTCCGGCCTGCGCCTCGAACTGGTGGACCCCGGCGACGACCCGCCGGCCGGCACGACCACCACCGCCGTCGAGGCGGCGCCCGACGCCGCCGACGTCAACGCCGACGACAGCGCGGCCCAGACCGGGGCCGAGGACAGGGACGACCCCCGCACCACCCTCATGACCGCTGAGGACGCCGCGGCCTCCGCCGTCAACGCCGATCTCGCGCCGCTGGGCGCCACCGAGGTACCCGCACTCACCAAGGCGGAGACGGAGGACGAGACGTTCGTACTGGGCGGCGGAAAGCCGCTGATCGGACCCCGTCCGCGCATCGTCACGCGCAAGGGGTGGGGCGCCAACGAGCAGCTCCGCGAGCGCAACTTCGTCTACACCAAGCGGGTCAAGGCGGCCTTCGTGCACCACAGCGCGACCGGCAACAACTACAGCTGCTCGCAGGCCGACTCCGTCCTGCGCAGTATCTACCGCTACCACGTCAAGAGCAGCGGCTGGCGCGACTTCGGCTACAACTTCGCCGTCGACAAGTGCGGAAACATCTACGAAGGCAGGGCAGGCGGTGTGGCCAAGCCGGTCCTGGGGGCGCACACTCTCGGTTTCAACAGCAACAGCACGGGCATCGCCGTTCTCGGTACCTACAGCAAGTCCGACCCACCCGCCGCCGTCGTCAACGCCGTTGCCCGTCTGACCGCCTGGAAGCTCGGTCTGTACGGCGCCGACCCGCGCGCCAAGACCACGCTCAAGTCCGGCGGCGGCAACCGCTACAAGAAGGGCACCGTCGTCAAGCTCAACGTCATTTCCGGACATCGGGACGGATACGCCACCGACTGTCCGGGAGGCCGCCTCTACAACAAGCTCGACGAGGCCCGGGACGCCTCCGCCCGCCTGCAGGGGCGCTGACCGGGTCGTATCGAACGGTCTGCATACACTGGCCTGCCCGTACCCGGCCGGCCCCAGCAGGAAGCAGAGACGACAAGGTGACTGAAGCGATCCTCCTGGTCGGCGGCAAGGGCACCCGGTTGCGCCCGCTCACCGTGCACACACCCAAGCCCATGGTCCCGGCGGCCGGTGTGCCCTTCCTCACCCATCAGCTGGCCCGCGCCCGGGCGGCCGGAGTCGAACACATCGTCCTCGCGACGTCGTACCTCGCCGAAGTCTTCGAGCCGTACTTCGGCGACGGCTCCGCCCTCGGTCTGCACCTGGAGTACGTCACCGAGGAGGAGCCGCTCGGCACCGGCGGCGCGATCCGCAACGTGGCCTCGCGCCTCCACTCGTCCCCCGACGACCCGGTCCTCATCTTCAACGGGGACATCCTCACCGGTCTCGACATCGGCGCCCTCGTCTCCACGCACACCGCGTCGGGCGCCGACGTCTCCCTGCACCTCACCCGCGTCGAGGACCCCAGAGCCTTCGGCCTCGTCCCCACCGACCCCACGGGCCGGGTCACGGCCTTCCTGGAGAAGCCGCAGACCCCCGAGGAGATCGTCACCGACCAGATCAACGCGGGTGCGTACGTCTTCCGCCGCTCGGTCATCGACACGATCCCCACCGGCCGCCCCGTCTCCGTCGAACGCGAGACCTTCCCCGACCTGCTGTCCTCCGGCGCGCACCTCCAGGGCATGGTGGACTCGACGTACTGGCTGGACCTCGGCACCCCGCAGGCGTTCGTACGCGGCTCGGCGGACCTGGTGCTGGGGCGGGCCCCGTCCCCGGCGGTGCCGGGCCGCTGCGGTGACCGCCTGGTGCTGCCGACCGCGTCCGTGGCCGCCGACGCGAAGCTGACCGGCGGCACGGTGGTGGGGGAGGGCGCCACGGTCGCCGAAGGCGCACGCGTGGACGGCAGCGCGATCCTCGCCGGAGCCGTGATCGAGGCCGGCGCGGTGATCACCGACTCCCTCATCGGCGCGGGCGCCAGGATCGGCGCCCGCACCGTCGTGTCCGGCGCCGTCGTCGGGGACGGCGCCACCGTGGGCGCGGACAACGAGCTGCGCGACGGCGTACGGGTGTGGTGCGGCGCCGCGCTCCCCGACGCCGCGCTCCGCTTCTCGTCGGACCAGTAGGCTCGAAGCCCACGCACATCCCGACCCAAGGACCGCACCCGTGTCAGGCCGCTTCGCGCCCCGCCCCGTCACCCGCACCTCGGTGCGGGGCGGCGACACGGCCCCGACCGCGCCCGTCCCGCGCCAGAGCGCACCGGTCCCGGCCGCCCGCACCCGCACCTGGACCCCGCCGGGGCCGCTCGACCTCGCGCTGGTGCTGGGACCGCTCCGGCGCGGCCCGGCCGACCCGACGTTCCGCGCGACCCCCGACGGCGCCTTCTGGCGCACCTGCCGCACACCGGCCGGCCCGGGCACCCTGCGGGTGGCCGCGAGCGCAGGCGCCGTGCAGGCGACGGCCTGGGGCGAGGGCGCCGACTGGCTCCTGGACGAGCTGCCGTCCCTCCTCGGCTCCCTGGACGACCCCTCCGCCTTCGTACCGCGCCACCGCGTCGTCGCCGAGACCTGGCGCCGCCGCCCGGGCCTGCGGCTGGGCCGTACGGGTCTGGTCGTCGAATCCCTGATCGCGTCCGTCCTGGAACAGAAGGTCACCACGGACGAGGCGTACCGCGCCTGGCGCCTGCTGATCCGCAAGTACGGCGAACCCGCCCCCGGCCCGGTCGACGGCCGCATGCACGTCACCCCCTCACCGAGGACCTGGGCACTCGTCCCGTCCTGGGAGTGGCACCGCGCGGGCGTGGACAGCAAGCGTTCCGCGACGATCCTGCGAGCGGTACGGGTGGCGAGACGCCTGGAGGAGGCGTCCACGATGCCCCTGGAACAAGCCTCGGCCCGCCTGCAGCTGATCCCGGGCATCGGCCCCTGGACGGCCGCGGAGACCCTGCAGCGCAGCAACGGAGCCCCTGACGCGGTCTCGGTCGGCGACTACCACCTGCCGAGCACCGTCGGCTACGCCCTGGCAGGCGACCGCGACGCGGACGACGACGCCATGCTGGAACTCCTGGCCCCGTACGCCGGCCAACGCCACCGCGCGGCCCGCCTGATCCTCCTCTCAGGCAGAACCCCACCCCGCCGCGCCCCCCGAATGACCCCGGGCAACATAGCGGCCCTCTGACCCCCACACGACGACGGACCGTACCGACCCCTCCAACGGGCACGCACGTCCGAACGGGCACCATCCCGGCCCCCCACATGGCGCCGGGAGGGGACGTGCCGGGGCGCTCCCCGCAGGACGCCGAACGCAACCACCCCGAACCGACCGCAGCGCTACCCGAACGTTCGGCGCCCGAGGAGACGCCCCGGCGCGGCACCGACCCCGAAGCCCCGGCCCGGCACAGTGCGCGAAGCCCCGCACCGACCCCGAAGCCCCGGGCCCGGCCGCGCGCCCCCGGCCCCGCTACCGCACCTCGACGTACGCCGCAGAATCCCGCGCCGCCCGTTCCTTCGGCGCAGCCGCCGCATGCCCCACCGCCACCGCGCCCATCGGATCCCACCCCTCCGGCAACTCCAGCACCTCCCGCACCACATCCCGGCAGAACATCGTCGACGAGACCCACGCCGACCCCAGCCGCTCCCCGGCCAGCGCCACCAGGAAGTTCTGCACACCCGCGCCCGCCGCGACCACGAACATCTCGCGCTCCGCCGCGTCCCTGCGCGCGTCCCCGTACGTGTGCGAGCCGTCCATCACCATGCACGGCACCACCAGGTACGGCGCGTTGCGCAGCACGTCCCCCCGCCGCACCCGCTTGGCGATGGACTCCTCCGACTTCCCGTCGGCCCGGAGGTCCGCCACCCACGCGTCACGCATCGCGTCGAGCAGCGCCACCCGCGCCGCCTCCGACTCGACCAGGACGAAGCGCCACGGCGTCGTGTGGTGCGGCGCCGGCGCCGTGACCGCCGCGGCGACCGCACGCCGTACCGCGGCCGGATCCACCGGCTCGTCCGTGAACTCCCGCACCGTACGCCGCTGCGTGACCGCTTCCCGTACGGCCTCCGACGTCCCGAGGCGGAACATGTCGTCGGCCGCCGGCCGGACGAGGCCGCGGCTGCCGCCCTCCGCCCCCACGAGGTGCGCGAGCCCCCGCACCACCGCGACCGGCAGCCCCTCGGCCTTGCCCTTCACTAGATCGCCGGCCGCGGCCAACTCGTCCGCGACGGCGACGACGGTGACGTTCAGCGGATTGCCGTACGCGTCGGTTCCGCCCCGCAGATCGTCGAGGACCCGCACCCCCGCGGCGCCGATCGCCACGTCGGTCAGGCCGTTGCGCCAAGGCCGCCCGAAGGTGTCCGTGACCACGACGCCCACGTCCACGCCCAGCGCGTCCCGAAGGCCGTCCCGGATCAGGCGCGCCGAAGCGTCCGGGTCCTCGGGGAGCAACAGCACGGTCCCGGCAGCGGTGTTCGACGCGTCGACGCCGGCCGCGGCCATCACGAGCCCCTGGCGGTTCTCGACGATACGAAGGGCTCCGCGCCGCGCGACCACGCGCACGGTCTCAGCGTCGATGGCCGCCTCACGGTCCGCCGCCTCCATGACGCGGCCCTCCGCCTTGCTCACGATCTTGGAGGTGACGAGCAGGATGTCGCCGTCGACGAGCCCGGGCCGGGTGGCGGCGATCAGCCGGGCGATGTCGTCCCCGCCCCGGACCTCGGGCATCCCCCGAACAGCCCACACCTGGAACTCCGCCGCGGGCCCGGCACCGGCAGCCACACCCGCCACCGCCACGGTCTTCGTCCCCGCACCAGGCACCGTGTCCGCACCCGGAGCCGCACCCGGAGCCGGCACCGCACCCGCCCCCGGAGCCGACCCCGCACCCGCCCCCGGAGCCGGCACCGCACCCGCCCCCGGAGCCGGCACCGCACCCCGCGCACCCCCCGAGCTCACGCCCGTACCTCCTCCGCCAGCGCCAGCGCCTCCCGGGCCATGGCGGCCGTGGCCTCCACGTCGGTCATCATCAGCGGGACCGCCCGGCACCGGACGCCCGCGCTCTCCACCTCGTCCACCGCGCCCGCGTCCACCGTGTCGACGAGCCACCCGTCGAGCAGCCCCGACCCGTAGTGCAGGGCGACGGCCGCGGCCGTGGACTCGACGCCCACCGCGGCCAGCACCTTGTCGGCCATGCCCCGCACCGGCGCGTCGCCGACGATCGGCGAGAGTCCCACCACCGGCACCCCCGCGTCGGCGATCGCCTCGCGCATGCCGGGCACGGCCAGGATGGTCCCGATGCTCACCACCGGGTTGGACGGCGGGAAGAGGATGACGTCGGCCGAACCGATCGCCTCCAGAACCCCCGGCGCAGGCTTCGCCTGCTCCGCGCCCACCGGCACGACGGCCTGCGCGTCCACCGACGCGCGCAGCTTCACCCAGTACTCCTGGAAGTGAACGGCCTTGCGCTCCCCGTCGATGTCGACCGCGACATGCGTCTCGATGCGGTCGTCGGACATCGGCAGCAGCCGCACCCCCGGCTGCCACCGCTCGCACAGCGCCTCGGTGACCGCGCTCAGTGGATAGCCCGCGCCGAGCATCTGCGTACGGACGATGTGCGTCGCGAAGTCGCGGTCGCCGAGCCCGAACCACTCCGGCCCCACGCCGTACGCCGCGAGTTCGCCCTTGACCTGGAAGGTCTCGTCCGCACGCCCCCAGCCCTGCTCCTCGTTGATGCCACCGCCGAGGGTGTACATCACGGTGTCGAGGTCGGGGCACACCTTGAGCCCGAACAGATGAATGTCGTCACCGGTGTTGCCGATGACGGTGATGTCCGCGTCAGGCGCGGCCGACTTGAGGCCGCGGAGGAAGCGAGCGCCACCGATACCGCCTGCCAGAACCACAATGCGCATGCACAGCAGTCTGTCAGGCCCGTACGACATCCTGGGCGGCCGGGGACGAGCACCGCGCCGCGTGCATCGGCATCTCGGTGAGTCCGGGGAAGTAGACGTGCAGGCTGACGGCCGGCTCCAGCGCGTCATTGACGACATCGTGGGCGTACCCCGGCGCGAACACCCGCTGCGCGCCCGCCCCCAGCGTGCGCCGCGCCCGCCCCTGCCCGGTGTGCTCGGTCAACTCTCCCTCGAGGACGGTGAGGACGCCGGAAGAAGGGCCGTGGTCATGCATACCGCTGCCCTGACCGGGCACCCAGCTGAGCAGCCAGACCTCGTACCCGGGTCCGGTGCGCAGCCGGTGGTACCAGCGGCTGGTGGCGTCGTACGAAACGAGGTGTTCCCACTGCGCGCGATCGGCGGCGATGGAACGGGCGAGGCCGGCGAACTCGGCGACGGTTGCCGGGTGCTCGCGGGCGGGCTGGAGAAGGTGCTGGACGGCGAGGATGTCGCCGGCGATCTGGAGGTCGCTGTCGCTGTTCATGGTGCGGGGGTTCCTCGGCATGAGTGCTCGGGTGTCGCAGGAAGAGATGTCGCGAGACGCGGACGCAAGATGGGTGCAGCGACCGGAAGCGGACCGCTACGGAGAGTCAGCTGGAGCGCGGAGGCTTCAACAGCTGGAACAACAGCAACAGGAACACGAAGCGCCGAACCGGACCTGGGCAGCGCCACGGGACCCACGGGTGTGGGTGCGGGAGAGCGCTGCGGTCATCGGCATGGGTTCAAGGAGACCCGGTCGCTCACGCGCTGTCAACTGGATGACCGTTTTGGCCGCAATGTTTCACCTCATCCGGGTAGCGGGTCCGGAGAAAGGTTTGTGCAACGGAGAGTGCGGACACATGCCGCAACAACCCTGCATGCAAACGTCGCCAAGGGGTCGCGCTCGGTGCAACCGGCGCAAACCGGCGCGACGCGGGCGGCAGGTGCGACCCCGGGTGTGATCCCGATCGCTTCCGCGCGCCGGCCGCAACAAGATCAAACCCCGTCGCATCTCTCCTTGGAGAGGGGGTCGCGGAGGGGCTGTGGATGAGCCGGTGGCGTGTGTCACCGTTTTTGGCGATTTGAACACTTTCCGCATAGCTTTGGTTCCGCAGAGTGAATAACCGGCTCAATAGCAGATCTCGGCTTGACTGCCCCGGATCCGCGCACTTGTAATTTCACTCGTGTCGTTCGGCCGAAAACGGCAACGACTACAGCACGGGGACTGCAAAAGACAGACGAGGGGCGCACATGACCGAGCTGTTCCAGCAACTGCTGGTCGAGGACGCGGACGAGGAAATCGGCTGGCAGGAGCGCGCTCTGTGCGCCCAGACCGACCCGGAGTCCTTCTTTCCCGAGAAGGGCGGATCCACCCGCGAGGCCAAGAAGGTCTGTCTCGCCTGTGAAGTCCGCTCGGAATGTCTCGAGTACGCGCTCTCCAACGACGAACGGTTCGGTATTTGGGGCGGTCTGTCGGAGCGCGAACGCCGACGACTGAAAAAGGCGGCCGTCTGACCGCGACCCGCCCGATCCGGTCGCACCCGACCGTCGCGCTCGGCGCTTATTGATCAAATGGCACAAGCGTGCACGTATCAACCGGTCCGTCGCCCGGCCCCAGGCCGCAGGCGGCGGACCGTTGTGTTGCCCAGCCGTTAGTGTGGGGCGCTGTCCGAGACGCATCAACGCCCCCACGGGTCGCGCGCGTCGACGCAGTCAGACAGCAGCCTTCCGGGGGGCGACCCCCGGACCCCGGCCGGAGGGCCCGTACCCCGATGTCCGTGCACAGCCAAACGTCGGCGCCGTACGCGGCGGCCGCTCCCGAGTTCCCCCGGCATGTCGTCACCGCCGTGCTCGTCTCCCACGACGGAGCGCGCTGGCTGCCCGACGCCCTCGCCGGTCTGCTGGGGCAGGAACGCCCCGTGCAGAACGTCGTCGCCGCCGACACCGGCAGCGCGGACGACTCCGCCGAACTCGTCACCGAGGCCATCGGTCCCGAGCGCGTGCTGCACCTCGCGCGCCGCTCCGGCTTCGGAACGGCCGTCGACGAGGCGGTCCGCAGCGCCCAGGTGCTGACCCCCGAGGACCTGCCGTACCTCAAGCGCCCCTCCGGCTGGGACCCGGTGAGCAGGACGTGGCGCGACGACGCGTACGACATGCCCGAACTGCCGCACGGCGAACCGGTGCAGTGGCTGTGGCTGCTGCACGACGACTGCGCGCCCGAGCCGGACGCGCTCGCCGAACTGCTGCGGGTCGCCGACTCCGACGAGCACGCCGCGATCATCGGCCCCAAACTCCGCGGCTGGTACGACAGGAAGCAGCTGCTGGAGGTCGGCGTCTCCATCGCCAACAGCGGCCGCCGCTGGACGGGCCTCGACCGGCGCGAGCAGGACCAGGGCCAGCACGACCAGGTCCGCTCCGTGCTCTCCGTGTCGACCGCCGGCATGCTCGTCCGCCGGGATGTGTGGGAGGAACTCGGCGGATTCGACCGCAGGCTGCCCCTCATGCGCGACGACGTCGACCTGTGCTGGCGCGCCCACGCCGCCGGCCACCGCGTCCTCGTCGCCCCCGACGCCGTCCTGCGGCACGCCGAAGCGGCCGCGCGCGAGCGCAGGCCCATCGACTGTGCCGGGCGCTCCGTCGCCAACCCGCACCGCGTGGACAAGGCCGGCGCCGTCTACGCGATGCTCGTGAACGCGCGGGGCGCCGCCCTCCCGTACGTCATGCTGCGCCTCGTCCTCGGCACGCTGCTGCGCACCGTCGCCTACCTCCTCGGCAAGGCGCCCGGACAGGCGGTCGACGAAGTCACCGGCCTGATGGGCACGCTGCTGCGCCCCGGCAAGATCCTCTCGGCCAGGAAGCGGCGCGGGAAGGGCAAGGTCGAGGCGAGCGAACTGCGGCCCCTCTTCCCGCCGGCCGGCGCCACCGTCAGAGCCACCGTCGAACAGGTCGCCGGCAGTTTCGGCTCCCGCTCCGAGCCCGAATCGGCCTCCGGTTCACGGCACGGCGTCGTCGAGTCGGGCCCCGGCGGCGACGACGCCGACTACCTGGAGATCGAGCAGTTCGCGCGGCTGAAGCGGATCGCCCGCAAGCCGGGCCCGGTGCTCTTCCTCCTGCTCCTCTTCGTCTCGCTCGTCGCCTGCCGCGGCCTCCTCGGCGGCGGCTCGCTCGCGGGCGGCGCCCTGCTGCCGGCCCCCGACGACGTGTCGGGCCTCTGGTCGCGGTACGCCGACGCCTGGCACCCCATCGGCACCGGCGGCACCCAGACGGCGCCGCCCTACCTCGCCGTGCTCGCCGCCCTCTCGGCCGTCTTCCTGGGCTCCACCGGGCTCGCGCTCACCGTGCTGCTGGTCTGCTCGGTGCCCCTGGCCGGCCTCACCGCCTACTTCGTCTCGCGTCCGCTCGTCGAGTCCCGGCTGCTGCGCGCCTGGGCGGCCGTCGCGTACGCGTTCCTGCCCGCCGCCACCGGAGCCCTCGCCACCGGGCGGCTCGGAACGGCCGTGCTGGCCGTCCTGCTGCCGCTCATCGCGCGGTGCGCCGTCTCCGCGAGCGGTCTGCGCGCCGGGGGCGGGCGGGCCGGCTGGCGCGCCGTCTGGGCGTACGCGCTCCTGCTGACCCTCGCGACGGCGTTCACGCCGATCGTGTGGCTGATCGCCCTGGTCCTCGGCATCGGCGTACTGGTCCTGCGGCGCGGCGACGTCACCGCGTACGGACTGCGCTTCCTCGCCGCGCTCGGCACCCCCCTGCTGATGCTCGCCCCCTGGTCGCTCTCACTCCTCACCAGCCCCTCCGCCTTCTTCCGCGAGGCGGGGCTCGACGTCGGCACGGGCCCGGCCGGCGCACTCGACCTGCTCGGCACGAGCCCCGGAGGCCCCAAGGCGGCCGGCGGGCTGCTGCTCGTCGGCGTCGTCCTCGCGGCCCTGGCGGCCCTCCTGCGCGGTGAGCGCACCTTCGCCATCCGCACGGCGTGGACCGTGGCGCTCGTCTCCCTCCTCTTCGCCGTGTTCGCCAACACCGCGGAGGGCTGCTGGGCCGGCCCCGCGACCCTCGTCTACGGCCTCGCGCTCATCGGCGCCACCGTGCTCGGCGCGGACGGCGCGCGCGAACGCGTCGCCACCCAGAGCTTCGGCTGGCGCCAGCCCGTCGCCGTGCTGATCGCCTTCGCCGCGGCGGCCGGACCGCTGCTCGCCGCCGCCGGATGGATGATCGGCGGCGCCGCGGGACCGCTGGAGCGGCGCGACCCGGTGCAGGTGCCGGCGTTCGTCGCGGAGGAGAG
This sequence comes from Streptomyces sp. NPDC046122, assembly GCF_056429965.1. Classification (NCBI taxonomy): domain Bacteria; kingdom Bacillati; phylum Actinomycetota; class Actinomycetes; order Kitasatosporales; family Streptomycetaceae; genus Streptomyces; species Streptomyces sp. NPDC046122. Next base: position 15,816 of record NZ_JBWKLQ010000007.1, on the reverse strand, counting down.
CGGCACCCGCGACCAGGCGCGCACCCTCGTCCTCGGCGGCACGTCCGCCGCGAAGGTCTCGTACACGCTCGTACGCGGCTCCGGGGCCCGCCTGGGCGACGGCGAGCTCACCGAGGCCGGCGGCGGCAGCGCCCGGCTCGACAGGATCGTCTCGAACCTCGTCGCCGGCTCCGGCGCCGACCAGGCCGACCAGCTCGGCGGGTACGCCGTCCGGTACGTCCTCGTCCGGGACGGGGCGCCGCGCTCCATGAGCCGCGTCCTCGACTCGACGCCCGGTCTGAGCCGGCTGAGCCAGCTCGACGGCAGCGCGCTGTGGCGCGTCGACCGCCAAGTCGCGCGGGCCGTGATCGTCTCCGGCGCCAAGGGCGGCGAGCCGCTGTCCGTCGCGTCGAGCCCGGTCGAGGCGCACACCGACATCCCGGCCGGCGAGGCCGGACGCGTCCTGCGCATCGCGGACTCGGCGGCCGAGGGCTGGCAGGCCACGCTCGACGGCCGCGTACTGGAGAAGAAGACCGTCGACGGCTGGGCGCAGGGCTTCGCACTGCCCGCCGAGGGCGGCCGGCTCGACCTCACGTACGAGGCTCCCGTCACCCACAGGGTGTGGATCTGGACCCAGGTGGGCCTCGCCCTGCTCCTCGTGGTGCTCGCGCTGCCCGGCCGCCGCCGGGAGGTCGACGACGACCTCCCCGAGGAGGAGTACGACATCCCCGCGCAGCCGGTCGCGGGCGAGGGCCGCAGGGCGCGCAGGCTGCGCGCGGCGGCGCAGACCGACGCGCCCCGGCCGGAGGACGAGCAGGAGCAGGCCGGCGACCAGCCGCCGGCCCCGCCGGCCGCGGACCCGTACGGCGAGCCGCAGCGGGAGCGGCAGGAAGGGAGCGGCGACGCGTACGCGTCGCCGCCCCGCGGGCAGCAGTACGACGAGTGGGACGCGCAGTCCTACGCGGGAGCCGAGTACGGGCAGCAGCAGCCGTACGGCGGTGAGGAACAGCACCAGGGCTACGGCGGCGAGCAGTACCAGGGCGATCCGTACCAGGCGGCCGGCTACGGCGACGGCGGGCAGTACGGGGCCGACCCGTACCAGCAGGGCCAGGACCAGTACCAGGGCGGCTCCTACCCGGAGGGCCGGTACCAGGCCGCCGACCCGTACCAGGAGGGTCAGTACGACCCCTACGGCTACGGACAGCAGCCGCAGCAGCCCTACGCCGACGGCAACGAGCCCGAGCAGCGTCCCGACGGGAGCGACAACCGATGAACCGCACCACCCTCTCCCTGATCGCCGTCGCCACCGCCCTGGCCGCGGTCACCGGGTTCGCCGCGGTCTCCGCGCCGGACGGCGGCGGTAAGGCCGCGACGGCCGGCGGCGCGAAGACCGCGGCGCGGATGCCGGTGGAGCGCTCCAGCCTGCTGTGCCCGGCGCCCAGCTCTTCCGACCTGGCGGAGACGACGTACACGTCGTTCACCCCGGCGGGCAAGGGCGGCGCGGACGCGAAGGGCGGCTCCGCCGAACTCGTCCCGACGGACGCGACCCTGGCGGCCTCGGACGACCCCGAGGACAAGAAGAAGGACAAGGACAAGGCCCGGGACAGGGGCGCGAGCAAGCCGGTCCTGTCGCTGGAGGAACCGGGCAAGCCCCGGACCGCCGACGCCAACACCGCCGAGGCCCCCGCTCTCGTCGGCTCGGCCGACGGGCTGCTGGCTCCCGGCTGGACCGCCCAGCAGACCACCAAGGTCACCGCGGGCCAGGGGCGGGGCCTGCTCGGCGTCAGCTGCACGCCGCCCGACACCAGCTTCTGGTTCCCGGGTGCGAGCACCGCCGCCGAGCGGCAGGACTACGTCCACCTCACCAACCCCGACGACACCGCCGCCGTCGCCGACATCCAGCTGTACGGCCAGGACGGCGCACTGGAGACGGACACGGGGGAGGGCATCACGGTCCCGGCCAGGTCCAGCGTCCCCGTGCTGCTGTCGACGCTCAGCGCCGACCGGGCCGAGAACGTGACCGTCCACGTCACCACCCGCACCGGCCGCGTCGGAGCCGTCGTACAGGCCATCGACGAGGAGGACGGCAGCGACTGGCTGGCGCCGTCCGCCGAGGCGTCCGCCGACGCGGTGCTGCCCGGCATCCCGGCGGACGCGACGTCCGTACGCCTGGTGGTCTTCGCGCCCGGTGACGAGGACGCCGACCTGAAGCTGCGGTTGGCGGGCCCCACCGGCACGATCACCCCGGCCGGCCACGAGAACCTGCACGTCAAGGCGGGCATGTCCATGGCCGTCGACCTCGCCGACGTCACGAAGGGCGAGGCGGCCTCCCTGCTGCTCGACCCGGCCGCGCAGAGCAGCCCGACCCCCGTCGTCGCCGCCCTGCGCGTGGCCCGCGGCAAGGGCGCCGCCCAGGAGATCGCGTACATCCCCGCGACCAGGCAGGTGGGGGACAGGGCCACGGTGGCCGACAACAGGGCGAAGGGATCGGTCCTCTCGCTGACCGCGCCCGGCAAGGCGGCCGAGGTCCAGGTGACCGCGTCGGCGGGCAGCGGCGGCGGAGAGCCCGTGACCAAGACCTACAGGATCGCGGCGGGCACCACGCTCGCGGTGACGAAGCCGCCGGCGCCGTCCGGGCTCAAGGGCTCGTACGCGCTGACGGTCGAACCGCGGTCGGGCGGCCCGGTGTACGCGTCGCGCGCGCTCGCCCTGCCCGAGGACGGCATCCCGATGTTCACCGTGCAGACGATGCCGGACGACCGGGGGACGGTCTCGGTGCCGGAGGCGGAACAGGACCTGTCGGTCCTGGACGACTGACCGCGCGACGCGAGGGGGCGTACGGCGTCAGCCGTCGCCCTCCGCGTCCCCGTACCGCGGATCGACGGACTCCGGCGACAGGCCGAGCAGTTCGGCGACCTGCTCCACCACGATCTCGTGCACGAACATGGCCCGCTCGTCCCGGTTCTTGGTCCGGATCTCGACGGGCCGCCGGTAGATGACGATCCGCGCCGGATGGGCGCTCGTCGCGGCGATCATGCCGCCGAGGGGAACGGACTCGGCGGCCCAGCCGTCGGAGTCGCCGCCGCCCGCGGGCGGCACGTCGAGCACAAGGAAGTCGACCTCGGCGAGCTGCGGCCACCGCCGTTCCAGACGCTCGACCGAATCCTGCACGAGATCGCCGAAGGCGGCGGCCCTGCTGGTCGACAGGGGCACCTGAGGGGGCGCCACCGGGCCGCGCATGCCGCGACCGTGCCGGTCGCGCCGCCGGGGCCCCGGGCCGGTGGGGAGGGGAGGTACGGGACTGTCCATCACTGACGCAGGGTAGCCCTCATCGGGGCGGTGCGGCCGCGCCGGACGGACGGCAGACGGCATGTCGCATATTGAGCATTCCAGCCAAGGTTGGGCTCGAATTCAGGCCCGTACGCGACCGTCGATCTCGCGACGCTTGACGGCATTTGCCCCAAGTGGCGACTGGGCACGGCCCGGTGACCGGCTGTGCGCGCGGGTCTCCGCGCAGGTCGGGCCAGTTGCGCAAGGGGCGCCTGGGACGGGACGAGACCCGCGACACGGTGGAGTGACGTGGGGGAGAGTCGTCGCGGCCCGCTCAAGAGTGCGGTACCGTCCAACCTCGTGAGCCCTGTACGTCGCTGTTCGCGCACCGCGTGCGGCCGCCCTGCCGTCGCGACACTGACGTACGTCTACGCGGACTCGACCGCAGTCCTCGGCCCGCTCGCCACCTATGCCGAGCCCCACTGCTACGACCTGTGCGCCGAGCACTCGGACCGGCTGACCGCGCCGCGCGGCTGGGAGGTCCTGCGGCTCGTCGACGGCTCGGCCCCCGCCCACCCGAGCGGTGACGATCTCGAAGCACTGGCCAACGCCGTGCGCGAGGCCGCCAGACCGCACGAGCGTGCGGCGGAGGCGAGCGGCGGGGCGCGCACCGCCGACCCGATGGAGGTCGCGCGCCGCGGCCATCTGCGGGTCCTGCGCTCCCCCGACTCCTGAAACCACTCCTGTTCGTCCGTACGGGTAGCCTCAGGGCCGACCAAGAGGACTTCAGGAGGGGCTGGCCGTGGCTGCTGAGCGGGCTGATCTGTCGCAGATCGTCAAGGCGTACGACGTGCGCGGAGTCGTCCCCGACCAGTGGGACGAGCCGCTGGCCGAGCTGTTCGGAGCCGCCTTCGCCCAGGTGACGGGTGCCGGCGCGATCGTCACCGGGCACGACATGCGGCCCTCGTCGCCGGGTCTGTCCCGGGCGTTCGCGCGCGGGGCGGCGGCGCGCGGTGTGGACGTCACCGAGATCGGCCTCTGCTCGACCGACCAGCTGTACTTCGCCTCGGGGAGCCTCGGACTGCCCGGCGCGATGTTCACGGCCTCGCACAACCCCGCGCAGTACAACGGCATCAAGATGTGCCGGGCGGGAGCCGCCCCGGTGGGGCAGGACACCGGCCTGGCGGAGATCCGCGCCCTGGTGGAGGAGTGGTCGGCGACGCCGGCCGCAGCGGCCACCAGCCGGATCGGAACCCTCACGCGGCGTGACACGTTGAAGGACTACGCGGCCCATCTGCTGTCCCTGGTCGACCTCTCCGCGATGCGCCCCCTCAAGGTCGTGGTCGACGCGGGCAACGGCATGGGCGGCCACACCGTCCCCACGGTCTTCGACTCCCTCCCGCTGACCCTCGTCCCCCTGTACTTCGAGCTGGACGGCACGTTCCCGAACCACGAGGCCAACCCGCTCGACCCGAAGAACCTCGTCGACCTCCAGGCCAAGGTCCGCGAGACCGGCGCCGACCTCGGCCTGGCCTTCGACGGCGACGCGGACCGCTGCTTCGTGGTGGACGAGCGCGGCGAGGGCATCTCCCCGTCCGCCATCACCGCCCTGGTCGCGGCGCGCGAGCTGGCGCGCAACGGCGGCGAGGGCGCGGTCATCCACAACCTGATCACCTCGTGGTCCGTCCCGGAGGTCGTACGGGAGAACGGCGGCACCCCGGTCCGCACCCGCGTCGGCCACTCCTTCATCAAGGAGGAGATGGCCCGCACCGGCGCGATCTTCGGCGGCGAGCACTCGGCGCACTACTACTTCCGCGACTTCTGGAACGCGGACACCGGCATGCTGGCCGCCCTCCACGTCCTCGCGGCCCTCGGCGGCCAGGACGGCACCCTCTCCGCCCTCGTCGCGGAGTACGACCGCTACGCCGGATCCGGCGAGATCAACTCCACGGTGGACGACCAGGCGGGCCGCATGGCGGCGGTCAGGGCCGCGTACGAGGGCCGCGACGGCGTCACGATCGACGAACTGGACGGCCTGACGGTCACCGCGGCCGACTGGTGGTTCAACCTCCGCCCGTCGAACACGGAGCCGCTGCTGCGCCTGAACGTGGAGGCGAGGGACGAGCCGACGATGGCGCGGACCCGCGACGAGGCGCTGACGCTGATCCGCGCCTGACCACGGCAGTTGCATCGCCCGGTGAGACTCCCGACACCGCCTCGTTCCCCGGGGCCGTGCCGGGGACGCGGGGCGTGCTGTGCGAGTGGGACGCAGGGCGTCCTGTGCGGGCCGGACGCCGGTCGCGCGATCCAGCCCCGCCGGGCCTCTGCATCACGCGCTCCGGAGCCCCGCTCCCCTCCCGGCGCGCCCTCCCGTCAACACCCGCGCCCCGCCACCCCGCATCGCCCCCCACCCGGCGGTAGGCTGACCTGGCCCGATCCGTACCCTGTTTCCGCATGCTCGAAGGGACCCACCCCATGCCGCTCGAAGCCGGCCTTCTGGAGATCCTCGCCTGCCCCGCGTGCCACGCGCCCCTCAGCGACGCGTCCGCCTCGGACACGCCCGAGCTGATCTGCACCAGCGACGACTGCGGCCTGGCCTACCCGGTACGGGACGGCATCCCGGTGCTCCTCGTCGACGAGGCCCGCCGCCCCGCCTGACGCCGGCCCGCACGCCCCGCCCAGCCTGACGCCCCACCCCCACCCCGCGCAGCGCCCCACCACAGGCCACGCGCCCGGCGATCGGAGGCTCGCACCATGCTCGACGAGTCGTTGCTCGACGACCCGGAGTCCCTGGCCCGCGCCGACCGCCGCGGCCTGCTGCGCGGCGCCGCCGAGGCAGGCGCCCGGGTACGGACCGCCGCCCGGCACGCGACGGAGGCCGGCCTGGCCGAGATCAAACCGGAGGGCCGCCCCCGCGCCGTACTGATCGCGGGCCCCGGCACCGCCGCCAACGGCGTGGCCGACCTGCTGGTCACCCTGGCCGGCGCCGCCTGCCCCGTCACCCGCCTGAACTCCACCGGAGTCGCCCCCGCCGCCGGCGCCCTGCGCTGGGCGCTGCCGGGCTGGGCGGGCTCGGTCGACCTCCTGCTCCTCGTCACCCCGGACGGCGCCGAACCGGGTCTCGCCGTCCTGGCCGAACAGGCGTACCGCCGTGGCTGCACGGTCGTCGCCGTGGCCCCGCAGCGCTCCCCGCTGAGCGAGTCCGTCAACGGCGTGCACGGCCTGGTCGTACCGATGGCTACCGCCCCGTACGAGGAGTACGACGAGGGCACGGCGACCGGCCCCGCGGCCCTCTGGGCGCTCCTGACCCCGCTGCTCGTCCTCTTCGACCGCCTCGGCCTGATCTCCGCGCCCTCGGACACCCTCCGGCTCGTCGCCGACCGCCTCGACCGCACCGCGGAGCGCTGCGGCCCGGCCATCGCCATGTACGGCAACCCGGCCAAGACGCTCGCGTCCGAGCTCGCCGACTCGCTCCCGCTCATCTGGACGGAGGGCGCGTACGCCGGCCCTGTCGGCCGCCGCTTCGCCGCCGTACTGGCCGAACTGGCCGGACGCCCCGCCCTCTCCGCGGAACTCCCCGAGGCCCTGCCCGCCCACGGCGTGCTGCTCTCCGGAGCCTTCGCCGCCGGAGCCGACCCCGACGACTTCTTCCGCGACCGCGTCAACGAGGCACAGGCGCTGCACGCCCGCGTGGTGCTGCTGCGGGACCGCCCGACCGGTGGGATGACCGCCGCCCCGGCCGCCCGCGAACTCGCGCTGAGCCACGACACCGCCATCAGCGAGATCGAGCCGGAGGACGGCAGCGAACTGGAGAACCTGGCGGAGATGCTCGCCATCACGGATTTCGCCGCCGTTTACCTGGCGCTCGCTTCCGCAGGCGGATCATGAGCAGGCACACCAGTACCCGACCGCGGCACCACCGGCACCACCACCCCACCCCACGGGTAACAAGGTCACCACGAGCGCCACCGCCGGCGTCACCGCCAAGGGTCACCACAAGCGAAGTCACCACACCCAGGGGAAGCCCCATGGACCGCCTCTCGAACACCGTGCGCCCCTACGCCTGGGGCTCCACGACAGCCATCCCGGCCCTCCTCGGCACCACGCCCACCGGTGAACCGCAGGCCGAGATGTGGATGGGGGACCACCCCGGCGCCCCCTCCCGCGTCGACCGCGGCGACGGTGCGGGCGAACGGCCGCTGTCGGCCGTCATCGACGCGGCCCCCGAGGCGGAACTGGGCGAAGCCGTCGTACGGAAATTCGGCCCCCGCCTCCCCTTCCTCCTGAAGATCCTCGCGGCCGGCGCCCCCCTCTCCCTCCAGGTCCACCCGGACCTCGCCCAGGCGAAGCAGGGGTACGCCGCCGAGGAGAGCGCCGGGGTCCCGGTCGACGCCCCGCACCGCAACTACAAGGACCCGAACCACAAGCCCGAACTGCTCTGCGCCCTCACCCCCTTCGAGGGCCTCTGCGGCTTCCGCGACCCGGCCGCGTCGGCCGACGCACTCGCCGCACTCGACGTCGACTCCCTCAAGCCGTACGTCGACCTGCTGCACGCCCACCCCGAGGACGCCGCCCTGCGCGAGGTGCTCACCGCCGTACTGTCGGCCGACCGCGCCGAGATGGCCGAGACCGTCACGTCCGCCGCTGCCGCCGCCGACCGCCTGGGCGGCGCGTTCGCCCCGTACGCGGCCCTCGCGCACCACTTCCCCGGCGATCCGGGCGTCATCGCCGCCATGCTGCTCAACTACGTACGGCTCCAGCCCGGCGAGGCGCTCTTCCTCGGCGCCGGCGTACCGCACGCGTACCTCAGCGGCCTCGGCGTCGAGATCATGGCGAACTCGGACAACGTGCTGCGCTGCGGCCTGACGCCCAAGCACGTGGACGTCCCGGAACTCCTGCGCGTCGTCCGCTTCGAGGCCCGCGACCCCGGCATCCTGCGCCCGGAGGCGTCGTCCTCCACCGGGGAGGAGCTGTACGACACTCCGATCGACGAGTTCCGCCTCTCGCGCCACGTCCTCGCCCCCGGCGCCGCCCCCCGCACCCTCCCGTCGGCCACCCCGCAGATCCTGCTGTGCACGGCGGGCAGCGTCAGCGCCGGCGAACTGGCGCTCGCGCCCGGCGAGTCCGTGTTCGTACCGGCAGGCGAATCGGTTGATTTGTCCGGTACCGGCACGCTCTTCCGCGCCACAGTGGTCGCCTGACGTACCGTCCGCACACGCCGCCCCGACAAGCTGCAACAATGTGCGGCCGTACGGCGGCGCCAGGGCCGCGGCACCAAGGAAGGGACATCCGGCACCCATGAGTGCGTCAGGCGGAACCAAGGCGATCGTCGCGGCACTCGCCGCCAACCTCGCGATCGCAGTAGCCAAATTCGTGGCGTTCCTCTTCAGTGGCTCGTCCTCGATGCTCGCGGAGAGCGTGCACTCGCTCGCCGACTCGGGCAACCAGGGCCTGCTGCTGCTCGGCGGCAAGAAGGCCAAGCGCGAGGCGACCCCCCAGCACCCCTTCGGTTACGGGCGCGAGCGCTACATCTACGCCTTCCTGGTCTCCATCGTGCTGTTCTCCGTCGGTGGCATGTTCGCCATCTACGAGGGCTACGAGAAGATCAAGCACCCGCACGAGATCGAGGCGTGGTACTGGCCGGTCGGCGTCCTCGTCTTCGCGATCATCGCGGAGAGCTTCTCCTTCCGTACGGCGATCGTGGAGTCCAACCAGACCCGCGGGAACCTCTCCTGGAAGGACTTCATCCGCCGTGCGAAGGCCCCCGAGCTGCCGGTCGTCCTCCTCGAGGACCTCGGCGCACTGGTCGGTCTGATTCTGGCCCTCGTCGGCGTCAGCCTCGCGATCGCCACGGGCGACGGCGTATGGGACGGCATCGGCACCCTGTGCATCGGCGTCCTGCTGATCGTCATCGCGATCGTCCTGGCCGCCGAGACCAAGTCGCTCCTCCTCGGTGAGGCGGCGGGCACGGAGGACGTCGACAAGATTCAGGCCGCGCTCGTGGACGGCGAGACGGTCACCCGCGTCATCCACATGCGCACGCTCCACCTCGGCCCCGAGGAGCTGCTGGTCGCCGCCAAGATCGCGGTCCGGCACGACGAGACCGCCACCGAGGTCGCGCACGCGATCAACGCGGCGGAGGACCGCATCCGCGCGGCCGTCCCGATCGCCCGGGTGATCTACCTGGAGCCGGACATCTACAGCGAGTCGGCGGCAGCGGCCGGCGAGAACCCCGCGACCAGCCCGGGCGGCCCTTCCGCTCACTGACACCGCACCCGTCACGACGAAGGCCCCCGCCGATCCACCGGCGGGGGCCTTCTGGTTACGCCGGAGGCGGCGGCGCGGCCGTCCACGCCGGGCCGGGAAGGGCCGCCACCCGCCGGCGCCGCACCACCAGGGCGGCCACCCCGAGGCCCCCACCGGTCAGGAACAGCAGGGCACCCGCCATTCCCGCCGCGACCAGCACGAGGGGAACCGTCCAGTCGTCCAGCACCGTGGCGCGCACCCGGGAAACGGCGACCGTTCCGGACCGCTCGGAGAGGAAGAACCGCGAATCCCGCGAGTTCCCCCGGTTTTCCCCGAGCAGGAACATCCGCCCCTCGGGCACCGTGACGTCGAACGCCGCCCCCGCCACACCCGCGACGCCGTCGCGCACGTACGGCTCGTCGAGCGGCGCGCCGTTCAGCGTCACCGACGTGTCGCCGTCGCGGTAGGCCACCCGGTCGCCGCCCAGGGCGACCACCCGCTGCAGGCTGAGCCCCTCCCGAACCCGCTCGGGAGCCGAATGGAGCACCACGTCCCCATGCCGCACGTCGTCGCCGGACATCTCCTCCGCGACGATCGTCTCGCCCTGCCGGTACGTCGGGCTCATGTTGTCGCCGCCGACCTTCGAGGCCTGGTACCCGCCCCGCCCCATGCCGAGACCGGCCGCCGCGAGCACCGCCCCGGTGATCAGCAGCACGACCGCCGCGATCCCCAGCCCCCTGCCGGCAGGCCGCCCGCCCGTCGTTGTCGCCTGTCGCATCCCACCCCCTCCCCGGAATCTGCCGCCCACACGCTAGAGCCCTCCCGTGCGCGGGCCGACAGCGGCGTACGTCTGACCAGGGCGGCTGGGGACCGCTGGGCCGATCGGTGTAGATTCGTGACCTAGCCAGACGTCGCTGCTGATGGCGGTCGGGCGGTCCGGTGGGCCGGCCGAGGGAGAGAGGGCCTCCGACGGACTGCGCTGCGAGCGCCCGGGCACTCGTATGCCCGCCGCCGCAGAGTCAGCCGTACCCACCTCGACCCATATCCACGAGGAGCAGCCCGCATGACGACTGTCGCAACCGGCCAGGACTTCAAGGTCGCCGACCTCTCGCTCGCCGCCTTCGGCCGCAAGGAGATCACCCTCGCCGAGCACGAGATGCCCGGCCTGATGTCGATCCGCAAGGAGTACGCCGCCGCCCAGCCCCTGGCCGGCGCCCGCATCACCGGCTCCCTGCACATGACCGTGCAGACGGCCGTCCTCATCGAGACGCTGGTCGCCCTGGGCGCCGACGTCCGCTGGGCCTCCTGCAACATCTTCTCCACCCAGGACCACGCCGCGGCGGCCATCGCGGTGGGCCCGAACGGCACCCCCGACGCCCCGGCCGGCGTCCCGGTCTTCGCCTGGAAGGGCGAAACCCTCGAGGAGTACTGGTGGTGCACGGAGCAGGCCCTGACCTGGCCGAACACGCCCACCGGCGGCCCGAACATGATCCTCGACGACGGCGGCGACGCCACCCTCCTCGTCCACAAGGGCGTCGAGTTCGAGAAGGCCGGAGCCGCCCCGGACCCGTCCACCGCGGACAGCGAGGAGTACGCCCACATCCTCACGCTCCTCAACCGCACCCTCGGTGAGAGCCCGCAGAAGTGGACCCAGCTGGCCTCCGAGATCCGCGGCGTCACGGAGGAGACCACCACCGGTGTCCACCGCCTGTACGAGATGCACCGGGACGGCACCCTCCTCTTCCCGGCGATCAACGTGAACGACGCCGTGACGAAGTCGAAGTTCGACAACAAGTACGGCTGCCGCCACTCCCTCATCGACGGCATCAACCGCGCCACCGACGTCCTGATCGGCGGCAAGGTCGCCGTCGTCTGCGGTTACGGCGACGTGGGCAAGGGGTGCGCGGAGTCGCTGCGCGGCCAGGGCGCCCGGGTGATCATCACGGAGATCGACCCGATCTGCGCTCTGCAGGCGGCGATGGACGGCTACCAGGTGGCGACGCTCGACGACGTCGTCGAGACCGCCGACATCTTCATCACCACGACCGGCAACAAGGACATCATCATGGCCGCGGACATGGCCAAGATGAAGCACCAGGCGATCGTCGGCAACATCGGCCACTTCGACAACGAGATCGACATGGCCGGCCTCGCCGCCGTCCCCGGCATCGTCAAGGACGAGGTCAAGCCGCAGGTTCACACCTGGACGTTCCCCGACGGCAAGGTCATCATCGTCCTCTCCGAGGGCCGCCTGCTGAACCTGGGCAACGCCACCGGCCACCCCTCGTTCGTGATGTCCAACTCCTTCGCGGACCAGACGCTGGCCCAGATCGAGCTGTTCACCAAGCCCGAGGAGTACCCGACGGACGTCTACGTGCTGCCCAAGCACCTCGACGAGAAGGTCGCCCGCCTCCACCTCGACGCCCTCGGCGTCAAGCTCACCACCCTCCGCCCCGAGCAGGCCGCCTACATCGGCGTCGAGGTCGAGGGCCCGTACAAGTCCGACCACTACCGCTACTGAGCCGTACGCTCGGCACTCAGCAGCAGTAACCTGCAGGCAGGCCCCCGCACCCCCGTGTCGGGGGCCTGCCCCATGTCGGACCCCTAAGGACCCGAGACCCATGCCCCGCGGCCGTTATTCGCTCCACGACCCCCACGACCACACCCCCCTGGGCGAAGAACACTTCCACTGCGCACCCGGCCCCTCCGGCTGGCGTTACGTCTCGCAGATCACGGCCCCCTCAGGCGACCACGCCGGCTCCGTCGACCTGGCCATCGACGAACTCGGCCGCCCCATCCGCCTCGAACTGCACGCCGCGAGCTGGCAGGTCCGGGGCGCCGCCATCGACGGTGTCACCTGGGTCCGTACCGACCCGACCGGCGCTCACGCCACCGAAGGCAACGCGCCCGCGCACACCTTCACCGGCACATCCCCGGCCTTCCTCATCGCCACCACCCGTCTCCTGAGGCTCACCCCCGGTTCCCCCGCCACTCGCGTCCGCCTGGTCGCCTTCACCGACCCGGTCCTGGCCCCCCGCACGATCGACCAGTCCTGGGCCTTGCTGAAGAGTGAAGCGCATGCCACTGACAATGGCCCCCTGATGGTGGACGAGTACCAGGTCAACGCCCTGGACACCGGCGAACAGCACCTCGTCCACATCGCCGGGGACGTGGTCCTGTCAGCCCCCGGCCTGGAACTGGAACACCTGGAAACCCCACCGTCGACCTTCCCCTGACCACAGCCACCACCGCCGCGACCTCCCCCGTCCGAGTCCGCCCCCTCGTGCGTCGGCAACACGACGGCCCCCGCCAGGCCCCATCCGGATCCCCAGCCCTGTGAACGGACCGCCGCCGTGCGCAGGCGGCCCTAACCGTCGCCCCGCCCGACGTCAGTGGCCCACTTCGGTAATGCGACGGCCCAAGCCTCGTCCGGACTCCTCAGCCCCGTGACATGGACGCCGCCATGTGCCACCGCCCTGCATCGTCGCCCGCCCGACGGGCGGGCGTCTGACGACAGTGGCCGCGCCTCGGTAACGCGACGGCCAAGCCCCCGCCCGGGCCTCAGCCCGTCGGCCATCCGGCATCCGAGCAGCGCCCGAGACGGAGCGGCGAGGTCGGGGAGCCCGCCGCCCTAAGCCGGCGGCGCGAACCCGGTCCGACCCGACGCCCCGGTCCCGCCGGAAGCCCCTCGCACTTCCGCCGCAGCACTCACCCGCACCCCGTTCTCCTCCCGCCCAGCACCAGCACCAGCACCGGCATCCGGCCCTGCACCGGCACCCGCACCCGGACCGGCGGCCGTACCCAGATCCGAACCGGAACCCGAACCGGCACGCGCACCCCCATCGGCACCCAGCCCCGCACTGGCACCAGCACCCCAGCCCGCCCCCAGCCCCGCACTGCCACCAGCCCCCGAACCCGCACCCGCCCCCAGCCGCACACCTCCGGACCCCCAAGCACTCGCCCCCGGAGCCGCGGCACCCCCACCGCCACCCACATCCACCCCAACCCCGCCGCTCCCCACCCGCCGCGCATCCCGCGCCTGCCGCTCGCTCACCACGGCGGCCAGGTACGCCGCAGGCGGCACCTCCCGCGGCGCCGGCGCCCCCGTACGCTGCGCCAGATCCCTGGCCAACCGCTCAGCCATCGACCAGCTCACCTGCGGATCCAGCTGCCCCATCCGCGTCAGGTACTGGCGTATCGCGAGCCACAGCCCGTCCGGTACTCCGGAGAGATCAAGAGTGGCGAACCGCCCCACCAGCCACGGCGGCGGAGGCGGCACCGCACCCACCCGCCCGGCGGACACCCTTTCCCGTACGACGAGAGTCCCCGCGAACACGTCGCCGATCCGCCGCCCCCGCTCCGACACCAGCGAGGCGATACAGGCGACGACCCCGAACGTCATCAGGATCTCCACCACCCCCACGGCCCCCCGGACCAACGCGTGCCGGAACCGGATCGGCCCCCCGTCGTCCCGCACCACCCGCAGGCCGCACGCCATCTTCCCCAGCGACCGCCCGTGCGTGAGCGTCTCCACGGCGATCGGAGCCCCGACCAGCACCAGCAGAAACGACGCCACCGCGACCGCCATGCCCGCCGCCTCGTCGAGCGAGGCGGTGGCTATCGCCAGGCCCACCGACACACTCAGGTAGACCGTCCACACCACTGCCATGTCGATCGCCAGAGCAAGCGCCCGGCTGGGCAGCCTTGCAGGCCGCAGCCCCAGTACGACCGCGTCACCCGTAACAAGCTCACTCACCGGAAACCCACCCTCCGCCACCCATGGCAGCTCTTCCGCCCCGTCCCTGCCCCCTGAATCCCCAGTCTGCCAAGCTGGCCCGCAGCGCGCGCCGCGCAGTACGGACCGTACGGACCCAGGGCCTGGAGCAGCAGCCGATCATGGACCTCGACGTCTTCGTCACCGCCCACCACGCAGAGTGGGACCGACTGGACCACCTCCTGCGCCGCGGCCGCCGCCTCACCGGCGCGGAAGCCGACGAACTGGTCGCCCTTTACCAGCGCACGGCCACCCACCTCTCGCTGATCCAGTCGACCGCCCCGGACCCCACGCTCACCGCGCGCCTCACCCACCTCGTGGCCCGGGCCCGCGCCACCGTGACCGGTACCCGCCGCGCCTCCTGGCGCGACGCCACCCGCTTCCTGACCGCGGGGTTTCCCGCGGCCGTCTACCGCACCCGCCACTGGTGGGTCCCCACCGCGCTGCTCTCCATCGCCGTGGCCGCGGTCATCGGCTCGTGGATCGCCACCCACCCCGAGGTCCAGTCCGCGATCGCGGCCCCCGGGGAGCTCCGCGACATGACCCGCCCGGGCGGCCAGTACGAGACGTACTACTCCAGCCACCCCGCCGCGTCCTTCGCCGCCCAGGTGTGGACGAACAACGCCCAGGCGGCCGCCATGTGCCTGGTCCTGGGCGCTTTCCTGTGCTTCCCGGTCCTCTGGATCCTCTTCCTCAACATGCTGAACCTGGGCGTCGCTTTCGGCCTGATGTCCTCGGCCGGCCGCCTCGACGTCTTCCTGGGCCTCGTCATCCCGCACGGCCTCCTGGAACTCACCGCCGTCTTCGTGGCCGCCGGCACGGGTCTGCGCCTCGGCTGGACCCTCATCGACCCGGGCCCCCGAACCCGCCGCGCCGCCTTGGCCCAGGAGGGACGCGCGGCCCTGGGCATGGCGATCGGCCTCGCACTGATCCTGTTCGTCGCCGGCGTGATCGAAGGCTTCGTCACGCCGTCCGGCCTCCCCACCTGGGCCCGCATCGCGATCGGGGTCGTCGCCGAACTGGCGTTCCTCGCGTACGTCTACATCCTCGGCGGCCGAGCAGCCCGGGCAGGCGACCAGGGCGACGTCGAGGAGACAGACCGAAGCGCCGAACTCCCCACCGCCGCGTGATGTGCGTACGACCCCTCTGAGCTGGTACTGTCCTGTCCGCCCCACAAGAGCTGTTGACACGGCAGGCGTGGGGAGGTAGATTTAAACGGTTGCAACGGGTGGACGTACCCACTGGCAACTGTGAGCATCTGTCTCGCTCTCCGGTTGGTATTACTTCCTGGAGAGTCACTCGATTCAAATTCGAATCATGAAGCCGATTAGGTCGGCCGAAATGCTTCTGATAAAGTCGGGGACAAGCCGAAAGGCAAAAGGCCACTCCACCCGGCCACCAGAAACAAACTCCGAACCGGAAACGGAACGGAAAAGCGGATCTGGTAAGGTTGGAAACACGAAATACCGAACGAAAGCCCGGAGGAAAGCCCGAGAGGGTGAGTACAAAGGAAGCGTCCGTTCCTTGAGAACTCAACAGCGTGCCAA
>NZ_JBWKLQ010000006.1:367491-371855 GCF_056429965.1 Streptomyces sp. NPDC046122 | reverse complement strand
CATTCCCTCGCCCCACCCGACCCCCCCCCCCCCCCCCCTCCCCCCACCCCCCCCCCCCCCCCCCCCCCCCCCCCCCCCCCCCCCCCCCCCCCCCCCCCCCCCCCCGGTTCGTACGTACGCCTGGCCGCGCGCTTCCGCTTGCGGAGCCCACACCGAGCGGTTGATCTTGATTCAGCACCTCGTCCGGTGCCCATCCCGGTCATACCGCCTCGAAGGAGTGTCTCCGTGCGTCTGCACCGCCCCCTGCCGTCCCGTCCGTCCCGGTCCCGCCGGTTTCCGCGCCCCGGCGTGCGAGCCGTCGTCGGCGTCGTCGCGTCGCTCGCGCTCGTCGGCGTCCCGGGCGCCACCGCGTCCCCGGCCGCCGCCGACAGCCGTACGGCGCCTTCGGCCGACCCCGCGGCGGTCCGCGACTGGAACGCCATCGCCACCCGGACCATCAGCGCGAACCTCGGCGCCATGCACCCCTCCGGCCAGGTGGCCGTCTGGCACGCGTTCGTCTCCGTCGCCGTCCACAACGCCGTGGCCGGCATCCAGGGCCGGTACGCCCTCTACGAATGGAACGCGAGAGGGCCCGCCACCGCCTCCCCCGAGGCCGCGGCCGTGACCGCCGCTCACCGCGTACTGCTCGCCTGCTTCCCCGCCTCGCAGTCGCGGCTCGACGCGGAGTACGCCGACTCTCTCGCCAAGATCCCCGACGGCCCCGCCGAGGACCAGGGCGTGGCCTACGGGGAGCGGGCCGCCGAGCACATCGTCAGGCTCCGCGAGGGGGACGGCCGTTTCGAGCCGGTCGCGTACACGGCTCCGCCCGCGCCCGGAGTGTGGCGGCCCACGTCCCCCGCCCACCAGCCCTTCGTCGACGCCTGGCTCGGCACCCTGCGCCCGCTGCTGCTCAGGTCCCCGGACCAGTTCCGGCCGGGACCGCCCCCCGCCCTGACCTCCGCGCGCTACGCGCGGGACGTGAACGAGGCGAAGGCCATGGGCGCGAAGACGGGATCCGCCAGAACCGCGCAGCAGACGGAGACGGCCCTCTTCTTCGGGGGCAACCTGCTGGTGCAGTTCCAGACGGCCTTCCGGGACCACGCCGCCCGGCACGGCCTGGGCATCGCCGAAACGGCGCGGTTGTTCGCCGCGGTCAACACCTCGGCGGCCGACGCGGTCGTCACCGCCTGGGACTCCAAGCTCCACTACGGACTGTGGCGGCCGATCGACGCCGTCCAACTGGCCGACACCGACGGCAACCCCGCGACGGATGCGGACCCGCAGTGGCAGCCGCTGCTCGTGACACCCCCGCACCCCGAGTACATCAGCGGCCACGCCGCCGTCGCCGGCGCGGTCATGCGGACCGCGGCCGGGGTGCTCGGCACCTCGCGCGTCGACCTGAACGTCCCGTCCGAAGCCGTCACCACCACACGGCACTACGCGTACGCCGACGAGTTCAACCGGGACATGGTCGACGCCCGGGTGTGGGGCGGGATCCACTTCCGCAGCGCCGACGTGGCCGGGTGCGAGGCGGGCCTGCGTATCGGCGACTGGGCGCTCGCCCACTACTTCCAGCCACTGCGCAGGGCGACGCACGGCGCGCCGCACGCCCCGGCGTCCGGGGCGGCTCTTCCCCAATGTCCGCGCTGAAGTCCGAATCTCCCTCTAATCGGTTGAATAACCCGCATGAGGACATGGGCGCCCCCCTTGATGGGGAAGTGTGTCGGACATCGACCGCACATCGTCTGGAGCAACGTGGAGACCGAGACCACCGGCACCGTATGGAGCTGCCCCTTCGACTACGCGGAGGCCCTCGAGTTCGACCCCCAGCTCCGACGGATGCTGGAGACCGACCCCGTGGCGCGGATCCGCATGCCGTACGGAGAAGGGGAGGCCTGGCTCGTCACCCGCTACGAGGACGTGCGGACGGTCACCACCGACCGGCGGTTCAGCCGCGGCGCGGTCAAGGGCCGCGACTTCCCGCGGATGACGCCGGAGCCGATCGTGCAGTCGGAGTCCATCAACCTCATGGACCCGCCGGCGAGCAGCCGGCTGCGCAGCCTGGTCGCCAAGAGCTTCGCGCCGCGCCATGTGGCGCGCATGCGCGAGCGCACCCAGGGTGTGGTGGACCTGATGCTCGACCGGATGGCGGACCTCGGTTCCCCCGCCGACCTCGTCGAGCACATCGCCGCGCCGCTGCCGCTCATGACGATCTGTGAGGTCCTCGGCATCCCCGAGGACGACCGGCCTCGGCTGCGCGGCCACGCCTACACCATGATGAACGTGAGCGCGGAGAACCGGGAGGCCGCCGTCCGCGCGAAGGCCGCCCTGCGCGCCTACTTCGCCGAGCTGAGCGCCGAGCGGCGCCGCTCGCCCGGCGACGACCTGATCAGCACGCTGGCCACCGCCCGCGACGGTGCGGAGCTGCTCGACGACGACGAGCTGGCCGTCATGTCGATGGTGCTGCTCATCACGGGCCAGGACACCACGACGTACGAGATCGGGAACATCGCGTACACGCTGCTCACCCGCCCCGACGTCCTCGGCGCGCTCCGTGCGCGCCCCTCGGTGCTGCCGGCGGCGATCGAGGAACTCCTGCGCTTCATCCCGTTCCGCAAGGGCGTCGGCATCCCGCGGATCGCCACCGAGGACGTGGAGCTGAGCGGCGTGCGGATCCGGGCCGGGGACGTCGTCCACGTCTCGTACCTCACGGCGAACCGGGACGAGCGGAAGTTCGACCGGCCCGACGCACTGGACGTGGACCGGCCCACGGTGCCCCACATGACCTTCGGCTGGGGAGCGCACCACTGCCTGGGCGCGCCGCTCGCCGCGATGGAGCTCGAGGTCGTCTTCGCCACGCTCCTCGACCGCTTCCCGGGGCTGCGGCTCGCGGTGGAGCCGTCGCAGGTGCGCTGGAACACCACCTCCATCTGGCGCTACCCGCTCGGCCTTCCCGTCGCCTGGTGAGCGCGAGGCAGCCTGACGAAGAGCCGGTGTGACGAAGACCCGTGGGACGTGACCCGCGGGACGAAGACCTGTGTGACCAACAGGCCGTGTGCGACCACCCGTGGTGACGAGCGCCCCGTGGTGACGACAGCCCGGCTGTACCGCTGCCCGGCATGAGACCCGGCATGAGACAAGGAAGAACCATGGCCACACTGTGCCGACCGTCCGTCGCCGTACCCGATCACGTCATTACGATGGAGCAGACCCTCGAACTGGCCCGCGAGACGCACGCGGATCATCCGCAGCGGGGCCTCGTCCTGCGCCTCATCGAGAACACCGGTGTCCGCACCCGGCACATCGTGCAGCCGATCGAGGACACCTTGCGGCACCCCGGTTTCGAGATCCGCAACCAGCTGTACGAGGCGGAGGCCAAGGCACGCGTCCCCGGCGTCGTGCGTCAGGCGCTCGCCCACGCCGAGGTGGAGCCCGGCGAGATCGACCTGATCGTCTACGTCTCCTGCACCGGTTTCATGATGCCGTCTCTGACCGCCTGGCTGATCAACACGATGGGCTTCCGGCCGGAGACCAGACAACTGCCCATCGCCCAGCTCGGCTGCGCTGCCGGCGGCGCGGCGATCAACCGCGCGCACGACTTCTGCACGGCGTATCCGAAGGCCAACGTACTGATCGTCTCCTGCGAGTTCTGCTCGCTCTGCTACCAGCCCACCGACATCGGAGTGGGCTCGCTGCTCTCCAACGGGCTGTTCGGCGACGCGATCTCGTCGGCCGTGGTGCGCGGCGAGGGCGGGGTCGGCATGCGGATCGAGCGCAACGGCTCGCATCTCGTGCCCCACACGGAGGACTGGATCTCGTACGCCGTACGGGACACCGGGTTCCACTTCATGCTCGACAAACGGGTGCCGGGAACCATGGAGATGCTGGCCCCGGCGCTCAAGTCGCTCGTCGCCCAGCACAGCTGGGAGGTGTCGCAGATGGACTTCTTCATCGTCCACGCGGGCGGCCCGCGCATCCTCGACGACCTGTGCCACTACCTGGACCTGCCGCCGGAGATGTTCCGGTTCAGCCGGGCGACGCTCACCGAACGCGGGAACATCGCCAGTTCCGTGGTCTTCGACGCGCTGGCGCGGCTGTTCGACGAGGGCACGGTCGAGGACGGGGCCGGCGGACTGATCGCCGGGTTCGGGCCCGGCATCACGGCCGAGACCGCGATCGGCCGGTGGGTGGGAGCACCCGCGCCCGCCGTCCGGGCCGCCGGGGCGGCGATGGCCGAGGCGGTGGGCTGAGCGCCCGGGGAAACCTGAAGGGCGCGGGGGGGGGGGGGGGGGGGCAGCGCAAACCCCCCCACCCCGTGAGGGGGGGGGGGGGATGCCGGAGGAAAGGGAGTGGGGGGGAAGGGACGTCTCCCCCCCGGGGGGGGC
>NZ_JBWKLQ010000006.1:351402-367481 GCF_056429965.1 Streptomyces sp. NPDC046122 | reverse complement strand
AGTGGGTGTGTGGGGGGGGGTGTGGCTGTTTTTTGTGGGGGGGAGGGGGGGGAGTGGGGGGAAAGGGGGGGGGGGGGGGGGGGGGGGGGGCCCCCCCCCCCCCCCCCCCGCGCCCTGGCAGGGAAGTTGATGCCGCCCGGCGGAACGAGACTGGCGCGACAGGACGTTCGCACCGCCGGGCGGAGCTGAGGGGGGAAGGGGTTCCGCGGCGGTGGGCGATGAGCCTTCGGGCGTCCTCCCCTCAGGTCGAGGAGGGCGTTCCTTGGGCCTTGACCACCGCACTGGCTCGCTCGCCGCCGCGGCACCCTTCCGTCCGTATCGCCGACCACCCCTCATGCGGGCCGGCGGTACGGACTGCGCGGTGGGCCTGACCTCCCGTCAAGCCCGCCGCGCGGTCTCGGTGACTAGTCCTCGCGCAGGGCGCGGACCGCTTCCTCGACGCGCTTGCCGTAGTCGGCGTCGGCGGCGTGGAAGTGCGCGAGGTTCTTCTCGATCACGTCGTCGCGGCTGACCTGCGACAGGCCGCCCGCGATGTTCGCGATCAGGCGGGACTTCTCCTCGGCCGACATCAGGCGGTAGAGCTCACCGGCCTGGAAGAAGTCGTCGTCCTTGACGTGGACGGCGGCGGCGTGCGTGCCCGTCCAGCCGGCCAGCGCCAGCGGGGCGGAGAGCGCCGCGTCGGTCTGCGCCGGACCGTCGTACGAGTTGGGCTCGTAGTTCTTGTCGTAGCGCGAGCCGTAACGGGTCGCCATGGCGCCGTCGCGGCCGTAGTTGTCCGCCACGGTGGCCTTGGGGGCGTTCACCGGCAGCTGGGTGTGGTTCACACCGAGGCGGTAGCGGTGGGCGTCCGCGTAGGCGAACAGCCGGCCCTGGAGCATCTTGTCGGGCGAGGGGCCGATGCCCGGAACGAAGTTGTTCGGGGAGAACGCGGCCTGCTCGACCTCGGCGAAGACGTTGTCCGGGTTGCGGTCGAGGACCAGCCGGCCGACCCGCTGGAGCGGGTAGTCCGCGTGCGGCCACACCTTGGTGAGGTCGAACGGGTTGAAGCGGTAGTCCGGGGCCTCGGAGGCCGGCATGACCTGGACGTACAGCGTCCAGGACGGGTTGACGCCGCGCTCGATGGCCTGCAGCAGGTCCGTCTGGTGCGAGTTGGCGTCCTTGCCGACCTGCTCGGCGGCCTGCTCGGAGGAGAGGCAGCGGATGCCCTGGTTCGTCTTGAAGTGGTACTTGACGAAGAAGGCCTCGCCCGCGGCGTTCGTCCACTGGTAGGTGTGCGAGCCGTAGCCGTTCATGTGTCGGTACGAGGCGGGGATGCCGCGGTCGCCCATGAGCCAGGTGATCTGGTGCGTCGCCTCGGGGGCGTGCGCCCAGAAGTCCCAGACGTTGTCCGGCTCCTGCTTGCCCGTGAAGGGGTCGCGCTTCTGGGAGTGGATGAAGTCGGGGAACTTGATCGGGTCCTTGATGAAGAACACCGGGGTGTTGTTGCCGACGAGGTCGTAGTTGCCCTCTTCGGTGTAGAACTTCAGCGCGAAGCCGCGCGGGTCGCGGACCGCGTCCGCGCCGCCGAGGCTGTCCGCGACGGTGGAGAAGCGGATGAACGTCTCGGTCCGCTTGCCCACCTCGCCGAGGAAGGCGGCGCGGGTGAAGCCGGTGACGTCGTCCGTCACCTCGAAGTAGCCGTACGCGCCCGAACCGCGGGCGTGGACGACGCGCTCCGGGATGCGCTCACGGTTGAACCGGGCCAGCTTCTCCAGCAGGTGCTGGTCCTGGATGAGGAGCGGGCCGCCGACACCGGCGGAGGCGGAATTCTGGTTGTCGGCGACCGGGGCGCCTGACTCGGTCGTGAGCACACGCTTCGACATGGGGACCTTCCTGCGGAAATCTGCTGGCGGCGTGAGGAGCGTAAGTACGCACCGAGCGTGACGTCAACAGTTTGTTGAAGTTGAAGAGAGGGATCGGCGCGGACTGAACCGAAAAAAATGGGATCCGGGCTGCGGCAGCGCCTGGGCGCGACAGGACAGGTGTCAGCGCTGCCGCAGCCCGGAAGTCACGGGGTGGTCAGCTCTGGACGGGCTGACCGGAGAGGCGCTCGACGGCGCGCAGGAGGGCGGAGTGGTCCAGGCCACCGTCACCCTGGGCGCGCAGCGAGGCGACCAGCTGGGCCACGACCGCGCCGACGGGGAGCGCCGCACCGACGTTGCGGGCGGCGTCGGTGACGATGCCCATGTCCTTGTGGTGCAGGTCGATCCGGAAGCCGGGGGCGAAGTCCCGGTTGAGGAAGTTGTCCTTCTTGCGGGTCAGGACGGTCGAGCCGGCCAGTCCGCCGTTGAGGACGTCGAGAGCGGCGGTCAGGTCCACGCCCGACTTCTCCAGGAAGACGACGGCCTCGGCGCACGCCTGGATGTTGACCGCGACGATCAGCTGGTTCGCGGCCTTCACCGTCTGGCCGGAGCCGTGCGGACCGCACAGGACGATGGTCTTGCCGAGCGCTTCGAGCACCGGCTTGGCGGACTCGAAGTCCTCCTGCGAACCGCCGACCATGATGGAGAGCACGGCCTCGATCGCGCCGGCCTCGCCGCCGGAGACCGGGGCGTCCAGGACGCGCAGGCCCTTCTCGGCGCCGGCCTTGCCCAGGTCCACGGAGGTCTGCGGGGTGATCGAGGACATGTCGATCAGGAGGGCGCCCTTCTTGGCGTTCTCCAGGATGCCGTCCGGACCGTACGCGATCGCCTCGACCTGCGGCGAGGCGGGCACCATCGTGATGATGACGTCGGCGTCCCTGACGGCCTCGGCGATCGAGGACGCGCCCTTGCCGCCGGCGGCGACGAGGCGGTCGATCTTGGGCTGCTCAAGGGTGTAGCCGGTGACGTCGTAACCCGCCTTCAGCAGGTTCTCGGACATGGGCGAGCCCATGATGCCGAGGCCGATGAAGCCAATCGACGGGAGGGAGGTGGGGTTGCTCATGATGGGTGCCTCTTTCAACACACGCGCTTCAACACACGCGCAAAAATGGTCAGTTCGAGAGCCAGCCGAAGGCTTCGGCGCTCGGGCGGTCGCCGGGCTTGTACTCCAGGCCCACCCAGCCGTCGTAACCGGCGTTCCTGAGCTGGTCGAGCAGCTCTTCCAGCGGCAGGTCGCCCGTGCCGGGCGCGCCGCGCCCGGGGTTGTCGGCGATCTGCACGTGGCCGGTCTTGCCGGCGTACTCCGCGATCACGTCGGGGAGGTTCTCGCCGTTCATCGACAGGTGGTAGATGTCGAGGAGGAACTTGGCGTTGCCGAGCCCGGTGGCCTCGTTGACCTTGTCGACGATCTCGATGCCGGCCGGCGCGCTCACCAGCGGGTAGAGCGGCGACTCCGGCTTGTTGAGGGTCTCGATCAGAAGGATCGCGCCCACCCGGTCGGCGGCGCGGGCGGCCACCACCAGGTTCTCCAGGGCGAGCTCGTCCTGGACAGCCGGGTCGACGCCGTCCACGCGGTTGCCGTAGAGCGCGTTGAGCGCCTTGCAGCCGACCGAAGCGGCGAAGTCCGCCGCCACATCGATGTTGGCGCGGAAGCGGTCCGACTCCTCGCCGGGCACGGAGAGGGCGCCGCGGTCCGGGCCGGGAAGCTGTCCGGCGTAGAAGTTCAGGCCGACCAGCTGGGTGCCGGCCTCGTCGAGCGCCTTCTTGAGGGCGTCGAGCTCGGCCTGGTCGGGGGTGGGGGTCTCGATCCAGGGCCACCACAGCTCGACCGCTTTGAAGCCTGCCGCGGCGGCGGCCGCCGGGCGCTCCAGGAGCGGGAGTTCCGTGAAGAGGATCGAGAGGTTCACATCGAAGCGCTGGTCCGTGTAGCCCATGAGGGTTTCGGCGCTCCTTCCGTATCGCGGAAGTTGTTTTCTGCCTGATGGAATGTTGCATGGTGGCACGGAGACCTGTCAAGAGGGCACGGCCGGGCCGGACGCCTCGGAGGTGCTCGGGGTGCTGCCGGGGCGGGGGTGCCGGAGGGGGTGGCCGAGACGCGACGGGCCGCCTTCCGCCACGACCGGTCTGCATATGGCCGATATCCGGCCGCGACTCACAGGGGCCGCACAGGGAATGCATAGTTCATTTTCCCCGCCGGGTTCTTTACCGGCGGGAACAGGTTTTCGCGTCCGCCGCCCGCGGTGTGGCCTGGACCTTTGCGGAATGACTTATTCGCACTGCGGGGCGCCTTCATGAGAAGGAAATGAGAATTGACACGCCCTCAATGCCCCGAGCAGAATCGCGTCGCTCGCTCACCGAGTGGGCAACGGTTCAACAAGACGCGTTGAATGGGGAAATGATGACGATCCGCAAAAATCTGGGTCTCGTCGGGGCCGGCGCCATGCTGATGCTGGGCGCCGGGGTGGGCATCGCGCCCGCCGCAAGCGCGGCTTCAACGGGGGACGGCCAGGCGGTTTCCAGCTCGCAGTCGTCGAAGGGGCAGGTCAAGTCGGGCGTGGGCACGAAGTCCCTCAGCAAGGCGGGCGGCGCCGCGGCGGCGTCCGAGGGTGACGTGAACATCAACGCCAGCTGCTGGAACGGCAGCCGCTCCGGCAGAAACTTCTACATGACCTGCTCCGGCAACGGCTACCGGGTCTACGTGGACTGCTCGAACGGCTACCGGTACACCTTCGGCACGTACTACTACGGCACCTGGAACCACACGCTGACCTGCCCCTCCGGCACCAACGCCGTCTGGGGCGGCTCGATCGGCGGCTGATCCCCGCCGCCCGGCGCGGCCGGGCGGCTCCGCCTGACGAAGGCCGAATCCACGACCGTTCGTACGGTCCTGGATTCGGCTTTCCCGCGTTTTTCCCGTGTTTCGGTGAGTTCGCTCGAAGGCGTGCGCCGAAGGAATGATCACTTCCCGTTCTTCTCAGGTGAATCTCATAAATCTCTCAGCGATCTCTCCGGGCCGGCTTGCTATTCATGGGACACACCCGAATTCGACGAGGGAGCTCACGTTGAAACTGCAACCTTTAGCCCGGCTGGGCGTCTCTTCTCTCGCCGTACTCCTTCCGCTCGCTCTGCTGACCGGATGCGGCGGGGGCGAGAAAAAGGACGTACCGTCCGCCGGCGGTGAGCCGTCGGCCGGAAGCACGGCAGAAAAGCCCGGCGCCGGTGATCCGGACGCCGACGTGCTCAAGTTCGTACGGTGCCTGCGCGAGAACGACATCGAGGTCGACGACCCCGAGACCAACGGGAACGTCTCCATCCAGGTCACGGACACCCAGGACCAGGCCAAGATCAGCAAGGCGCAGAACGCCTGCAAGCAGTACATGGACGCGGGCGGCAGCGGCGGCGGCGGGGCGGCCGGCGGCGGCAAGGAGACCGAGGAGCAGAAGGTGTGGCGCCTCAAGGTCGAACGCTGTCTGCGCGACAAGGGCTTCAAGATCGGAAACGTCGCGGAGGACCAGCGCGCGGCGCACGAGAAGGCGTCGAAGGAGTGCTACAAGGAAGCCGGCCCGGTGCCGGGTGCCGGGCGGTGACAGCCGGCATGACGACGGCCGCGACCCCGGCCGAGGGTGAGTCCCAGGACCTGCCGCCGCGTCCCCGCCGTGCCCGCCGGCTCATCGTCTCCTGCGTGGTCGTGCTGACCGCCGGCGCGGCGGCGGTCGTCGTGGTCCGCGACCGCGCCGACGGAGCGCCCCCGCCGGAGCTCCCGCCGGCCGCCGCCACCGCCCCCGTGACCCGCGGCGACCTGGCGGCGAAGGAGACCCTGGACGGGACGCTGGAGTACGCCGACGAGGTGTACCTGCCCAACCGCCTGACCGGCACCGTGACCTGGACGGCCCGCCCCGGAGCGACCGTCTCCCGGGGGGAGGTCCTCTACCGCGTCGACGAGAAGCCCGTGGTGCTGCTGTACGGGCGGATCCCCGCCTACCGGGCCTTCGCACCCGGCATGTCCGACGGAGGCGACGTACGCCAGCTGGAGAAGAACCTCGCCGCCCTCGGCCACACCGGCTTCACGGTGGACGAGACGTACACCGGCAACACGGCGTACGCGGTGAAACGCTGGCAGCGCTCCCTCGGGCTGCCGCAGACCGGCCGCCTGGAACTCGGCCGCGTCCTGTTCGCCCGGCAGGCCGTACGGGCCGGGGCGACCGACCGCGAACCGGGCGACGAGGCGCGGAACGGCAGCCCCGTCGTGGTCACGACCAGGGCCGAACGGACCGTGACGGTCAAGGCCACCATGTCCCAGCAGCGCCTGCTGTCCGTGGGCAAGAAGGTCACCGTCACCCTCCCGGGCCGCGACGAGCCGGTCGCGGGCCGGGTGACGTCGGTCGGCACCGTCGTCACCACCGGCGGCGGGGGCGACAAGGGCGGTGACGACGACGGCGGGGGAGACGGAGGGGGCGGCGGACAGGGCCAGGGCGGCGACCGCACCGTCACCGTGCGGATCGCCCTGGCCGACCAGAAGGCCGCCGGATCACTGACGTACGCGCCGGTCCGCGTCGAGGCCGAGAACGAGCGGCGCCGCGCCGTCCTGTCCGTGCCCGTCGCCGCGCTGCTCGCCCTGCGCGAGGGCGGGTACGGCGTGCAGGTCGCCGGGGACGGCCCCGGCGACCCGGGCCGCATCCTGCGGGTCACGACGGGCCTGTTCAGCGGCGGCCGCGTCGAGGTCTCGGGCCCCGGCCTCACCGAGGGCCTCAGGGTCGGGACCCCCGCGCTGTGAACGCCGTCAGCGAGTCCCCGAACGCGCCCGCCGCCGAGCCGGGGGCGGGCGCGGCCGAGCCAGTCGTCGACCTGGCCGCGGTGACCCGCAGTTACCCCGGCGCCCCGCCCGTGCACGCCGTCCGCGATCTGTCCCTGCGGGTCCTGCCCGGCGAGCTCCTCGCCGTGGTCGGCCCCTCCGGGTCCGGCAAGTCCACGCTGCTCAACCTCATCGGCACGCTCGACCGGCCCACCGCGGGGCGGGTCCGCATCGCGGGTTACCCCGTGGACCGGCTGTCCGACCGCCAGTCGTCCGCGCTGCGGGCCGAGCACATCGGCTTCGTCTTCCAGCAGTTCTTCCTGACCCAGGGCGTGAGCGCGGTCGACAACGTGGCCGAGGGGCTGCTGTACGCCGGACTGTCCCGGCGGGCCCGGACCGCGGCCGCCGTCGCGAGCCTGCGCCGGGTGGGCCTCGGCCACCGGCTGCGGCACCGCCCGCACGAGCTGTCCGGCGGCGAGCGCCAGCGTGTCGCCCTGGCCCGCGCGGTGGCCGGCCGCCCCTCCCTGCTGCTCGCCGACGAACCCACCGGGTCGCTCGACACCGCGTCCGGGGCGCTCGTCGTCGAGCTGCTGCGGGAACTCAACGCCGACGGCACGACCGTCGTCGTCATCACCCACGACACGGACCTCGCCGCCCGACTGCCGCGCCGCGTGGTCATGCGCGACGGACGGCTGGTCGAGGACAGCCGCGGCGCGGCCCCCCGCACCGCCCAGGAGGCCCCCCGATGACCCCGCCCGGCCCGCCGCCCACGGCTCCCTCGCCCGCCGGCCCGTCCCGCCCCCGGCTCCGCCCCGCCCGTCTCGGCCCGCTCGACGTCCTGCGGCTCAGCCTGTCCGGGCTCCGCGCGAAGCCCCTGCGGGCCGTCCTGTCCGCAGCGGGCATCTCCATCGGCATCGCCGCCATGGTCGCCGTGGTGGGCATCTCTACCTCCAGCCGCGCCGAACTCCAGGCCACCCTCGACACCCTGGGCACCAACCTGCTGCACGCCGAGGCGGGGGAGTCGCTGACCGGCGGGGAGGCGAAGTTCCCCGCCGGTGTGAGCGCGACCGTGCGGCGCGTTCCGCCGGTCAGCGAGGTGAGCGCCGTCGGCAGGGTCGACGCCGAGGTGTACCGCTCCGATCTGATCCCCCGCGAGGAGACCAACGCCCTGGAGGTCTTCGCCGCCCACCCCGACCTGCTGGCCACCCTGGGCGTGCGCACCTCCAGCGGCACCTGGCTGAACCGGGCCACCGCCGAGTACCCGGCGGTCGTCCTCGGGTCCGCCACGGCCCGCAGGCTGGGCGTCGTACGCGCCCATCCCGACGTCCAGGTCGAGATCGGCGGCCACCCGTTCACGGTGGTCGGGGTCATCGAGCCGGTCGTCCTCGCGCCCGAACTGAACAGCGCGGCCCTGATCGGCTTCGCCGCCGCCGAGCGGACCCTGGGCTTCGACGGCCACCCCACCGCCGTCTACGTGCGGGCCGACGAGAACGCCGTGGGCGACGTACGGGACGTCCTCGCCCGTACGGTCAATCCCGAGCAGCCCGACGCGGTGCGGGTCGCCCGCCCCTCCGACGCGCTCGCCGCGAAGCTCGCCGCCGACGAGGCGTTCACCGGGCTGCTGCTGGGCATCGGGGCGGTCGCGCTGCTGGTCGGCGGGATCGGCGTGGCCAACACCATGGTCATCGCGGTGCTGGAGCGGCGCGGCGAGATCGGCTTGCGCCGGGCCCTCGGGGCCACCCGCGGCCAGGTCCGCAACCAGTTCTTCACCGAGTCCCTGGTGCTCTCCGGCCTCGGCGGATGCGGCGGCGCCGCCCTCGGGCTGCTGATCACCACGGCGTACGCCGGTCACCGCGGCTGGCCGGTGGCGCTGCCCGCGAGCGTGGTGCTGGCGGGCGCGGCGGGCACCCTGGTCATCGGTGCCGTGGCCGGGCTGTACCCGGCGATGCGCGCCGCGCGGGTCTCGCCGACGACGGCTCTGGCGACCGGCTGACGCGCCCGTGGTCCCCGCCAGTACCGTGGGGGCATGGTGCGATTGAGAGTGGAGTTCACGACCGAGCCCTTCGACCTCGACGAGGCGCCGGCGCACGCGCTGGCTGCCCGCGAGGTCATCCAGGTGGCCGAGCTGGACGCTGTGGACGTGGGCCCGTTCGGGAACACCGCGGAGGGCGGCGCGGACGCGGTGCTGACCGCCGTCGACGCGCTGCTGCGCAGGTCCCTGGACGCGGGGGCCACCCGGGTCTCGTTGCAGGTCAACGTGATCGGGGAGGACGAGAAGTGAGCGAGCCCGGCGGACCCGAGGACCACCCCTTCGTCACCGCGGTCAAGCCGCTGGTCGACGCCATGGGCGGCGAGATGATGGTGCCGGAGCAGGCGCGCGGCGACGACGTGGTGCTGGCCTGGGAGGGCCGCGACGTCGTCGCCGTACGGCTTCCGCAGCTCTCGGACTCCCTCGACCACATCCTCGCGGCCATGGAGCGGCGGCACGGCATGCCGCTGTCGGAGCTGGAGCGCAAGGAGAAGCAGTCGGTCGTACGGGTCCTGGAGGCGCGCGGGGCGTTCTCCGTACGGCACGGGGTGGAGACGGTGGCGAGCGCGCTCGGCGTCAGCCGCTTCACCGTCTACAACTACCTGAACAGGGAAAACGGCAGCAAGAGCGACTAGCCGGGCTGTCCACAAGGTGGGCATATTTGATCGATCATTCGCGTGGGCCGCCGTCCGGACAACGGGTCGGCGGCTTTTGCGTTCGCGAGATTTCAACAAAGTGTTGACGCGCTGTTCCTGAGGGCGTTAGCTATGCCCAGCCCGTCCAGCACAAGGCCACGGAGGCTCCCGTGACTTCAGGTTCGACACCGGGCCTCGCCCGGTTCAACACCTCGGCGGACAGTGCGGCCTCGGCCGCGCTGCACGAGGTGTGCGCCAGCTCGGCGTGGGGGAGCAAGATGCTCGCCCAGCGCCCGTACGCCACCGCAGAAGACCTCTTCCTCGCCAGCGACGCCGCCATGGCCGAACTGACCGCCGAGGATCTGGCCGAAGCGATGGCGGGCCACGCGCCGATCGGCCGGCCGAAGCCCGGTGACCCGACGTCCGCCCGCGAACAGCGGGGGATGGCCGGAGCGTCCGAGGAACTGAAAGCCGAGATGCTCGAACTGAACCTGGCCTACCAGGACAAGTTCGGACATGTCTTTCTGATCTGCGCCACCGGTGCGACCGGTGAGCAGATGCGTGACGCGATGCGGAACCGGATCGGCAACACCGCCGAGGAGGAGCGCGAGATCGTGCGCACCGAACTCGGGAAGATCAACCGAATCCGGCTGACCCGTCTCGCAGAAGAGGACTGAGCACTATGAGCACCGCGACCACTGCTTCGGTGTCCACCCACATCCTGGACACCAGCATCGGACGCCCCGCCGAGGGCGTCGCCATCTCGCTCACCGCCCGCAGCGGCAGTGACGCCGAGTGGGTGGCACTCGGCGGGTCCGCGACCGACGCGGACGGGCGCTGCAAGGACCTGCCGGCCCTGCCGGAAGGCACGACCCACGTACGTCTCGACTTCGAGACCGAGGCGTACTTCTCCAAGAAGCAAGCCGAGGCACAGCAGGACGCCCCCCGCGTAAGGGACAGCGGCGCGTTCTTCCCGGAGGTGGCGATCACGTTCGCCGTCGTACCGGGCGAACACTTCCACGTACCGCTGCTGCTCAACCCGTTCGGCTACTCCGTATACCGAGGGAGCTAGCACCGACATGCCCACGATTCTCGGCCAGAACCAGTACGGCAAAGCAGAGAACCGCGTCGTCAAGATCACGCGGGACGGCGACACCCACCACATCAAGGACCTGAACGTCTCCGTCGCCCTCTCCGGCGACATGGACGACGTGCACTACTCCGGATCCAACGCGAACGTCCTGCCGACGGACACCACCAAGAACACGGTGTACGCGTTCGCCAAGGAGTACGGCATCGAGTCCGCCGAGCAGTTCGGCATCCACCTCGCGCGCCACTTCGTGACGTCGCAGGAGCCGATCAAGCGCGCCCGGATCCGGATCGAGGAGTACGCCTGGGACCGCATCGCGACCTCGGACAACAACTCCAAGTTCATCGGTTCCGACGAGGTCAACCACTCCTTCGTCCGTCAGGGCCAGGAGCTGCGCACCACGCAGATCACCTTCGACGGTGAGAACTGGGAGGTCCTCTCCGGCCTCAAGGACCTCACGGTCATGAACTCCACGAACTCGGAGTTCTGGGGCTACGTCAAGGACCGGTACACGACGCTCAAGGAGGCGTACGACCGCATCCTGTGCACCGACGTCGCCTCTGTCTGGCGCTACAACTGGACCAGCGACGAAGACCGGATGCCCAACTGGGAGAAGTCGTACGCGCAGGCCAAGAAGCACATCCTCCAGGCCTTCGCCGAGACGTACTCGCTCTCGCTCCAGCAGACCCTGTACCAGATGGGTTCGCGCGTCATCAACAGCCGGAGCGAGATCGACGAGATCCGCTTCTCGCTGCCGAACAACCACCACTTCCTGGTCGACCTCGAGCCCTTCGGGCTGAAGAACGACAACGAGGTCTACTTCGCCGCCGACCGCCCGTACGGCCTCATCGAGGCCACCATCCTGCGGGACGGCGTCGAGCCGAAGATCCCGGTCGACATGACCAACCTCTGACGCGGGACCGGTACGCCCCCGCCCGCCCCGAGCAGTAGGGCGGGGGCGCACCGGACCGGAGGGAACCCCCCATGGCACAGCCTGCAACGGGGCCGGCAGAAGCAGTCGACGGCCCGTGTTCCGTCCCACCGGCAGCACCGGTCGTCGATCCGGTCGTCCACCCGGTGGACGAGAAGCTCTCCACCTCGCGGCTCGTCCCCGCCGCGCTCCAGCACATCGCCGCCATGTACGCGGGCGTCGTCACCCCTCCGCTCATCATCGGCCAGGCCGTCGGCCTGGACGCCGCGGGCATGACCCGGCTGATCGCCGCCAGTCTGCTCATCGCCGGTCTCGCCACCATCCTGCAGACCATCGGCATCGGAGGCTTCGCCGGAAACCGGCTGCCGTTCGTCAACGCCGCCTCCTCGGCCGGCATCGCCCCGATGCTCGCCATCGCCGAGACCAGCGCCCCCGGGCACCAGCTCCCCGCGATCTACGGCGCGGTGATGGTCGCCGGAGTCTTCTGCCTCGCCGTCGGACCCTTCTTCGGCCGGCTGCTCCGCTTCTTCCCGCCCCTGGTCACCGGCGTAGTCATCACGCTCATCGGCGTCACACTGATGCCCGTGCCCGTCACGTGGGCCCAGGGCGGCGACCGGACCGCCGCCGACTTCGGCGCCATGAAGTACCTGGCCCTGGCCGCCTTCACCCTGGTGGTGGTGCTGCTCGTCCAGCGCTTCGGGAAAGGTTTCGTCAAGCAGGTCGCGCTGCTGCTCGGCATGGTCGTCGGCACCCTCGCCGCGATCCCCTTCGGGATGGCGGACTTCAGCGCCCTGAGGTCCGCGCCGGTCGCGGCGCTGCCCGCACCCTTCGCGTTCGGCGCCCCCGAGTTCCACCCCGCCGCGATCCTGTCGCTGTGCATCGTGATGCTCGTCCTGATGACCGAGTCGTCGGCCGGCATGCTCGCACTCGGTGAGATCTGCGACCGCAGGACCGACGGGCGAACCATCACCCGCGGTCTGCGCACCGACGGCATCGCGACCCTGTTCGGTCCGGTCTTCGGCGGTTTTCCGACCAGCGCGTTCGCCCAGAACGTCGGCGTCGTCACGCTCACCCGCGTACGCAGCCGGTACGTCGTCGCCGTGGCCGGCGGGGCGCTCCTGGTCCTCGGCGCCTTCCCGGTGCTCGGGGCGGTCGTCTCCACCGTCCCGATGCCGGTACTCGGCGGCGCGGGCATCGTCCTCTTCGGCTCGATCGCGGTCAGCGGCATCCGTACGCTCTCCGAGGCCGGACTGGACGACAGCTCCAACATCATCCTCGTGGCGGTCGCGCTCGGCGCGGGCATCGTCCCGCTCGCCGCGCCCACGTTCTACACGGACTTCCCCGCCTGGGCCCAGACCGTGCTCGGCTCCGGAATCAGTGCCGGCGCCCTGGTCGCGGTCCTGCTCAACCTGTTCTTTCACCATCTCGGCACCCGGAGCCACGCGGCTGCGGCACTCAAATCCTCCTAGGGTCCTGCCGTGCCCACATCACTGAGAGAAGGACGCACCATGGCAGCATCGGCAGCCGCGCGCACCATCATCGAGAACTGTGCCATCGCCACCGTAGACGCCAACGACACCGAGTACGCCTCGGGTCACGTCGTGGTGGCCGGCAACCGCATCGAGTCGATCGGCGCCGGCAAGGCCCCCGAGGGCCTGGACAACGTCGTACGCCGGATCGACGGCACGGGCCACCTGGTGACGCCCGGCCTGGTCAACACCCACCACCACTTCTACCAGTGGATCACCCGCGGTCTGGCCACCGACCACAACCTCTTCAACTGGCTGGTCGCGCTGTACCCGACCTGGGCGCGCATCGACGAGGCCATGGTGAAGGCGGCGGCCCAGGGCTCGCTGGCGATGATGGCCCGCGGCGGCGTCACCACCGCGATGGACCACCACTACGTCTTCCCCAAGGGCTCGGGCGACCTGTCCGGCGCGGTCATCGGCGCCGCTTCCGACATGGGCGTACGCTTCACCCTCGCCCGTGGCTCCATGGACCGCAGCGAGAAGGACGGCGGCCTGCCGCCGGACTTCGCCGTCGAGACCCTCGAAGGCGCTCTCGCCGCGACCGAGGAGACCGTCAAGAAGCACCACGACGCCTCCTTCGACGCGATGACGCAGGTGGCCGTCGCCCCCTGCTCGCCGTTCTCCGTCTCCACCGAACTCATGAAGCAGGGCGCCGAACTGGCCCGCCGCCTCGGGGTGCGCCTGCACACCCACGGCAGTGAGACGGTCGAGGAGGAGCAGTTCTGCAAGGAACTGTTCGGCATGGGCCCGACCGACTACTTCGAGTCGACCGGCTGGCTCGGCAGCGACGTGTGGATGGCCCACTGCGTCCACATGAACGACTCCGACATCGCCGCCTTCGCCCGTACGGGCACGGGCGTCGCCCACTGCCCGTCCTCCAACGCCCGCCTCGCGGCCGGCATCGCCCGCGTACCGGACATGCTGGCCGCCGGCGTGCCGGTCGGCCTCGGCGTCGACGGCACGGCGTCCAACGAGTCGGGCGAGCTGCACACCGAGCTCCGCAACGCGCTGCTGATCAACCGCCTCGGCGCGCACCGCGAGGCCGCGCTCAACGCCCGCCAGGCGCTGCGCCTCGGCACCTACGGCGGCGCCCAGGTGCTCGGCCGCGCGGACCAGATCGGTTCGCTCGAGGCCGGCAAGCTCGCCGACCTGGTGATGTGGAAGATCGACGGACTCGGTCACTCCACCATCGCCGACCCGGTCACCGCGATCGTCTTCGGCGCCGCGGCCCCGGTCACCCTGTCGCTCGTCAACGGCAAGCCCGTCGTCGAGGACAACCACCTGGTCACGGTGGACGAGGAAGCCGTCGCACGGGACGCGCGGACCGAGGCGCAGCGCCTCGCGCGCATCGTCGCGCAGGGCTGACCGTCCCCCCTGGAAGTCCGGCTGAGGGGGACGGCCCTCAGCCGGCGGCCGCGGGCCCGAGCGGGGTCCACGGCAGCTGTGCCCGGGGGTGCGCGCCCAAGTGCCCGCACCCCCGGGGACGGTGATCACACGTCACCGGGCGCGGCCCCGCCGCTCCGCCACACCCCCCATGCGACATGCACGTCTGCTCCACCTGCTCCAACGCCCCACTCCGCACCACCTCCAAGACATCCACGTCCGCGCTGGCGTGTAACCGACCGGAGGAACCGCCGTGGCCGCCAAGCCCAGGTTTCGCAAAGCTGCATCCGCCGAATCCGACCCCCAGTCCGGACCCCCGTCCGGCTCCGAACCGAAGCATCCGGTCGACGAGAAACTCCCGCCCGGCAAGATGTTCACCAGCGGCCTCCAGCACGTGGCCGCGATGTACGCGGGCGTGGTGGCCCCTCCGATGATCGTCGGCCCCGCCGTGGGGCTCGACGCCAAGGAGACGGCCTTCCTCATGGGGGCCAGCCTCTTCACCGCGGGCATAGCCACGCTGCTCCAGACCCTCGGGTTCTGGAAGATCGGCGCCAAGCTGCCCTTCGTCAACGGCGTCTCGTTCGCCGGAGTGACCCCGATGATCGCCATCGGCAAGGGCGAGGGCGACAACGCGATCCCTATCATCTTCGGAGCGATCATCGTCGCCGGAGTCCTGGGCTTCTTCGCGGCCCCGTACTTCTGCAAGCTCGTCCGCTTCTTCCCACCCGTCGTCACCGGCACCGTCATCACCCTGATCGGTGTGTCCCTGCTGCCGGTCGCGTTCAACTGGTCCCAGGGCGGCAACCCCCAGGCCGACGACTACGGCTCGATGACCAACATCGGCATGGCCGCGGTCACCTTCGTCATCGTCCTCGCCCTGCGCAAACTCCTGCGCGGCTTCCTCCAGCAGATCGCGATCCTCCTCGGCCTGGTCGCCGGCACGCTCATCGCGATCCCCGTGGGCATCACGAACTTCGACGCCATAAAGAACGCCGACCTGGTCGGCTTCCCGACCCCCCTCCACTTCGGCGCCCCGCAGTTCGAGATCGCCGCGATCATCTCCATGTGCATCGTGATGCTGGTCTGCATGACGGAGTCCACGGCCGACATGCTCGCCCTCGGCAAGATCGTCGGCCGCCCGGCCGACGAGAAGACCATCGAGGGCGGTCTGCGGGCCGACACCCTCGGCAGTGCGATCAGCCCCCTGTTCAACGGCTTCATGTGCAGCGCCTTCGCGCAGAACATCGGCCTGGTCGCCATGACGAAGGTCCGCAGCCGGTTCGTCGTCGCCACCGGCGGGGGCATCCTGATCCTGCTGGGCCTGTGCCCGGTGCTGGCCTCCGTGATCGCCCTCGTACCGCTGCCGGTGCTCGGCGGCGCCGGAATCGTGCTCTTCGGCACGGTCGCGGCGAGCGGCGTCCAGACCCTCGCCACCGCCGCGCTGGAGAAGGGCGAGAACGCGCTGATCGTCGCCGCGGCCCTCGGCATCGGCCTCATCCCGATCGCCGCGCCGACCTTCTACCACGCCTTCCCCGAGGACCTGCTGGTCGTCCTCGACTCCGGCATCAGCACCGGGTGCGTGGTCGCCATCGTCCTCAACCTGGCCTTCAACCACCTCGGAAAGAGGGCCGGCGAGGAGGAGCCCCCCACCCACCCGGAGATCCCGGACCAGATCCCGGCCACCGCCCACTGACACGGCGGCCGCGGGGGGGGGGGGGGGGGGGGGGGGGGGGGGGGGGGGGTGGGGGGGGGAGGGGGGGGGGGTTGTGGGGCGTGAGGAAAAGATGGG